>CAZQSM010000013.1:3051-39279 GCA_964596065.1 uncultured Chlorobiaceae bacterium | reverse complement strand
CTCAAGTCGTACTTCGCCTACCACGGCAACGACGCGCTCAAGGTGGAGAAGATCACCGGGTTCGAACTGGGGTACAAGGGGATCTTTTCGAAGAGCCTCTTCGTCACGGTGGACGGGTACTATAACATCCTGAGGGATTTCATCACCGACCTCGCCCCCGGCGTCCACCCCGATTACCCCGAGCCGGTCATCCTTCCGGGCGACACGGCGCTCCGGGCGATCTGGTCGTACAACAACGCGGGAAAGGTGACGGAGCAGGGAGCGGAAGTGGCGCTGAATTACTACGCGGGCGAGGCGTGGACCTTCGACGCCAACTACGCGTGGTTCGATTTCGCGGTGAAGGAGAAGAGCAGCAAGGACATCCTGATCCCCAACGCCCCCCGGCACAAGGTCAACGCCGGGGTCACCTTCATCGGGATGTCGGGATTGAGCGCGAACCTGGCGGTGAAATACGTGCCGACGTTCGACTGGGCGGCGGGGATTTACCAGGGGAGGGTCTACGCGTACACGCTGGTGAACCTGTCGGCCGCGTACCGGTTCACGCGCAACGTCAGCGCGGGCGTGAACGTCACCAACCTGCTCGACAGGGAACATTACCAGATCTTCGGCGGATCGAAGATCGGCCGGATGGCGATCGGGAGCGTGACCCTGATGTTCTAGTCCGGGAGGCGGCGAGGAAAATTATTTTTTCTTCGACCGTCCCGGCTTCGCCGGCGGGGATTTCCTGCCCGGCTTCGTCCCGACCGGCGGTTTGACGGGGGGCTTCGGCTTCGCCACCGCAGTCTGCTCGTCGAGCGTCATCTGGGCGTCCTCCGCCCCCTTCTCCGACGCGTCCTCCTCCGACCTCACGATCGCCACCGCGGCGGTGTGGTCGCCCGGTTCCAGGCGCATCAGGCGCACGCCCTGCGTGTTCCTGCCGGAGAGCCTGACCGATTTTGCCGGCTGGCGGATGATGATCCCCTTCGACGTGACGACGACGATGTCGTCGTTCTCGAGCACTTCCTTGATGGCGACCATCGTCCCGGTCTTCTCGGTGGCCTTGAGCGTGAAGATCCCCTTGCCGCCCCTGTGGCTGACGCGGTATTCCTCCAGCTCGCTCCGCTTGCCGAAGCCGTGCTCCGACACCACCAGGATCGACGTCTTCTCCCTCCGGACCGCCACGGCCCCCACGACGATGTCGTTCTTGCCGAGGTTGATGGCCCGGACGCCCGCGGCCGTGCGGCCCATCGGACGGGCCTCCGACTCGTCGAAGCGTATGGCCATCCCGTGTTTCGTCCCGATGACGATGTGGTGCTTCCCGTCCGTGAGTTTCACGTCGTCGAGGCGGTCCCCCTTCTTCATCGAAATGGCGGTGATCCCGTTCCGGCGGATGTTGGAATATTCCGAGAGGCGCGTCTTCTTGATCAGCCCCTTCTGCGTGACCATCGCCACGAATTTGTCGTCGGAGAACTCCTGGACCGGCACGAACGAGGAGATCTCCTCGCCCTGCTGGATGGAGATCAGGTTCACGATCGCTTTGCCGCGCGCCGCGCGGCCGGCCTCCGGTATCTCGTGCACCTTCAGCCAGTAGCAGCGCCCGGCGTCGGTGAAGAACATGATGTAGTTGTGCGTCGAGGCGATGAACATGTGCTCGATGAAGTCGTCCTCGCGCGTCGACGCGCCCGCGACGCCGCGGCCGCCCCGCGCCTGCCGGCGGTATCCCGAGACCGGCGTCCGCTTGATGAACCCCGAGTGGCTCACCGTGATGACGACGTCCTCCTCGGCGATCATGTCCTCGACGCTGAACTCCTCCGTCTTGTAGACGACCTCGGTGCGCCGCTCGTCGCCGAATTTCTTCCGCAGCTCGGCCAGCTCGTCCTTGATCATCTGCATCTGGAGCTTCTTGCTCGCCAGCAGCGACCGGAGCCGCTCGATCAGCTTGATGACCTCCCGGTATTCCTCTTCGACCTTTTTCCGCTCAAGGCCCGTCAGCTTCTGGAGGCGCATGTCGAGGATCGCCTTCGCCTGGATCTCGGAGAGCTTGAAGCGCTTCATCAGCCCCTCCTGGGCCGAGGGGACGTCCTTCGACTTCTTGATCAGCTTGATGATCTCGTCGATGTTGTCCAACGCAATAATGTAGCCCTCGAGGATGTGGGCCCTCTTCTCCGCCTCGTCCAGCTCGTATTTCGCCCGCCGGACGACCACCTCGTTCCTGTGCCTGATGAAATGGTCGATCATCTGCCGCAGCGTGAGGACCTGCGGCCTCCCTTCGACCAGCGCCAGCGAGATCACCCCGAAGGTGGTCTGCATCTGCGTGTGCCGGTAGAGGTTGTTCAGGACCACGGGGGCGTTGGCGTCGCGCTTCAGCTCGATCACCATCCTCATTCCGTCCCTGTCCGATTCGTCCCGGATGTCGGAGATGTCCTCGAGCTTCTTGTCCCGGACCAGGTCGGCGATCTTCTCGATGAGCGACGCTTTGTTCACCATATAGGGTATCTCTGTCACGATGATCGACTGCCGCTCACCCCGCCCGGTCTCGATCGTCGCCCTCGCCCGCACCGTGATCTTGCCCCGGCCGGTCTTGTACGCCTCCTTCACCCCCTCGTAACCGTAGATGATGCCGCCGGTCGGGAAGTCGGGCGCCTTGATGATTTTCAGCAGTTTTTCCTCGGGGAGCGACGGCGTGTCGATCACGGCGATACAACCGTCGATGACCTCGGTGAGGTTATGGGGGGGGATGTTCGTGGTCATCCCGACCGCGATGCCGGAGGTGCCGTTCACCAGCAGGTTCGGCACGAGCGCCGGGAGGACCGTCGGTTCCTTGAGCGTGTCGTCGAAGTTCGGCGCGAAATTGACGGTGTTCTTCTCCAGGTCGCGGAGCATCTCCTCGGCGATCTTCGAGAGGCGCACCTCGGTGTACCTCATCGCCGCCGGGGAGTCGCCGTCGACCGACCCGAAGTTGCCCTGGCCGTCGACCAGCGGATATCGCAGCGAAAAGTCCTGCGCCATCCGGACCATCGTGTCGTACACGGCGGAGTCGCCGTGGGGGTGGTACTTGCCGAGCACCTCTCCGACGATCCTCGCGCTTTTTTTGTAGGCGCGGTTGCTCGCGAGCCCCAGCTCGCTCATCCCGAAGAGCACCCTCCGGTGGACCGGCTTGAGGCCGTCGCGCACGTCGGGCAGGGCCCTCGACACGATCACGCTCATCGCGTAATCGATGTAGGAGCCCTTCATCTCGTCTTCGATGTCTACCGGGACAATTTTTTCGCTGGTGATCGCCATAATGCGTTCAGTGTGCTGGAGAGTTCAGTGTCGTTTCGTGTCGGGCGGTAGGCGTCGTCAGACGTCCAGGTTCCGCACGTACTTCGCGTTCTTCTCGATGAAGTCGCGCCGCGGCTCCACCTCGTCGCCCATCAGGATCGAAAAGGTGCGGTCGGCGTCGGCCGCGTTTTCGATGGTGACCTGCAGGACCGTCCGCGATTCCGGGTTCATCGTGGTGGACCAGAGCTGCTCCGGGTTCATCTCGCCGAGGCCCTTGAAGCGCGAGATGAGGACGCCGCCGGGGGTCACGACGGCCGATTCCTCGCCGGAGGCGGCTTCCTCCGTCTCCGGGGCCGCGTCGGCGGACTCCTTCGCGCCGTCCTTCTTCTTTTCGGATTTAAAACGCTTCAGGATCTCGTCGCGCTCCTCGTCGTCGAAGGCGTACGCCTCCTGCTTTCCCTTTTTCAATTTATAGAGCGGGGGCTGGGCGATGTAGATGTGGCCGAGTTCCACCAGCTCCTTCATGTACCGGAAGAAGAGCGTGAGCAGGAGCGTGCGGATGTGCGAACCGTCCACGTCCGCGTCGCACATCACGATGATCTTGTGGTACCGGATGCGGGAAGCGTCGAACTCCTCCCCCACGCCGGCGCCGATGGCGGTGAAGATGCAGCGGATCTCCTCGTTCTCCAGGATCTTGTGGAGCCGCGCCTTCTCGACGTTCAGGATCTTTCCCTTGATCGGGAGGATCGCCTGGAAGCGCCTGTCGCGCCCCTGCTTCGCGCTGCCGCCGGCCGAGTCCCCCTCGACGATGTAGAGTTCGCAGTGCTCCGGGTCGTTGATGGAGCAGTCGGCCAGCTTGCCGGGGAGGCTCGACGAGTCGAGCGCGTTCTTGCGCCTGGTGAGGTCGCGGGCCTTGCGCGCCGCTTCCCGGGCCTCGGCCGCGCGGAGGCACTTCTCGATGATCCGCCTGGCGTCCCCCGGGTTCTGGTCAAGCCAGTTGTTGAGCTGGTCGGCGACGATCCCCTCGACGATCCCCCTGATCTCGCTGTTGCCGAGCTTGGTCTTGGTCTGCCCCTCGAACTGCGGCTCCTGCACCTTGACGCTCAGCACGGCCGTGAGCCCCTCGCGGAAATCGTCGCCGGTGAGCTGCACGCCGTTTTCTTTCACGAGGTTGTTCCTCGACGCATAGCTGTTGAGCGACCGCGTCAGCGCCGTACGGAACCCGACGAGGTGCGTCCCGCCCTCCATCGTGTTGATGTTGTTGACGTACGTGAAGACGTTCTCGTTGAACTGGTCGTTGTACTGGAGCGCGACCTCGGCCTCGACCGGACGGCCGCCCTCGTCCTTGTCCGACCCCTTCGCGTAGAACGCCTTCTTCATGATCGAGGGCCGCGTGGCGTCGATGTACTTCACGAACTCGGTGATCCCGCCCTTGAAATGGAACGTTTCCTCCCGCTCCTCGCCCTCCCGCAGGTCGCCGATGCGCAGCTTGACGTCCGGGTTGAGGAACGCCAGCTCGCGCAGACGCTCGGCCAGCGTCTCGAACTTGAAGGTGCGGTTCTTGAAGATGGTGCCGTCCGGGAGGAAGGTGACCTTCGTTCCGCTCTGCTTCGCGTCGGCCTTGCCGGTGACCTTCACGTCCGATTCCGGCTTCCCCTTCCGGTAGCGCTGGAACCACGTCTTCCCCTCGCGCTTCACCTCGACCTCGAGCAGCTCCGAGAGCGCGTTCACCACCGACACTCCCACACCGTGGAGCCCTCCCGACACCTTGTAGGTGTTCTTGTCGAACTTGCCTCCCGCGTGCAGCACGGTCATCACCACTTCGAGGGCCGAACGCTTCTCCCCGGGATGGATGCCGGTCGGGATGCCGCGGCCGTCGTCGGTCACCGTCACCGACCCGTTCTTGTTGATGCTGACCGCGATGTTGCGCGCGTATCCTGCGAGGGCCTCGTCGATGGAGTTGTCGACCACCTCGTAGACCAGGTGGTGCAACCCGCGGGTCGAGACGTCGCCGATGTACATCGCCGGGCGCTGGCGGACCGGCTCGAGACCCTTCAGGACGGTGATGTCCTGCGCCGTGTATTCGCCTTCCTTCTTCACGGGCGGCTTGTTCTTGTCGCTGGTTTTTGCCATAACTCCGGTTTTTACCTTATCTGAAAATGATTTCCGTGACGGTCCCGCCGCCGAGTTCCCCGTTGATCCTGTCGATCAGTTCCTGCCGCATGAACACCAGCTCGTTCCGCCACGCCGGGTGGCTGACGCTCACCCAGAGTTTGCCGTCCCTGATCCGTTCCGCGACGGTGACGCCGGCGATCCTGGGCCCGACGATCTCCGCCCACCGTTCGAGGACGCGGCGGTCGTGGAGCCCCTTCGCGAGCCCGAGCTTCTCGAGCAGCGCCGGGAGCAGCTCCCCGATCAGTTTTGGGGCCGGGTGCTTCACGCGTGGTGGATGGCCCCCTGCTCGGCCACCGCGCCCCCCTCGATGAGGAAGGTGCGGCACTCCTCGCGGCCGAGGTTCCAGGATTCGATCAGCCGGCGGTGCGTCGAGGTCAGGAACGCCTGGCCGATGTTTTCGATGTACCCGATCACCTTCGCGGTCCGCTCGTCGTCGAGCTCGGCGAACACGTCGTCCAGGAGCAGGAGCGGCGTCTCCCCGCACCGGCTCTGGAGATACAGGAACTCGGCGAGCTTGAGCGATATGACGAACGTCTTGTGCTGCCCCTGCGAGGAAAAGCTCCTCATGTCGAGGCCGTTGAGCCTGAAGGTCACCTCGTCCCGGTGCGGGCCGACGAGGCTCGTCCCGAAGCGCCTCTCGACATGCTCCTTCGCCTTCAGTTCTCGCCGGAACGCGCCCTCGAGCTCCTCCGCCGACGTCCCGGGCCCGCCGCGGGCGCCCGTCGCGCCGGGGGTCTCCGGCCCGAGCGGTTCATAGGCGAGCGAGGGTTGTTCGTCGTCGTCCACGAACCGGGCGTACACCGAACGCACGATCGGTTCGAATTCGTCGATGAACGAGATCCGCTTCGCCCAGATGGCGCACCCCAGGTTGACGAGCTGTTCGTCCCACGCGTCGAGCAGGCCCGGGGCCCCCGCGCGGTTCAGCTTGAGGTCGAGCAGCACCCGGTTCCGCTGTTTCAGCACGTTGCGGTACTCGAGCAGCGTCCGGAAATAGCGCTCGCTCGACTGCGACACGACCAGGTCGAGGAACTTCCTCCGCTCGGCCGGCCCCCCCGTGGTGATCGCGCCGTGCTCCGGCGAGAAGATCACGATCGGGAATTTTCCAATGACCGACGAGAGCGGTTCGATCCGGCGCCGGTTGATCGTGAAATGCTTTTCGTTGCCCTCGGCGAGGTACGCGGCGCGCACATCGAACTGCCTCCCCTCGTCGGAGACCAGCGTTCCCGCCACCTCGAACATCGGTTCCCCGAACTTCAACACCAGCGTGTCCGATCCCGCGTAAAAACTCTTTGTGAGACAGAGGTAGGAGATGGCCTCGACCACGTTCGTTTTCCCCTGGCCGTTGTTCCCCAGGAGGAAATTGACCCCCCGGCCGCAGTCGATCGAGGTGTGTGAATGGTTGCGGAAATTCTTGAGCTGGAGCGTCGATAGATGCATTAATCGGGGGGCTTTCAGGAACTCAGCCGGACCGGCATGACCAGCATGATGATGTTCTCGCCGTCCTTCTGCTTGGAGGGTTCGACGATGATCGCCCGCGTGGCGTTGCTCAGGCGGATCGTGGCCTCGGCGGTTTCGACGTGATTCATCACGTCCACCAGGTAGGCGGAGTTGAAGCCGATTTCCATCGCCTCGGCGGAGTATTCGCACTTGACCGACTCCTTCGCCTCGCTCCCGAGGTCGGCGTCCTCCGCCGACACGACCAGGCTGTTCTTCGAGAGCGACAGCCGGACCTGGTGGGTGGCGCTGTTGGCGTAGAGCGAGGTCCTCCGGATGGAGGAGAGGAACTCGCCGGCGTTCAGCCGGAGGTCCTTGTTGTTGTCGGACGGGATGACGCTGTCGTAGTTGGGGTACTTTTCCTCGATCAGCCTGGTGGTGATGGAGGTCGTCCCGAAGCTGAACAGCGCGTGTTTGTCGTCGAGGGTGAGCTTGCAATCACCGTCGGCGACGGCCTTCGCCACCGACTGCATCGCCTTCGCCGGGATGATGATGTCACGTTTCACTTTTCCGGTGTCGAGTGACGTGTGGATGACCCGGACCAGCCTGTGACCGTCGGTGGAGACCGTCCTGACCTCCTTGCCGGTGATCTGGAAGAAAATTCCCGTCATCGCCGGCCTCAGCTCGTCGCCGCTCACCGCGAAGATCGTGTTGTTGATGAGCCTGCGCAGCACGTCGGCCTTCATCGAAAACTCCGAGTCGCCTTTCACGTCGGGAATGGTCGGGTAGTTGTCGCTCGGTTCCCCCGTGAGTTTGTATTCCCCGTTCTCCGTGACGAGCGAGATCTTGTTCGACGCCGATTCGCCGCTGAACGTGATGTTCCCCGGTGGAAGTGCGCGGACGGTTTCCATCAGCCGCTTCGCCGGGACCGCCATTTTGCCGTCCCTCATCCCTTTCACGGGGACGCTCACAGACATCGCGGTGTCCAGGTCGGTCGCGACGATTTTCAACTTGTTCCCCGCCATGTCGAAAAGGAAGTTTTCGAGTATCGGAAGGGTCGAACGCGTCGGAATGACCGATCCGACGTTTCCGAAATGCTTCTGGAGATCAGCGACCGCGACGGAAAATTTCATGCTCTTGGCCCTGGAAGAAGGTTAAATTATGGCTTGAATAGGGATGTTAAATGTATGCAAAAAAGGGGACACTTCCAACCCCTGCTCTCCCCTAACTATATTATATATATGTAAGTTAGGAAAGAATAAGTAGAAGATGATGTATAAGGAGTGTGGAAATGTTGATAAGTCGGTAATATTGTGAAAGTGGTCTGGTTTCATTGGTTTTGATGTGGGAAATGTGTGGATACGCTCTTGACAGGCTTCGGGGTTATCCACCCATTTCCGGAATTGTGGACAGCACCCGGAGTTATCCATCAACCCCACACATACCCTCCCCAGCTTTCCCCCTCCCCGCGCACATCTTATCAACACACGGCCCGGCGGCGCACCGGGTTACCGCTGTCCGATTTCCAGCTTCGATTTGAGGAGGAGGACCATCGCTTTCATCTTCTGGTCCTCCTTCATCGAGTCTTCGACGGTCTGGTAGGCGTGGATCACCGTGCTGTGGTCCCTGCCGCCGAAATGGAGGCCGATGGTTTTCAGTGAGGAGTTCGTGAGTTCCTTCGAGAGGTACATCGCAATCTGGCGGGCGGTGACGATCTCCTGTTTGCGCGTCTTGGCCCGGAGGAGGTCGGGGGGGATCGAAAGGTGGTCGCACACCGTCCGCTGAATTTCGTCGATCGTGATATGCGTCTTGACCTCCCCCACGATGGACCGGACCACATTCCTCGCCAGGTCGAGGTCGATCGTCTTGTTCTCGAGCGACGCCCGGGCGAGCAGGCTGATGAGGCATCCCTCCAGTTCGCGGATGTTCGACGTGATATTTTCGGCGATGAACTCCACCACCTCGTGCGGGAGCTCGACGCCGTCGTCCGAGCTCTTCTTCAGGAGGATGGCAATCCTCGTCTCCAGGTCGGGAGGCTGGACGTCGGCGGTGAGGCCCCACTGGAACCTCGAGACGAGCCGTTCGTTGAGCCCCCTCAGTTCCTTCGGCGGTTTGTCGCAGGAGAGAACGATCTGCTTCCCGAGCTGGTGGAGCGTGTTGAAGGTGTGGAAGAAGATGTCCTGGGTCTTCTCCTTCCCGGCGAAGAACTGGATGTCGTCGACGATCAGGAGGTCGACGCTCCGGTAATAGTTGGAGAAGGAACCCACGGTGTCGCGCTGGATCGAATCGACGAAGTCGACGGTGAACTTTTCGCTCGAGGTATAGAGGACCCGTTTCCCCGGGTCCGCCTTCAGCAGCTGGTTGCCGATGGCATGCACCAGGTGCGTCTTGCCGAGTCCCACACCGCCGTAGATCACCAGCGGGTTGAAGGAGGTCCCGCCCGGATTGTTGGCGACGGCGAGGGCGGCGGCGCTCGCGAACTGGTTGCTCTCCCCCTTGATATAGTTCTCGAAGGTGTATCGACGGTTCAGCATCGGCGCGATCGGCCGCTGCGGCGCGCCCGACACGTGTCCAGGTCCGAACGCCGGAAAGCCGACGGCCGGTTCCGGGCGCGCCGGGGGCCGTTCCGTGAGCGGTCCGCCGGCCAGCGCGATGTCGCCGGAGTGCGAAATTTCCTCCCGTTCCTCGGTGCGGATGAGGCAATGGAACTCGATCTCCCGTCCCGTCACCTGCGCGAACACCTCCCGGATGACCGGAACGTAATGCTCGTCGAGCCACTCGGAGAAAAACTGGCTGGGCACCTGGACGTAAAACCGGTCGCCCTCGAACTTGAGCGGTTGAATCGGTTCGAACCAGGTCTTGTAGCTCTGGCTGTTCACCCTCCCGCGGATGATCTCCAGGCACCTTCCCCAACACTCGACGGCGGCCGTTTCAACCGCCAAGGGTTCAGTCGGGGTGATCGTCCCTTCCTCGTCGTTTTGATCAAAATCCATCAATGTAAGTTCAATATATACAATTATTTAAGACAGGCCGATGAAGATCGTCCACAGGTTATCCACACTCTTATACACAGAAACTCCCTGGTTGGGTGGATAAGTCAAATACATGGCAGTTAAGCTGTAGCTTTAAAAAAAACCTTAATATTGGTGATTTTATTGAAGTACCCCTGGCTTGCGGTGGACCGAGGAGTGGGTGATCGTGGAAGAGAGTGGGTGTTGTCCACATCTTGTCAACAGGAAAAGATCTGCGCCCCCGACACCAATGATAAGAAGAAAAAAGACTGGTGGCAAGTGATTTATTCCCCCTAATCATTAAAAATTCATTAGAAATATCATTTTCACGGGTTTGTGTTTAAAACCGGAAATCCCTATATTAGCGCACTTCGTTCGGGAGGATTCACAATAAAGGATTGTGAGCGACAATCCTTTTTTCATTTATTTGGACACCCTTAACAGGAGCAGAGGAAATGAAGCGGACGTTTCAGCCAAGCAACCGGAAGCGCAAGAACAAGCACGGTTTCCGGGAGAGAATGAAATCCAAGGACGGGAGGAAAGTTCTCGCGCGCCGGAGGAAAAAGGGACGACGGAAGCTGACCGTCAGCGATGAGAAGTAACCCCGGGCGTAGCGTTGCGCCGCACACTGAAGAAATCGGAGATCATTCGGGGGAAGCGGAATTTCGAGCGGATATTCGAACGCGGTGTGCGGCTCAGGTCCTCCATCATCCAGGGACTGGTCCTCGCGGCGCCCCCGGACGGTGACTCCCCCCCTGGAGTTCGCGTCGCCGCCATTGTTCCGAAGGCCGTCGGCAAGGCGAATGTGCGTAACCGCCTCAAGCGTCTCATCCGGGAATCGTACAGGCTCGACAAGTCTATCCTGCTTCCGCCCCCGGACGTTTCGCTGAACGTCGTCTTTCTCTGGTCCCCCCGGACCAGGCTCCCCGCCGGGACCGTCACCCTCGTGATGGTACGGGGGGAAATCGCCGCGCTATTGCAAAGGATAAAAGAGCAGTTCACGTGACCATCGTTTTACTAGGCCTGATCCACTTCTACCAGCGGGTCGTCTCCCCCCTCATCCCGGGAAACCATTGTCGGTTCCATCCCACCTGTTCCCATTACGCCGCCGGGGCCGTGGAGAAGCATGGTCCGCTGATGGGGATCTACTACTCGGCACGGAGGATCCTCCGCTGTCATCCGCTCCACCCGGGAGGTTTCGATCCGGTCCCCTAGCGGCTCCGGCACGGTGTCCATCATTCAGTCTGGAATTGTACAATGGATCGCAACACAGTCGTAGGCTTTATCCTCATCGGGCTCGTCCTGATGGTCTGGATGTACCTGAACGCTCCTCCCCCGCCGCAACCGGGGGCCGGGGCCGACACCACGGCGGTCGGCGCGCGACGGGCCCCCGCCGGGACCGCGACGGGGGGAGCGGCCGCGACCGCGACGGCCACCCCGGTCCCGGCGGACGTCCGGCCCGGTGACCCCGATTCGCTCGGGCAGTACTTCACCCCCCTGGCGACCGGGAAAAAATCGACGCTGCGGATCGAATCCGAAGTCTACAAGGCAGAGCTGACCACCCTCGGCGGCGGCATCTCGCACTGGGAGCTGGGGAATTACCACTCCTGGAACGGGTACCCCGCCAGCTATTTCGAGCGTTCGGAGAACGCCGCGCTCAACCTCTTCTTCCTCTCGGCCGACGGCAAGCAGATCAACACGCGATCGCTCTACTTCGTCCCTTCGTACCGGGGGGGATCGGTCGTCACGCTCCGCGGCGACGATTCGCTCGTGGTGACCTACACGCTCAAGGTCTCCGACCGGAGCAGCATCGTCAAGAGGCTGACGTTCCACGGCAACAGCTATGAAGTGGGCGTCGCCTACGAGTTCATCAACATGGAGAACATCATCTCCAACTTCCGCTACGTCGTGGCCTGGGAGAGGGGCCTCCGGTTCCTGGAGCACAACAGCGTGGACGAGGCGAGCTTCGCCAAGGCGGCGGCGTTCGCCGGCGGCGAGGAGACCGAAATCGACGCAGCGGAGGTCGGTGTGCCGGTGCACGAGGCGATCTCGGGTCGCGTGGCGTGGACAGCGCTCAGGAACAAGTATTTCGTGGTGGCCCTCATCCCCCGGCTGAAGGAGAGCCAGGGCGCGTTCATGGAGGGGTCGCGGACGGCCGCCCCCGACCAAGGCTTCATCGAAACGTACACGGTCGGGCTCGAGATGCCATACGTGGGGAACGCCCGCGACGTGGACCGCTACACCCTCTACCTCGGACCGCTCGATTACGACATCGTCCGCGGGCTCGACGTCGGACTCGACCGCATCATGAGCCTCGGCTGGGTCTGGGTCATCCGCCCGATCTCCCAATTCTTCATCCTGCCGGTGTTCCACTTCCTCCACTGGTTCATCCCGAACTACGGCATCGTCCTGATCATCTTCGCGATCATCATCAAGGTGATCCTCTACCCGCTCACCAAGTCGAGCATGCAGTCGATGCAGAAGATGCAGGCGCTCCAGCCGATGATGACCGAGATCAGGGAGAAACACAAGGACGACCCCCAGAAGATGAACCAACAGATCATGCGGCTCTACAAGGAGTATGGCGTCAACCCCGCCGGGGGATGCCTGCCGATGATCCTCCAGATGCCGATCCTCTACGCCCTCTGGTCGGTGTTCAGCTCGACGATCGAACTCCGCCAGGCCGGTTTCGCCTGGTGGATCCACGACCTGGCCACCCCCGACGTCATCCTCGAGCTGCCGTTCAAGATCCCCCTCTTCGGCGTCGACAAACTTTCGGGCCTGGCGCTGGCGATGGGCGTCACGATGTTCATCCAGCAGAAGATGAGCGTCAAGGACCCTCGCCAGAAGATGATGGTCTGGATGATGCCGGTGATGATGACCCTCCTGTTCAACAGCTTCCCGTCGGGACTGAACCTGTACTATTTCGTCTTCAACCTCCTGTCGATCGTGCAGCAGTTCTACATCAACAAGAAGCACGAAGGCGACCCGCTGCGCAAGGTCGACGAGAAAAAGCGCTCCGGCGGGATACTCGCGCGATTGTCGAAGAACCTGCCCCAGCCCCCGAAACGCTGACCAAGAGGCTTGCGCGGGAGGGAGCGGATTGCGATGAAAGCGGATAAGGGAAAAGCGGAGAGCGTTTCGGCATACCTCCGATCGCTCCCCGAGGACCGGCGGAAGACCGTCTCGACGCTCAGGAAGCTGATACTGAAAAACCTCCCCGCCGGATACCGCGAAACGATGGGATGGGGAATGATCTGTTACGCTATCCCCCTCTCCACCTATCCCGACACCTACAACGGCCAGCCGCTCTGCTATCTCGCCCTCGCGTCACAGAAGAACCACCTCGCCCTCTACGCGATGGGTCTCTACGGCGACAGCGGGAAGGAGCGCCGCTTCCGGGATGATTTCAAGAAGGCTGGAAAAAAGCTGGACATGGGGAAATCGTGCATTCGCTTCAAGACGCTCGACGACCTTCCCCTCGACGTGATCGAAAAACTTGTGGCCGGCACGAGCGTACAGGAGTTCATCGGCATCTACGAACAAAGCAGGAAGTAGGTTCGTCAGTTCGCGGCAAGGTCCTTCCGTAGCGTCCACCCTTCTACGCAGGCAGCTCCAAGCGGCGCTTCACCCTCCCCACCCGTTCGGTTCATCGGCCACAGCGCCCTGGAGCGGCCCCCGCTCCCGGCCCCCGGATTGTAATTACCCCCAATCTTTCCTAAATTTCGTCCGCCTCCTCCAATTTTCTTCCGATGAAAATGTCCGAAAACGATACCATTTCCGCCATTATTACGCCCATCGGGACCGGCGGGATAGCGGTGATCCGGCTCAGCGGTCCGGATGCCATCGTTATCGCGGACACGGTCTTCAGGGGATCGGACTCCCTGACATCGGCATCCTCCCACACCGTTCACTTCGGGAAGATTGAGGCGGACGGCGGCGTATTGCTCGATGAAGTCCTCGTCTCCCTCTTCCGCACCCCCCGCTCATACACCACGGAGGACGTCGTTGAAATCAGCTGTCACGGATCGCACTTCGTCGCGAGGAAAATCCTCGAGCTTCTGATTTCGAGGGGCGCGCGGCCGGCCGGCCCGGGCGAATTTACGAAACGCGCCTTCCTCAACGGAAGGATCGATCTCTCCCAGGCGGAGGCCGTCGCCGGACTGATCAACGCCGAGTCCAAGGCGTCACATCAGCTGGCGCTCTCGCAATTGCGGGGAACCCTTTCCGGTAAGATCGCAACGATACGGCGCCGGGTCATCGATCTCTGCTCCACGCTCGAACTGGAACTCGACTTTTCAGAGGAGGGGATGGAGTTCCTGAATCGGGAGTCCCTTCGAGGAGATCTTGCCGGAATCCACTCCGAATTGACTCAACTTATTGATTCTTATGAACATGGGAAGGTAATTAATGAAGGGATCCGGGTTGTGCTGGCCGGCGCCACGAATGTCGGTAAGTCAAGTATACTCAATACTTTAGTTCGTGAAAATCGATCGATAGTTACTGAAATATCGGGCACTACCAGGGACACGATTGAGGAGTCGATCACCATCCGCGGAGCGAGATTCACCATTGTTGATACTGCCGGCGTTCGTAAGACTGATGATATTATCGAGGCGGAAGGGATAAGACGAACCGGAGAGCAGATCCAATTCGCCGATCTCATCCTCCTTGTCGTCGACGCAAGCCAAGAGTCCCGGATCGATGCAGATATAGATTTCATTTCCAGCCAGATTGGATCTGATCGACATAAAAATGTTATTATCGTGTTAAATAAGTCGGATCTGGCCGGGGAAAAGCAGCTCGATCGGAGAACGACAGAGTTTAAAGGATTTCCGGTTGTGATCACCTCGGTTAAAACCGGTACCGGGATTTCAGAATTGGAATCGAAAATCTATAATCAGATAAAACAATTGGAGGGAGATTCGGTAGGGGAGTCGATCATTGTAAGTTCCTTGAGGCAAAGGGAGAGTCTTCTTAAGGCCCGTCAATCCCTCTCCCTGGTTGAGGAGGCGGTCAGAAAGGGGGCCACGCCAGATCTTCTCTCCGTTGATCTGAGGGGTACATTGGGCCATCTTTCGGAGGTAGTCGGCATCGATATTTCGGAAGAGGTTTTAAATAACGTATTTTCACGGTTTTGCATCGGGAAGTAGGGACTTTGTTTCACGTGGAACAGCGAAATATGGCCAAAAAGGCCAAATATGACGTTATTGTCATAGGCGGGGGGCACGCCGGGATCGAAGCGTCCCTGGCTGCGACCAGAATGGGGTGTTCCACATTACTCATAACAATGTCGCGTGAGGCAATTGGCCGAATGTCATGTAACCCGGCGATTGGGGGGACAGCCAAGGGACAACTGGTCCGGGAAATAGATGCCATCGGGGGTGAGATGGGTAAGATCGCCGATGCCACCGGAATTCACTTCAGAATGCTGAATACCTCGAAGGGTCCTGCCGTATGGTCGCCAAGATGTCAGAATGACCGGGATCTCTATTCCCTCGAAGCCCAGAGGGTGTTGAATCAGGTACCGGGATTGGATATTTTGGAAGAAGGGATAGAGAGGATAAATGCGGTTCGACCTCCTGGGTCGGATAGGTTCAGCGTTCACTCCATTACGACCAACGCCGGCCGGGAGGTGGAATGTCGGACAGTAGTACTCAGTGCCGGTACGTTTCTCAGGGCGTTGATGCATACGGGCCTCAGGAGTAACCAGGGAGGCAGGTATGGAGAACCTGCCTCGAACGGAATTTCGGGATGCCTGGCTGAGTATGGGATTGAAAGTGGCAGACTAAAAACCGGGACACCGCCGCGAATCGACCTTCACTCCATCGATCTCACTGAAGTTGAAGCGCAGGCACCAGATGGGAGGCCGGCACCATTTTCGTTTCAGAACGAACAAGTCCTTAATAAACAAATAGATATGTACCTTACCCATACATCGATGTTGACACACTCGATCCTCAGTGAAGGTTTCGATCAGTCGCCGATGTTCACGGGAAGGATCAGGGGAAGCGGACCCCGATACTGTCCCTCCATCGAGGACAAGATTGTTCGTTTCTCTGAAAAGGAGAGGCACCAGATTTTTCTGGAACCGGAAGGATACACGACGAACGTTGTTTACGTCAACGGTTTCTCCACCTCTCTCCCGGCCGACGTGCAGGAGAGGGGGTTGCGTACCATACCGGGTCTCTCGGACGTAAAAATGATCCGGCCGGGATACGCCGTTGAATACGATTATTTCCCTCCCAACCAGCTCAAGCTCACGTTCGAGACGAAGGCCGTGTCGGGCCTCTTCCTGGCGGGGCAGATCTGCGGTACGTCGGGCTATGAAGAAGCGGCCGCCCAGGGGCTGATGGCGGGGATCAATGCCGCGCTCCTGGTCCAGGAACGCCCCCCCTTCGTCCTGAAGCGGTCGGAGGCATATATCGGCGTCCTGGCGGACGACCTGATCAACAAGAACACCGACGAACCGTACCGGATGTTCACATCCAGGGCCGAATACCGGCTCATCCTGAGGCAGGACAACGCCGACAGGCGGTTGATGAAGCATGGCCTCTCTCTCGGGCTGCTGCCCGGGCACGTTCACGAACGCCTCAGGCTCAAGGAGGGATTGATCGGCGCGGCGATCGCCGGCCTGCGTGAGCTGCAGCTTCCCGGTTCGCGCGTCAACGCGTTCCTTGCGGCTTCCGGCTCGTCGCCGGTTGCGCAGTCTGAACGGGCCTCACAGATCCTCAGGCGCCCCGAAATCAATACGGAAGTTTTCCTGTCTTCAGGCTTCGCCGACGCCGTCCCGGCGGTCTCGACGATCCGCTCCCTCGGAAGCGCCAGGCTCAGGGAGGAGATCATCGGGCAGATCGACATCGACCTGAAGTACGAGGGGTACTTTCAGCGCCAGGAGGCGGACGTGCGGCGGTTCGAAACCCACGAAGCCAAACGGATCCCGGAATCGTTCGACTTCGGATCGATCAGCGCCCTCTCGAGCGAGGGGAGGGAGAAAATGAAGAAGGTCCGCCCCGCGTCGATCGGGCAGGCGTCCCGCATCAGCGGAGTCACCGCGGCCGACATCTCGGTCCTGATGGTCCACCTCAGGAAATGATCCGCGCGGTATGAGGTGGATACGAGGCTTATAACTTAAATAATTACAATATGTTAAAACGATGACGCCGGCGGAGGTCGCGGGGCTGTTGGAGAAGAACGGACTGCCGCTCGCCGGAGAAACGATCGACGGACTGCTCGCGTATGAACGGCTGCTGCTCGACTGGAACGCGAAGGTCAACCTCGTTTCACGCCGCGACACCACCGACTTCTTCGCAAGACACGTCGTCGGATCGGTGGCCTTCCTTTTCAGCCATTCGCTCGCGGAGAACACCGCGCTGCTCGACGTCGGCACCGGGGGCGGGCTCCCGGGGATACCGCTGGCGATCATCCACCCGGATGTCAGGGTCAGCGTCATCGACTCGATCGCGAAAAAAACGAAGGCGGTTAACGACATCGTGGAACAGCTCGGCGTCCGGAACGTCCGGGTGATCTGTGGTCGCGTCGAGGAATGCAAGCCCTCGGCGATCGGGACATTCGATTACGTGGTCGCGAGGGGGGTCTCGTCGGCGGCGGAGGTCGTGCGCTGGTGCGCGCCGCTGCTCCGGACCGATGGACGCGGCCGAGCGGAGGCATCGCGCGACGACCAGGGCCCCCGGAAGCGGATCCCGCCGGGATCGTACATTCTCCTCAAGGGAGGGGACCTGGCGTCGGAGCTGGCCTCCCTGTCAGAGGTCTCCGGGGAGGCTTCCGTTACCGTGCGATCGCTCGACGTTCGTGGCGCGGAATCACAAATCATCGGAAAAAAGGTTATCATTCTTACGCCATGACAAGCCTCGCCAGTGGATCAACGCGGCTCTTCCGCCAGTTGGGGAAACTCACGACCGAGAAGCGGAACCCGAAGAGCCTTTTCCTCGACCGGCTTCCGGTCGGGGGGGTTCTCAGGCTCATCAACGCCGAGGACGCGAAGGTCGCGAAAGCCGTACGGAGGGAAATTCCCCGTATTGCGGATGCCGTGGCCCTTCTCGTCGAGTCACTCGCAAATGGCGGCCGGCTCTTCTACGTCGGCGCCGGAACCAGCGGACGTCTCGGGGTCCTCGACGCGGCGGAATGCCCGCCGACGTTCGGGACCGATCCCGGGATGATCCGCGGCATCATCGCGGGGGGGAGACGGGCGGCCTTCAGGGCGGTCGAGGGCGCGGAAGACCGGAGTGCCGACGGTCGTTCGGCCATCCGGAAGGCCGGCGCGGGAAAGGGCGACGTCGTCTGCGGAATCGCGGCGAGCCTCAGGACACCCTACGTCGGCGCCGCGCTCGCCGAAGCGAAGAAACGGGGGGCCCGCACGCTGCTGATCACCACGAACCCGCGGTCGGTCGTGCGGGGCGCGTCGTACGCCGCAATCAGGAGGAATGTCGATGTCGTGATCAGTCCCGACGTCGGACCGGAGGTGCTGATGGGATCCACCCGGATGAAATCGGGGACCGCGCAGAAGATGGTGCTGAACATGCTGACCACGACCACGATGGTCGCGCTGGGGAAAGTCTACGAGAACATGATGGTCGACCTGCGGCTGAACAGCCGAAAGCTCGGCGAACGGGCCCGCCGCGTCATTATGATCGCCACCGGCATGGACTACGCCGCCGCCTCGAAACTGCTCGTCGCGGCGGGCGGCCATGTGAAGACGGCAATCGTGATGGCCAGGGCCGGGACCGGCGCGGCCGAGGCCCGCCGGCGCCTCCGCGCCCGCGGGGGTTTCGTCCACAGGGCGATCGCCGGGAAGGGGCGATGATGAAACAACAACCGGTCGATCTCGACGCCCACCCGCCGTTCACCGGTTTTCCTCCGGAAGGGCTGAAGTTCCTCCGGGAGCTGAAGAAGCACAACGACCGGGAGTGGTTCGCCGCGCACAAGGAGGAGTACCTCGAGTACGTGAAATATCCGATGCAATCGCTGATCGCCGCCCTCGCCGCCCCGATCGGCGCGATCGCCCCGGGGATGTCGGTCGACCCGAAGACATCGATGTTCCGGATCCACCGCGACACCCGTTTCAGCGGGAACAAGGACCCGTACAAGACGCACGTCGCGGCGATTTTCCATCCTCCCGGACGATGGACCGAGAGCGCGGCATTGTACCTCCACGTCGAGCCGGGGAAGGTGTTCCTGGCCGGCGGGGTGTACATGCCCGACGGTGCGCAGCTCAAGAAGATCAGGGCCGCCATCGCGGCGAAACCGGAGGAATTCCTCGGTGTGGTGAACGATCCGGCGTTCAGAAAGAAATTCGGACCGCTCGACGGAGACCGGCTGTCGCGGGCCCCGCTGGGGTTCAGGCCCGACCACCCGATGATCGGGTGGCTCAGGTTCAAACAGTTCATCGTCCACCGGGAATGGGATGAATCGGCGGCGCGCAGGAAGGACCTGCCCGCGCGGGTTGCTTCGGTTTACCGCGACATGATGCCGCTCGTCCGGTTCCTGAACAGGGCGCTTCACAAATAGGAGTGCGTACGATGGAGCCTTTTTTCCGTGTGTTCGAGCCCCTGGTGGAATTCTGGCACCGGCTCTCGGCCGTGCTCCCCAAGGTGATAGGGGCGGCGCTGCTGGTGGTCATCGGGAGCATGACCGCCAAACTCATCAGGAAATTCGCGATCCGGCTGCTGCGGATGATGCGCATCGACGTCGCGGCCGAGAAATCGGGGCTGGAGGACTTCCTGATCCGGGGCGGGGTGAAGTTCACCACCGTCACCCTCATCGGCGACATGATCTACTGGCTGATCGTCTTCGTGGTGATGCTGGGGGCGCTCAACATCCTCGGCCTCGAGATCGCCGCGGAACTTTTCAACAAGATCATCCTCTACATCCCGAACGTCCTGATCGCGATCATCGTCCTGATCTTCGGGATGATGTTCGCGAAGTTCGTGCAGGGGGTGACCTTCACCTACCTCAGCAACGTGAAAATCGAAGGCGCGGAATTGATCAGCCTTCTCGCCAGGTACGCCATCATGCTCTTCGTCGTCTCGATGGCGCTGGAGCAGCTGGCCATCGGAGGGCAGATCCTCGTCTCCGCGTTCCAGATCGCGTTCGGGGCCCTCTGCCTCGCGCTGGCCCTGGCCTTCGGGCTCGGGGGGAGGGAATGGGCGGCCAAACTCCTTGAAAAACTCTGGAAATGACGTCCGATGATCATCGACTGCCACACCCACATCAATAACTACCACCAGGAGGACGTCGAGTCGCTCTCGTTGTGTCTCGCCGAGCTGCGGCGGAACATGCGGAGGAACCGGATCGACCTGGCGCTGGTCCTGACCTCCTACAAGGTGACCCCGGGCCGGCCGTCCACGAAACTCGTCGTCGAGGCGACTCGCGGGATGAACGACGTTTATGTCATCGCCGGGATCAGTTACATCGGCTACCACCCCGACCAGCTCGCGGAGATCGAAACCTTCGTGACGGAGGGAAAGGTGAAAGGGCTCAAACTCTACCCGGGATACGAACCGTTCTATCCGCACGATCCCAAACTCGACACGGTGTACGCCTTCGCCGCCAAACACAGGATCCCGGTGATGATCCACAGCGGCGACACCTACTCGCCCAGGGGGAAGGTGAAATTTTCACATCCGCTGCAGGTCGACGAGGTGGCGGTCGACCACCCCGACGTCAACTTCGTGATCTGCCACATCGGGAACCCCTGGATCAGGGACTGCATGGAAGTGGTCTACAAGAACGCCAACGTCTACACCGACATCTCCGGGCTGGTCCTGGGGAATTTCAGCGACCGGTTCGAGGAGTACATGCGCAAACAGCTGCAGGAGATGCTCCTCTTCGGCGTCGAGGCGGAAAACGTGCTGTTCGGGACGGACTGGCCGATTTCTTCCATGGAATCGTACGTGGAATTCATCGAGGAGCTGGCGCTGCCGCAGAAGGAAAAGAAGAAGATCCTCTTCGAGAACAGCGTGGCGGTCTTCCACCTGCAGGACGCGGTCGCGCGCCTTTCCCCCGGCGGGTTGAAGAACTTCCTGAAGTAGGGCTGGGGGTCCGGTGGTGAGGCGTGCCGGGAGCGGGGTGCCGCGTCGGAGCGGGGCGGTCTATCCGCCGGGAGGGAGAGGCGATTCGCCTCTTGTCGCCGCGGCGCCGGAAATCCATTCCGTCATCAAGGCAATCCCCTCGGTGAATTCCTCCTTCGACGGCAGAAGACTCACGACGATCACGTCGTCCTCCTCGAAATCGAAAAAATACCCGGGGTAGCAATAGACCCCCGACTCGTCGAGCAACCCCGCCGCGCACTCCTCGTCGCCCAGTCCCCCCGGCAGGCGCACCACCGCATTCCATCCCCCGTCGCACGGCAGGACCCTGCATCCGGCCACGCCGTCGAGCGACTCCCTCAGGAGCGACAGGTTGTCCGACGTCCGTTTCCGGATACGGTCGCGGACCGACGCGCCGGCCTCGAGCAGTTTCCCCAGCCCGGCCTGCGCCGGCGTGTTGGCCGAGAGGAACATGTCGTTCAGGATTTCGAGACGCGAGCGGGCCTCGAGCCGGATTTTCCGGTCGCCCCGGAGGGCGATCCAGCCCAGTTTCATTTGGGGCAGGGCAGCCATCTTCGAGAGGCCGTTGAGGAGAAACCCGAGCCCCTCGTCGGGATAAGCCGGGATGTCCGCGGAGTCGTCGAAACGGTATTCGTTGAACACCTCGTCGACGATCAGCGCGGCCCCGTGCCGGGCGGCGATCGCGGAGACTTCCTTCCGTTCGTCCGCGGAGAGCGACATCCCCGTCGGGTTGTGCGGCTCGACGACCAGCACGGCCTTCGCCGACCGGATCATCGACTTCCGGAGGGACCCGACGTCGACGCGCCACAGCTCGTCGTGGACGAGCCGGTATGGCAATGTCACGGCGTCGTTGACGCCCGCGAGGTATTCGAACAGCGGATACGACGGGGTCGGGACGACCACCGCGTCGCCGGGATTGCAAAGGAGGCGGAAGAGGAGCGAGTACGATTCGCTCGTGCTGGCGGTAAGGAAGATGTCCGCGGGGTCGATCCCGATCCCGCGGGAGCGGTAATACGCAGAAACGGACTCCCGTGCCGGGGGCAGGCCGTGCGGGTCCGGACGGTATTCCAGGGATTCGGCGCCGGAGATCGCGCCGAGGATCGCTTCAACGGGGTAGGAAAACCCGCAAAGGGTCGGGTTGGAGAGCGTCAGGTCGATGACGCGACCGCCGGTGGCCCGGCGGGCGTCGAGGATTTCCGTGAGCCTGTTGGACGACGATTCCCACTGTGTCCTCCGCGAGAACATCCCGGCCTCAGGCGGTGACGCCGTCCTTCTTGGCCATCCGGACGCGTTCGTTGTGGTCGAGGTACTTCTTCCTGAGCCGGAGCGACTTCGGGGTCACCTCGATGTACTCGTCGTCGGAGATCCACTCGATCGCCTGCTCGAGCGTGTGGAGCTTCGGCGGCTCGAGCCGTATCGCCTCGTCGGCGCCGCTGGCGCGCATGTTGGTCAGCTGCTTGGTCTTGCAGACGTTGACGATCATGTCCTCGTCCCTGGTGTTCTCCCCCACGATCATCCCCGCGTACACCCTGATCCCGGGTTCGATGAAGAAGGTGGTGCGGTCCTGCAGCTTGAACATCGCGTAAGCGGTGGAGCTGCCGTCCTCGAGCTGGATGACGGCGCCCTTCGTGCGGCTCGAGAGTTCTCCCTTGTGCGGTTCGTAGCCGGAGAAATTATGGTGGAGGATGCCTGTGCCCTTGGTCTCGGTCATGAACTCGGACCGGAATCCGAGCAGCCCCCTGGCCGGAATCATGAACTCGAGCCTCGTGTTGCCGAGCGACTGGAGCATGTTCTTCAGTATCCCCTTGCGGCGGCCCAGGTTCTGGATGACCGTGCCGGTGTGCTCGTCGGGCACGTCGATGATGACGTGTTCCATCGGTTCGCACAGGACGTCGTCGATCCGCTTGTAGATGACCTCGGGGGCGGAGACCTGGAACTCGAAGCCCTCGCGGCGCATCGTCTCGATCAGGATGCCCAGGTGGAGTTCGCCGCGGCCGCTGACCTTGAAGACGTCGGGGCTGTCGGTGAGCTCGACGCGCAGGCTCACGTTGGAGCGGAGCTCGCGGGTGAGGCGTTCGCCCAGGTTTCGGGTCGTGACGTACTTCCCCTCCTGGCCGGCGAACGGGGAGTTGTTCACGATGAAGTTCATCGAGAGGGTCGGCTCCTCGATCGTGACGAAGGGGAGGGGGGTGGCGTCGGCGGCGTCGGCCACCGTTTCGCCGATGTCCACGTCCTCCATCCCGGCGAGCGCGATGATGTCCCCGGCGTCGGCGGATTCGACCTCGAGCCGCTTCAATCCCTCGAACGTGTAAATTTTGGTCACTTTCGCGTTTTCGAGCGTGCCATCGCGGCGGATGACCTTGAGGGGCGCGCCCATCCGGAGCCTCCCCGTCTCGATCCGGCCGATGCCGAGGCGCCCGAGGTATTCGCTGTAATCGATCGTCGTGACGAGCATCTTGAACGGCAGCGTCGTGTCGATCGGGGGTGGCGGGATCCGCTCGACGATGACGCGGAAGAGCGGATCGAGGTCGGTGCCCTCCTCTTCGAGCGAGGACTGCGCGATCCCCTGTTTCGCGATGCAGTAGACCGTCGGAAAATCGAGCTGCGTGTTGTTGGCGCCGAGCGAGAGGAAGAGCTCGAACACCTCGTCGAGCACCTCGTGGGCGCGCGCGTCCTTGCGGTCGATCTTGTTGATGACCACGATCGGCTGCAGGTTCAGCTCGAGCGACTTCTTCAGGACGAACTTCGTGCCGGGCAGCGGCCCCTCGGCCGCGTCGACGAGGAGCAGCACGCCGTTCACCATCTTGAGCGTCCGTTCGACCTCGCCCGCGAAGTCGGAGTGGCCGGGCGTGTCGACGATGTTGATCTTCACCGTCCCCTTTTTGTCCTTCCGTTCGTAGAACACGGCGGTGTTCTTCGCGAGGATGGTGATGCCCCGTTCCTTCTCGAGGTCGTTCGAGTCCATCACGCGCTTCACGACCTCCTGGTTCTGCCGGAACGTGCCGGTCTGGCGCAACATATGGTCGACCAGCGTCGTCTTGCCGTGGTCGACGTGGGCGATGATGGCGATGTTCCTGATTTCGTCGTGCGTGTGCATAAGATCTTCCGTTGGTGGTGCCGTAAATGAAAAAACCCCGAACCGGTCGCCGGCTCGGGGCGTTAATTTTTACAGAGAGCCGGTCAGTTCTGCTTGTCTTTGAGGCAGTGCGAGTCGAAGGCCGCGGTGAGCAGAGCGGCCACTTCCTCCGGTTCCCTGATCTCGATGTCGGAGCGGTGGATCATCTGGATGAGTTTCCCGTCGCGCAGGAGCGCGAATGACGGTGACGAGGGGGGCATCCCGCCGAAATAGGAGCGGGCGCGCATCGTGGCCTCGCGGTCGGTGCTGGCGAACACGGTGGCGATCACGTCGGGGAGCACCTTGTGGCCCATCGCCATCTGCAGGGCGGGGCGGGCGATGCCGCCGGCGCATCCGCAGACCGAATTGACGAAGACGAGGGCGGTGCCGCCGGTGCCGGTGAGGGTCGCATCCACCTCGGCCGGGGTGGTGAGTTCCTTCACGCCGAGCCTGGCGACCTGTTCCTTGATCTGGGAGGCTAAAATATCGTGCATTTTGACCTGTTTTGGAGAACTTTCAAAAAATGATAGTTAAATATAGGAAATAGTTGGGGGAGAAAAAAATGGGCCGAGGGTCCCTGCCCGGCATCGTACCTGACCGGGGTTATCCCCCTGAAGCCGCTCTACCGGCTGTTGGAGATGAGCGATAACCCGTCTGTTTTCAGGACGAGTGACGCCGTCGGGAGTTCAGGGAGGAGGGAGTCGAGGTGCCGGGTGTACACGATGCAGATGACCGGCGAGGGGACGGCCATCGCGTCGCGGAGGGAGGCCGGATCGGCGTACACGGGCCGGGCAGCCTGGTCTGAATAAAATAGCAATGCGTTGTTCACCGAGTGGAAATCGAACCCGTATCCCACGACCGTGACTCCCGCGTTGGCTCGTTCCCTGACGAGCGGCGCCATCGTCCGGACGTCCCTCTCCCGTTCCGCGCTGAGTTCGACCGGGACCAGGTTGATGACGATGGCGAGGGCGACGGCCAGGCCCGCCGCGATACGCGCCGCCCCGTCGATCGCCCGGCGGGAGAACCGTTGGCCGATGACACCGCCGCAGATCACCGCTGCCGCCGCGTAGGCCGGCATCACATACCAGGCGGAACGGGTCTGCATCAGGCTCATCACGCCGATGATCAGGGCGGGCCACAGCAGAAGCAGGATCGCGGCCTCATCGCCCTTGCGTGCCGGGCCGGCGAGCCGGATCACTCCCCAGATCAACACCGGCAGCCAGGGCCAGTAGTAGGTGGCCATCTCCCCGAGGTATGACAGGTGCGCGTACCACGGCCCGGCGCCCCCTTCGAAACCGCGCTCGACAATGAGCCAGCTGAAATGCAGCCGGGTGAAATCGGACCCGAACGCGAAATACTGGTGGATGTACCAGGAGCAGCCGATCGTGAAGACCAGGAGCGAACCGGCGAGGAACCAGCGGTCGACGAGGAGCCGGCCGCGGCCGGTAAAGAGGAGAAACACCACCGTGATGAGCGCCGGGAAAAAACCGAGCACGCTCTTCATCAGCACGCACGCGCTGACCGCCGCGCCCCAGAGTATGAAATACCGGCGGTCCCTCCGCGCGGCGAGTATCGCCGCATGGATGGCGAGCGTCACGAAGAACGTGAGCGCGACATCGATCATCGCGTGACGCGCGTACTTGATGAAGAAAAAAGTCGTCGCCATCACGAACGCCGATGGTCCTGCGGCGGCGGGGCCGGAGAGTTCGCGCGCCAGGAAATAGACGAGGATGATTGTCAGCACTCCGAAGAGCGCGGAGGGGAAAATCGCCGAAAAGTCGGACACCCCGAACGCCATATAGGAAATCGCCTGAAGCCAGATGAATCCGGGCGGATTTTCGAACGAAGGGGCGCCGGCGTGGTGGAGCGTCATCCAGGAGCCGGTCTGGAGGAGTTCCTTCGCTTTCTGGGCGTAGAAGCAGTCGTCGTAGTTCGCGATGCCGTTCACGCCGAGCCTCGAGAAGATCAGGACGGCGCCGAAGAGCGCCGCCGCGATCAGGGGAAGATGCGCGGCAGGCAGGGGCTTCGGGGGCTTCGCGAGCGGGGAAGTCATCGGGGTCAGGGACCGGCCGGTCGGGGGCCGCGGATCCCGATCATCGTGAGCCTGAAGCTCAGCGCGACGATGTAGAGCCCGATGAACGGCCCCAGGTCAAAGAGTCCGGCAGTGTTGGGGGGCCAGGGGAAGGTGATGGCGTTCAACACCACGAGCGCGGCGCCGAGCACGCCGCTGACGATGCCCCAGCTCTTTCCGAACCGACCGTCCGATGAGAGCGCCGCCGACAGGAACATGAGCGATGTTCCGATGAGAAAGTCCCACGCCACATCCATCCCGTGGTCGATGAGCCGCGCGGAATCCAGGATTGTCCGGTGGAGGGCGGCGTCGGCGGGGGGAGCGGCGCCGACGTATTCCGCGATCCCCATCCTGACCGCCATCTGGACAGAGATCATCCCGGCGACGGCGCTGAACGCGAGCGCGGCGAAGACGAACGCGAGCTGGTTGACGGCGCTCTCCCGCGTCGCGCCGATCAGCCGGCAGAGCGCGTAGGCGAAGACGATGGACAGGATCGGCCAGAGCATGATCACGGTATAGGCGAGCCTGTCGCCGAACGGGACGGCAATCGCCAGGATGTAGCAAAGCGTCCCGATCACGCCGCTGATTCCCCCGGCGGTCGCGAGCTTGTGGAGCGAGCGGTCATTCATTTTCATCTCCGTCACCGAGTGATCCGAAATAAGCGGTTGTCCTGTACCTGAATTCCACGCTACCCCCCGACCGGCACCTCTCGAACAGCTTCCCGACCGCGTCCATCATCGGGGAGTGGTTCGGATGTCCCTCCGGCGGCGTGTAGGAAGAGGAGCCGATCCTTCCCCTGATCCCCTCGAGGTCCATCCGTTCCGTCATCATCGCCTCGACGCGCCGCACCGTGGCGGGATGAAAAAATGCCGCAATGATTTCCGGCGTGATGTTCCGGTGGTCGACCTGCTTATAGTCGATGCTGTATTGAAGGAGGAGGCGTTCGTACCCTTCGAGGAACGGGTTGCCGGTCGTCGACCGCTCGTACCAGAGCAGCGCCGCGCGCCCGCCCGGCGTGAGGATCCGCCTGAACTCCCGTTTCGCCCGTTCCCTGTCGAACCAGTGGAACGCCTGCGCTGCGGTCACGACGTCCACGCTGGCGTCCGGCAGGCCCGTCGCCTCCGCGCTCCCGTCGATGACGCGCACGTTGGGGCAGCCGGACAGGTACCCGACCGAATGCTCGCGCATCTCGCGGTTGGGTTCGACGCAGTAGAGTGTGTCGACGTACGGGGCGAGCTGCCTGCTGAAGATGCCGGTCCCCGACCCGATATCAGCGGCCCTCGACGCGGGTGTGAGAATCTTTGTGGCGAGCTCCCTGACAAGCGCGTCCGGGAACGAGGGACGGTACCGGGCGTAATCGCCGACGCGGCGTGAAAACCTGGTTGCGGGGTCGGGCGGACCTGCTCCCGGATTCGGGATGAGGCTCATCGGGAAATAATGAGGTCGACGGAACTGAATGATGTCAGTTGCAGCGGATGGCCGCGTTCGTCCGTGTCGATGCTGCTCTGACTGTACCTCACGTCGATGTGACCGGCGAGGAGCCCGAACAACGCATGTTCCTTCATGCACCGGTCCGCGGCGGCGAGCATTTTCATCAGTCCAGACAACCGGACGCTCCACCCGGAGGTGTCAAAATGCCGCCCGCCCCTCTCCGGCGCCTCTTCGAAGCGGCCGCCCCTGATGGCAAAAAATTCAAAGAGATTGACCTCCCAGCCCTGTTTTCGTTCGATCTCCCGGTTGGTGCCGGGATTGAAAACGTCGGATAACAGACGGATGGCACCGGGCCAGGGCTTGTAGTTCCATCCCCCTTCCCGGATCAGAGATCCCGACGCATCGCGCAGTTCGGGATACCTCCTCACGAGGACGTCGCCCGCCTCCCCCGTCCATTTAAAGGAGAATATTCTCCAGGGCCCGCCGCTGCTCCGCGCGGCGACGCCGAAATCCAGGCCCGTCCCGGCGCGGGCGTACCGGGGGAGCGGATCGGAGCGAACCGAGTCAAAATAGGAAATGGTCTCGCCGCCGCCGTTGTTGATCGATAGTCCTGTCCGCAAATTGAAGTAGGGAAAGAAGGGCCGATCGGGGGGAAGGTCGGTGACGAGGTCGAGGATCGGCAGATCGACGAGCATTCCCATATCGTACGAGTCGGCGATGTTTCCGCCCGGTATGGTTTCGATCCCCGGAATCCCGCCCGGCAGGATGTCCGAGACGATCTGCTTGACGCTAAGGCCGAGCGAGATGTCCACCGGGCCGTCATATCCGATACCGATGGTGACGAGGTCGGCCCGTTCGGTCGCCTGGAAAGTCGCGATGATATCGGGCCCGTCGGGGGTGGTGACGGAAAATTCGCCCAGATTCAGGAAGATCCGGGAAAACGCCAACCCGAAACAGAGGGGAGGCGCTTTCGGGTCGATCTCCCGCAGGCCCAGCCCGCCGTTGACGGACCGTGTCCGGATCCAAATGTCATTGCCGGTAAATCCCGGCAGCCATTTGGCGTAATTTCGGGTGAACGAAAATCGTTGGTCGAACGCGAGGACGCCGATCTGTGCGGGGTTCGTCGCGCCCGCGAGCGGATCCTCCGTGTGCGCGGCGACCGACGCCCATCCCATTCCCTGCGACTCCGCCGACGGGGGTATCAGGAGGAAGGGTACCGCCGATTCTCCCTGCGCCCGGCAGGGTTCGGGGTGAATGGAGAGCGCGGCGCAGGCGAGGAGTGCGAGCGTATGGGCGGCCGTTGTACCGGTCATCCCCTGTACCGTACATCGAGGTCGAAGGCGTCGAACCGCCCGCCGAGCGTTCCTGCGAGCATCGCCTGTTTCTGTTCGTCCAACCATCCTGCGGGGATGCCGTTGGCCCCGGCCACCGCCGCGAGCCACTCCTCCTCGAGCCGATGGATTTCGCCGTCGGCCATCGCGAGCCTCAGGCCGTCGCACACGAACCGTTTCGCCAGATCAACGTTTGAGAACGTCGGCGGGATGTCGGCGATATATTGGTTGTCGAGGACGTCGCGGATCGCTTCCTCGCAGAACCTCGGCTCGAGGCCGAGGGAGCGGCCGATCTCCCGCATCGTGGAGGCCTCCGCGGGCGTGATTTTGTGGTCTTTCCGGATCAGGAGGAGCAGTCCCTTGAAGTAGTTGCCGGCGTCGAGGATGTCGATGGTCATTGGCGCAGCGGGGTGGTTCAGTGCAATGTACGAAAACGTATGTCGATATACCCCGTATCAGCCGGAGCCGCGCTGCGACCAGCGGCGGAGTTTCGGGATGCCTTTCACGAAAAAATACCCGAGAAAACCCGGGATGTGCATCTCCCTGAGTTTGCCGCGCACAAGGTCCTGCATCCGCCCGACGGTCATGTCGGGCTGGGTGAACTTCCCGGCCCGATAACAACGGCTGCAGTATGAGGTGCTTTTGGTTCCGTCGGCTTCGGTGCCGCCGCCCTGTTCATCCTTTGCCAGCGGCATGCCGCAACTCTGGCAACTCTTTCGCGCCATGAGGAAGCTCCTTTCGTTGACGTGGGGATTTCAGCGGACGCCCGGAATGATACCGGCAATATATCCACGACGGCGGGAAATCGCAAGACGGGGCGCGTCGGAACGTCCCGGGTCCCGTCCGCGTGGTCGGAGACGCCGGTTTGCTACGCGGCGTCTTCCCGTATGAGATAGAGCCTGTTGTCTTCGACCCGGTAGAGCATCGGGGCGATCAGGATCGCGGGATACCGGGTCCTGAGCCGGGCGACCTCGCTCAGGATGAAATCGATTTCGTTGTTGATCTCGAACATCGGGGCGTAATTGTGGAAATGTTCCTCGGCGGCTTCCCTGGTCCAGCCCGCGTTCCCGACCAGCCCGGCGACGAACTGGTCCTTCCGGGCGACGAGGTTGACCATGCCGCACTGGGTGTGGCCGATGAGCGCCAGCGAGCGCACCCCGCCGACCGCGATCGCGTACGATACCTTGAATTCGCTGTACCGGAGGTTCGCGCCGCCCGCCCGGAGGATGAACGCGAAATTGTCGGGGATGTTCAGGTGTTTGCGGTTGTCCATGCACATCCCGATCAGGAGGCTCGCGGAGGAGTACGACTCGTGCGCGCGGCCGAGGTTGTGGAATTCCAGGAGCAGTCCGATCGGCGTCCCGCGGTACGGGGCCGGGATTTCGGCGTCGGATGTCACGGGCAGCAGGCGCTTCATCCCCGTTTCCTCCCCTCCTTCCAGTTCCACCATTTCAGTTTTTCGGGGTCCCGTTTTCTCCCCTCGGTTTCGGCGTAATAGACGGCGCACCGGAACACGTAGAGTAGGCAGCGGTCCTGCACCTGCCCGGCGACCTCGTTCGATTTCCGGTAAAGCCGTTCGGGGTCCCTGCCGCGGAGGTCCGATACCCTGCGGATGTTGATGTCGAGGAGGTCCCGCGCGATCGACCTGCCGATGCCCGGGATGACCATCAGCCCTTTGATCGTCGATTGTTCCGACGTGCGTGCCATGGATGAATATCGTGATTTTTCTTCAACCATGGGCGGAGATGTCCGGTTTGGGCGGGACCAGGAGGGAGATGACCACCCCCGCGGAGATGATCAGGAGCACCGCACCGAGGAGGTAAAAATTGAAATGCTCCCCCAGCAGCGCCCGGAGCCAGTCGGCCACGAGCATCTTGACGCCGACCAGGAGCAGGACCATCGCCAGCGCGGGCTTGAGGTACCTGAATTTCGTAATCATCCCCGCGAGCGCGAAATACAGGGACCGGAGGCCGAGCACAGCGAACACGTTGCTCGTGAAGACCAGGAACGGGTCGGCGGTGACCGCGAAGATCGCCGGAATGGAATCGACAGCGAAGACGAGGTCGGTCGTTTCGACCATGATGAGGGCGAGCGCAAGCGGCGTGAGCATCAGCGTGCCGCGTTTCGCGCGGTCGACGGCCGGATCGGAATGATGCGGCGCTCCGGGATACGCGTCCTCCATCGATGCCCCCGCGCCTGCCCTCACAAAAAAGTGTTCGCCGTGGTATCTCGCGGTTACGGGAAACAGTTTCCGCGCCATCCGGATGACGAAATTCCGGTCGGGATCGGTGGGGCCCGTTTCGATGAAGAACATCCTCAGGCCCGTGATCACGAGGAAACCCCCGAAGACGTAGAGGATCCAGTGGAACTGGGCGATGAGCGCGGCCCCGACGACGATCATCACCGCCCGCATCGCCAGCGCGCCGATGATGCCCCAGTAGAGGACCCGGTGCTGATAGATGTCCGGGACGGAGAAATACCCGAAGAGCACCGCCATCACGAAAATGTTGTCCACGCTGAGCGATTTCTCGACGACGTAGCCGGTGAGGTATTTCAGCGCAGCGGACTTCCCGTCATTGATCGTCCTGTCGACCGAATCGATCGCGTTCCCGAGCCCGAGCCAGTGGTTCTCATACCCGTAGTAGACGAAGACGCTGAAGCCGAGGCCGATGGCGATCCAGAGGGCCGACATCCAGAGCGCCTCCCTCATTGTGACCTTGTGGGCGTGGCGGTGCAGCACGCCGAGGTCGAGGGCGAGGAGGAGGAAGATGAAAATTGCGAAGCCGGTCCAGATGAGGGTCATGCGGCTGGTAATATACCAAGAAATTCAGAATCCGTCGTGGGTGGATCGTTCCGGGATGGCAATGGGGGGAGGGAGCCGGGAGGCAGGATTTGCGGTCGGAGGCAGGTTTGTCAAAATATTCTCGTAATCCCGTCGCGTTGGACGTGGCGGACCCGGACCTCGTTGGTTGCCGAGTACTCGAGGATCCAGAGTTCCCCGCCACCGGTGTTCAGCACTCCTGACGGATTCCAGGATGACGCGCTCGTATCGATGACGCTCAGCTTCCGGTCGGGACCCACCCTCAGGACAGAGTGCCGTTCCGGCACGGCGATGTAGACGTTCCCCTCCCGGTCGGTGGAGAGGCCCGCCCCGGAATGCTCATCGAAGCCCCCCGATCCCCCTTTCCCCGGCTCCGTGATCCCCTTGGCGACCGTATCGGTGCGGCCGGCGCCGGAGACGGAGATCAGGTTATTCCTTTCGACCAGGTACAGCGTTCCGGCTGGTGACACAGTCAGCCACCCTGCCCGTCTGACCGGTTTCTTCAGGAGTTCCACCGGTTCGCCCCCGGGTTTCCGTTTGCGGAACGTCGTAACGCTGTCCTCGTCGAGCCAGTACATCGTCTCCTCCCGGTCCCTCACGAAGTGGAAGTCGTCGTAATCATCCCGAAAACCGCTCCGTGATGGGATAACGTCGGAGACCGATCCGTCCGGGGTCCGCTTCCAGATCCGGTGGCCCCACCTGCCGGTGGCATCCCCCTCATACCAGAGATGTTCACCATAGAGGTTGTCGAGGGAATCGATCCAGAGTTCGTGCGTGTGGACGCCCGCGACGGCGACACTCTTCCGTCCATCGACGGCAATGCGCCAGACCCTGGACAGGTCGGTATAGTACACATTCCCCTTCGAGTCGGCCACGATCCCGACGCCCGGGTGGGAGAAGACGTAGCCTGTCGCCGCGAGCAACAGGGAGAGCAGCCCGACGTTGCGGATCATTTCAACAGCATCAGTTTCCTGGCCGCCGAATAATCGCCGGCCCGCAGCCGGTAAACATAGACGCCGCTGGGAAGGTCCGACGCGTTCACTTCGATGGTGTGGCTGCCCGGTTCCCTTGCACCCTCGGCCAGCGTCCGGACCTCCCGCCCGAGCACGTCGTACAATTTCAACGAGACGAATCCGCCCGCCGGGAGGCCGAACCGGATGATCGTCCGGGGGTTGAAGGGATTCGGATAGTTTTGTGCGAGTGAGAACGCGGTCGGGAGTTCCGTTGACGCCTCACCCCGGATGCCGAGCGAGTATTCGGATGCGGGCGACAGGACGACTGTCACGCCCGACTCCAGGGGGGATCTCCTGACCGCCCTGCCGTCCAGGTATTCCACGAGCGTATACGATCGGACCCCCGCCCCCACGGCAGGCGTTTCACTGCGCGTTCCGCGGTGAGTTGTCGCCCCGGTGTTCATCGTGACCGTGACGGGATATCGGGCGCCCTGAACCCGGATCATCAGTTCACCCGCAACGATGCCGTCGTCGTGAAATGTATCGGCCATCCGGTTACCCTCGAACCGGGCGTCGAACGCTCCCGCGGGTGGGAGCGGCGGCATCTCCCACGGCGCCAGGTCGACATCGCCGGTCACGATGTGGAGCGGTTGACGGGCGCCTGTCGCGTCGGCGATGGTCAATGTCTCGAACGCGCCAATGGCGACGGGCGCCGGCTTCGGCGACGCGGTCGGCCCCAACGTGATATCACCCGCCGCGTCCGCCTTCACCCAGTAGCCCTTGCCGGGCGAGAGGGTGCTCGCGGCCGTATAACCTGCGTCGTAACCCCAGAATGATCCAGAAATGATTCCCCCCGTGGGGGCGGCAACAGGGTGGTCCACCGACCCGACGATGTTCCAGCCCATCGAGAGCGGGATGGTCAGCTGCTCCATCGGCAGGCCGGACACCGCGTGGGTCACGCCGGCGGGAAATTTCGCCCAGTATCCCCTCCCCGATTCGAGCGAGTCGCGCCGGACATAACCGCTGTCGCTCCTGAAGGCCCAGGCGTACGTCGGGTCGGCCGAAGGGTAGACGGCCGAGAGCGCGGGATCGGGCGTGTCGAGCGGCCGCGAGACGAGGTTCCATCCGGCGGCCACGCTGACGGAGACGTTGTCGGTCGCGGATTGCCTCAGGATGCACCCGTTGTCGGCGACGATGACGGCGGTGGAGGCGTCCAGCATCACGACGTCATTGATGGAATTCGACGTCCTGCTGTTCTGCTTGGTCCAGGTGCCGCCGCCGTCGGTGGTGCCGTACACTGTGCCGAGTTGCCCGACAATCCTGCCGTTCAGCGGGTCGATGAAATGGACGCCGTAGAGCGGGTTGGTGGTGTTCGCCGATTGGGTCCCCCAGTTTGCGCCGCCGTTTGTCGTGTGGATGACCGTGCCGTTGTCGCCGACCGCCCAGCCGTTATTGGCATCGGTAAAAAAAACGTCGTGAAGCGCGAACACAGAACTGTTGGCCTGGAGCGCCCAGTTCGCCCCGCCGTCGGTGGTGCGCAGGATCCGCGCGGTCGTGGTGTTCGACCCGACAATCGTACCGGTATCCCTGTTGATGAAATGCACGGCGTTCAGCGTCTGGAATAAGCCGGAGGTCTGGGGTGTCCAGGTCGCGCCCCCGTTGACCGTGCGGAGGATCGTCCCGCCGACGCCCACCACCGTCCCCGTCAGCGCGTCGGTGAAGCAGACATCCGTCAGGCTGGTTGTGCCTGCGCCGATCTGGAAGGTCCAGTTGAGGCCGCCGTTCGTGGTATGGCCCATCACGCCGCTGTTGCCCACGATATGGCCGTTGTTGGCGTCGCCGAATGAAATTCCCGTGAGCGTCCCGCCGACCCCCGTCCGCGTGGTCCAGGTCGCCCCGGCGTCCGTCGTGTGGAGGATCAGGTTGTTTCCCACCACCGTTCCGGTGTTCGCGTCGGTGAACGCGACGCCGCCGAAGGAGTTATAGGGCCCGGCCGATTGCTCCGTCCATGAGGCGCCCCCGTTGGTCGTGCGGAACGTGCTGCCCAGCTGCCCGACGGTGTACCCGGTGGTTGCGTCGAGGAAGTCGACCGCGGTGAAGGACCAGTTCGTTCCGGGATATTGCTTCGTCCAGGTTGCGCCGCCGTTGGTGGTGCGGAAAATGTGTTCACCGGCGAGGTCGAGGCCGACGACGACGCCATTGTCCGTTCCGGTAAAATGGACCCCGGAGAGCATGCCGATCGTTCCGCTCGTCTGGGAACTCCAGTTCGCCCCCCCGTCGGTGGTTCGCAGGATCTTCCCGTTCCATCCGACCGCGGTGCCGGTCGACGCGTCGGTGAAAAAGACGTCGTTCAGCGTGCTGGTGGTACCGCTGGTCTGTGGATTCCAGGTGGCGCCCCCATCGGTGGTGCGCCGGATCGATCCGCCCGTCCCGACCACGGTCCCCGTCTGGGAGTCGGTGAAGTGGACACCATAGAGCCACGCCGTGGTGCCGCTCGTCTGCAGGTTCCACGTCGCCCCCCCGTCGGAGGTGCGCAGGATCTTCCCGTTGCTTCCCACGGTCGTCCCGGTCTGCGTGTCGGTGAAGTGCACGGCCGATAAAAACGAGAACGGTTCATTGCTAACCTGTGCCGACCAGCTCACTCCGCCGTCGGTCGTGCGGATGATGACGCCGAGGTCGCCGACCGCCCATCCGTTGTTCTGGTCGGGGAAGGAAAGACCGCGGTAGGCGTACGTTTCGCCGTCGGAGATCTCCGTCCACTCGGCGCCAGAGTTGGTGGTGCGGAGGATGGCCCCGAAACTGCCCACCGCGACCACGGTATTCGCATCGAGGACCTGTACCGAGTGGAGGTCGCTCCCCTGGGGGTGGGGGTTTTGCCAGTGCCAGAGGGGCTGGGAGTGGAGGGCCGGCGTAATAAGCGTGAGCAGGCAGAACAGTGTCAATGAACGCATCGGATGATTCCTCCGGAATGATGGACGATAGGGTGCGCTGTTGATTCAGCGGGGATGTTCCCCGCTTTTTTTCCGCGACAGGGCGACGCCGCCAAAACCCGAGATGATGGCGATGTAAAAACCGGCATCGTACCACCATCCGGTGTTGAACGGTTCGTAGATCCTCACCTCGTCGCTGAACATACTGACAATCAGCGAGAGCGGAGCGATCCACCCGTGCCAGACTCCGCTGAAGAAGCCGGCCGGTTCGAACGGCGACCAGCTGCCGCCGCCCGGGAAACAGCCGCCTGCGACGAAGGCCAGCGTCAATGCGGGAATGATGATTGGTAGCGGTTTCACGAGTGTCCTCCTTTCAGTCGATGGTCGGATCGGATGATGTTGCATGAATAATATAAAAAATAAACCCCGGCCCCACAGACCCGACTCCCCGAAGTACCGTTCCCCGGTGGACCGTCACGTCAAGATCAATTTCAATCCCGCGATGACGAGCACGGCTGCGAGGATTTTCCTGATCGTCGGGCCGGTGAATCGCGTGCTGCCGTAACGGGACCCGACCAATCCGCCCGCCACGGCCGCGACGGCCCATACCGGGATGGCGGCGGGAAGGTGCGCGACGGAGGAGTAGT
>CAZQSM010000013.1:0-2951 GCA_964596065.1 uncultured Chlorobiaceae bacterium | reverse complement strand
GCCGCGACGGCCCATACCGGGATGGCGGCGGGAAGGTGCGCGACGGAGGAGTAGTGACCCAGGAGGCCCGCGATGGAATTGACCAGGATGAATGCGGAGGAGACGCCCGACGTCCGGCGGGCGTCCGCCCAGCGCATCATCAGGAGAAGCGGGCTCAGGAAGATGCCGCCTCCGACGCCGACCAGACCCGAAAGAAATCCGATGCCGACGCCGATCAGGACGGCGAGGGCGACAGGTGGACGCCTGAGTTCCGCCCGCCCGCGTCCCGCGCCAAGGAAGAGGCGCACGGCCGCGTAAAGGAGGACCGCGCCGACGATCACCCTGTAGAGCGGAACGGGAATGACCAGGCTTCCGCCGATGAACGCGGCGGGCACGGCCCCGGCGGCGAACGGCCAGAACAGGGGCCACGAAAAACAGCCGGCCCGGTAAAAGAGCGTGAACGCGACCGCAGCCACCAGGATATTGAGTGAGAGTGCGGTCGGTTTCATCACCCCCGGCGCAAGGCCGAAGAGCGCCATCGCGGCGAGGTAGCCCGACGCCCCGGCGTGTCCCACTGAAGAATAGAGTGATGCCGCCGCGAAGATCAGGAGCGTGAGGAGCACGACGGTCGTGAGGTCCACGCTGCTATCCGCGGGGGGGTGCGAACACCAAATCGCCGGCCACAGGTCAAACGAGCGGCTTGCCGCGGAGGGAATCCGCCAGCGGTCGCCTGCCGGGATGGATCGAAAACTCGCCGAAGCAGAGCATCCTCAGGATGGAGTCGGGTCGGAGGTGCCAGCTCGCCCAACTCAATGGAGAATCGCCGTTCCCGTCGCGCGCGTCGAGGCGCGCCCCCGCGTCGAGCAGGAGCCGGATCGTCTCCTCGGTGCCGAATGCGGCGGCGCGGTGGAGGGGAGTTTCGGCCCTCGTCCTGCAATCCCTCATGAAACTACCGGTCGGGGCGGACGGTTTGGTGGGGCGGTTGGTGTCGGCGCCGCGGGAGAGGAGAACGTTCACGACAATGTCGTGCGAAGAGCGGTCCGACGTGCAGAGCGCGGCGTGGAGCGGCGTTTCCCCTGTTTCGGCGAGCGGATGGTTGGCGTCGGCCCCGTGATCGAGCAGGAACTGGCAGAGTCGCCAGTGTCCGTGGAACGCCGCGCCGTTCAGGTCGAAGTTCTCGCCGAGGGAGGCGAGCGCTTCCCCGCGGGAGAGCAGGAACCGGATGGCGCTGACGTCCCCGTAGTAGGCGCACCACCCGATGAGCGAAACGCCGTCGCCGTCCCTGGAGTTCGCGGGATGGCCCGCTGCCAGATATTCGAACACCAGGTCGGTGCGCCCGTCGGCGATCTGTTTGATCATCTGGCGGGCTCCGGGACAGGGGCCGCGTCGAGGAGTTCCAGCATGCTGTCCTGCTTCACCGTGATGATCCCCCTCGCCGGCCTGTCCAGGTCGATGATGATGAAGACGACGAGCACGATCAGGAGTGTCATCAGGACCATCGGGACGTACGCCCTCGTCAGCCCCAGGCCGCTGGAATAACCCATGATGGCCCCGGAGACGATGAAGACGAAGAAGAGCAGGAACAGGATGACCTCGGGAATGTGCCGCTTGAGGATCGCGTTGCGCTCGCCGCGGGCGTCGATCACGTCGTTCAGGGCGATGATGAAATACCCCGTGGTGACGGGACGCGGGTCGACGGCGGCGGCGGCGATCGCGATGTCCCATAACGCGTTCTGCGCGTCGTCGGTCAGACGGTCGATGCGCCGGCGTTCATCGGCCACCGTCAGGTCCACCCCGCTCAGCCGGACGCGCAGCCCGACGTAGCTTCGCAGGAGGTCTGCCGCCGTCGAATCATAGGGGGCCGGGAGCAGTTTCGTCCGCAGGATGGCGGTTCCGATGGTGTTGGCTTCCTTGATCACGGCGTGGCTTCGATTGTCGAACCGCTGCAGGGCCATGTTGAAGGTGAAGCCGAGCAGGAGGGCGAGCAGTCCGAGGACCCCGGCCTGAATCGTCCCGGTCTGCAGCTTGATTTCCGTGTCGGTCTGCCGCTGGAAGTACCGGCCGATCCTGAACCCCGCCTCGTACGCGACGAGGATCAGCGTAAAAAGGACTGAGACGACGAGGAAACTGTTTTGATCGTACATAATTTCATTGGATGGGGACATTGTGAACGTACGCTTTGATGGGGAGTTGACGGGACCGGATCGTTTGGATCAGAACGCCTTTCCACCATCGCGAAGTTCGCGCACGATCTCATCCTTCAGGCTCCCCGCAAACAGCATCACTCCGACGGCGAACGCGCCGAAGCCGAGGCCGGCCACAAGCGTGCCGATGGGGCCTCCCCCGGAGGTGGGGACGTAGACCAGGGCCGCGAGTCCCGCCCAGAGCAGAGCCACGCCGGTGAACTTCATGATCGTCGATTTCGCTCCCGTTGAATGATCAGGGGTGTCCATACGACCGTCCTTTCATTGAGTGGATGGGTGACTCGTCTGGTCAATATAGGGAGAGGCGGGCATCGGTTGCAAGGGTGGAATTCCGGCCGCGAGTTCCCCCGCAGGATCCGGAAAATTCGTCTGTATCGGGGACAATTCTGAGTATTGGACGACATCCGGGGCTGCCGGCTGCGCGGCGTCAGGACCGGATCAGTCGCGCCCCTGGCCAGGGTAGTCCGGGACGTTCAGACCCAGGATGATATCATGTTCCGAGATCTGGAGATTCCCCGAGATGAGCACCCGCAGCACGCCGCTGCCGCCCCGGTTCGGGTTCGATCGTCTGGCGGCCCCGGTCAACAGCGGGTCGTCGTCGAACACCAGCTCGTCGATGTAATATTCATTCGCGATGTCGGGTTCCCGGATCGAGAGATGGATGTGCGCGGGATTATTCGCGTCGGGATAGGGGGCGGGACGGATCGTGTAAATGGAGTATCCACCGTCTTCGGCCGACTTCACCCAGCCGCGTATGTGCCCGTGTCT
>CAZQSM010000012.1:0-39570 GCA_964596065.1 uncultured Chlorobiaceae bacterium | reverse complement strand
AGATCACCGTGATGCGGGCCCACATCGGCCTCGCCCGGAACTCCCACGGCTGCGGGGGGCTGTTCGCGAAATCGGTGTCCATGCTCTCGTCCACCATCCCGGCGATTTTCACGTAACCGCCGAGCGGCAGCCAGGAGATGCAGTAATCGGTCTCGCCGATCTTCCTGCCGAAGGCCCTCGGGGGGAAGCCGATCGAGAAGCGGTCCACCCGCATCCCGGTGAATTTGGCCGCGAGGAAATGCCCCAGCTCGTGCACGAACACGAGGATGCCGAGGGTGATGGCCGTGTAGAATATCATGTTGAGCGTGCCCACGAGTCTCGTCCCTTACTGATATTTATTGAGATATGAACGGGTTTCGGCGTCGGTCGCGACGATGTCGCCGAGTGACGGCACCGCCCGCGCGGGAACATGGTCGAGCGCCTCCTCGATGATCGCGGGGATCCTGTCGAAACGAAGCCGGCCGCGAAGGAACAGGTCGACGCCGACCTCGTTCGCCGCGTTCAGCACGACAGGGGCGCTGCCGCCGGCCTCGAGGGCACGGTACGCCAAGCCGAGGCAGCGGAATTTTTCCGGGTCGGGTTTCCTGAACGTCATGTCCGCCATCGCCGAGAGGTCGAGCCCGCGGCGCCCCGCCTCCGAGCGGCCCGGGTGCGTGAGGGCGTACTGGATCGGGATCCTCATGTCGGGAACGCCGAGCTGCGCCTTCACCGATCCGTCGACGAACTCCACCATCGAATGGATCACGGACTGCGGATGGATCAGAACTTCTATCCGGTCCGCGGGAAGGCCGAACAGCCAGTGCGCCTCGATGACTTCGAGCCCCTTGTTCATCATCGTGGCCGAATCGATGGTGACCTTCCTTCCCATCTTCCAGGTGGGGTGGCGCAGGGCCCCCTCCACCGTGACCGCCGCAAACTCGGACGGGTCGAGGTCGAGGAACGGCCCCCCCGAAGCGGTGAGGATGAGGCGCCGGACCGACGAGGCCTCCTCGCCGGCGAGGCACTGCAGGATCGCGCTGTGTTCGCTGTCGACCGGCACGATTTTCGCGCCGTGCTTCCGGGCGAGTTCCGTCATCAGTTCGCCGGCGACGACGAGGGTCTCCTTGTTCGCGAGCGCGACGGTCTTGCCGAGCCGGAGCGCCTCGAGCGTCGGCGCGAGCCCCGCGAACCCGACGAGGGCGCCGATCACGAGGTCGACGTCGGGGCGCCGGACGAGTTCGAGCAGCCCTTCGGGCCCCGAATGCACCGTCGTCGAGCCGTTGACCATCGCCTTGAGGCGGGCGGCGGCGGCCGGGTCGAGGAGCGCCACGGCCTCGGGCCTGTGTTGGCGCACCTGTTCGCTGAGCTTGTCGACGCTGGAATTGGCGGTGAGGCAGAGGGTGCGGAAGCGGTCGGGGTGCCCTGAGATGACCTCGAGGCTGCTGATCCCGATCGATCCCGTCGAGCCGAGTATGCAGATATTCTTCATTGGGCCTTGAAACGAGAATGCCCCTGTTTCACGGGGCACAATCGTCTGTAAATCTACCAATTCCGCGCGTGGGATACAAGCGCGGCGGGGGTCCGGGACCGGGATCTTCCGCCGTGCGGCCGTTCGGGTACCCACCCGGTCGGGGACCGGTGCGATCCGTCAGAAGGGGGTGTCCTCGGTGGCGCTCACGGGCGGCGGGAGCATCGCCTCCATGCCCATCGGGGCGAGCCGCTCGAACCCGGCGTACTCCTTCCGGAAGGCCAGCCGGACGACGTCGGTCGGTCCGTTCCGCTGCTTGCCGATGATGATCTCGGCGACCCCTTCCGACGGGATCGTCCCGTACTCGTCGTCCTTGATTTCCGTGATGCCGTACGATTCAGGCCGGTGCACGAAAATGACGACGTCTGCGTCCTGCTCAATGGCTCCCGAGTTATGACTCACGATTCCGTCGGCGAGCCACGAGGAGGTTTCAGGTACGGTGAGATCGAAAACCTCCTCCTCTCCGAATGGCTCAATGGCGGTCACAGTGTCCCAGAACAAATCGGAGGTCGCGACGGCGATCAGGTCTTCGTTGTGGAGGAGTTCGGCATATTCGAGGAGTACTACCCTCGAGGGGGCGAACTTAAAATGTGATGATCCACCGTTAGCGGTTCCACGCAGGTGGGACATTTCTCTCTGTGTGATACCATATTCCCTCATCAAACATTTCACTCTTTGAAAAACTTCGACGGGGATAGTGTCGACGTTTGTCCCGGCTCCTCTCATCGATATGTATTCGGTCAGCTCCTTCGTCTGGTGAATACGGGGACCGAAAGCTCCGATTTCGTGGAGAAATGTCGTGAGTTGTGCTCTTCCCGTAATCTTGACATGGTACTGGGGGCGATACGATCCCTTCCGGGTACTGCCGATCCTGCCGACAATCCCGAACCGCTGGAGGAGGGAGGCAACGTCGAACGCCAGCTCGCGGCTGTTCGTCGAGTAGTAGCTGATGCAAGACCCACCGGTCCGCGTGTGAATGCAGCCATCCGTCGCCCAGAGGTGCTTCAGAAACAGGGCGACCTGATTATTCGGGAGCGAAAATATTTCCCGGGGCACCCGTTTCTCGTGGGACCGTTGGTTGAATATCCCCAAGCCACGAAGCCACTTGTTGACACCCTCGGGATGCCATCGGTTTCCATTGCCGCTGATCAGCAGCTGATGCCAGGAGTTTCGTCCGGCATAGCGTTTGACGGTGACACCGAACCCTTGTTCCGCGCTCGTCGATACAGCGTGGCTGTTATCGACCGAACTCGTCGTATACCGCATCGGCTGGCCCGAGAGGTAGCTCCCGTCGCCGATGAGGTGTCCGAGCAGGATCAACTTCTCATCCGGCCAAGCTGTGACGGATTCAGGTTCCGGTATCCTCCGCGCGATCGCCAGTCGATCTCCTTCTTTAAGCTCGCGGACTTTCATCCAACCGTCGAACCCATACAACCGGTGTTCCGCCGTCGCGCGAATACTTCGTCCACTCGCGAGCCGGACCTCGAACACGGGTCGCCTTCCGACTCGCCACACCGCGTCAGATTTCGCGACGCCGATCCGACCGTCGGGATGCATGGTTTGAACCCCGACCTCGAGACCGACCAGCTCGCTGATAGGCACCCTGCGGCCGTCGGCGAGACAGACCAGTGTATCGCCGGTGACGCACTCCCTCAAATCCGCCAGCATCGGCCGTTTGTCGCCGCGCGATTCGACGCCGCGGTTGAGCTGCGAGAGGGCGATGACGGGGATGTTGAGTTCCTTGGCCAGCGCCTTGAGCGACCGGGAGATCATCGAGATTTCGCGCTCGCGCGATTCGGCGTTCCTCGGCCCCTGGATCAGCTGGAGGTAGTCGGCGATCACCAGCCCGATGCCGTGCTCCGCCTTCAGCCGCCGCGCCTTCGCCCGGAGCTCCAGGATGCTGAGCGCGGGAGTGTCGTCGATGAAGATGTTCGCCTCCGCCAGCCGGCCGACGTTGCGGCTCAGGTTCTTCCACTTGTCCTCGTGGAGCCGCCCGGTCCGCAGGTCGTGGGCGTTCACCTTCGCCTCCGCGGCCAGCAGGCGGATGATCAGCTGCTGTTCGGCCATTTCGAGGCTGAAAATCGCGACCGACGTCCGCTTGTCCTTGTGCAACGCGGCGTTGCGCGCCATCGTCAGGGCGAGCGCCGTCTTGCCCTGGCTGGGCCTGCCGGCGACGATGATCAGGTCGGACTTCTGGAACCCGCCCGTCTTCTCGTCGAGCCTGGGGAAGCCGCTCGGCACGCCCGTGATGCCGCCGTGCGTGCCGTGGAGGGCCTGGAGGGTTTCCATCGTCTCGTTGAGCGCCGAGCGGAGCGGCGTGAACGATTTCTTCATCCGGCGTTCCGAGATGGAGAAGATCTTCGCCTCGGCGTCGTCGAGGAGGTCGAGCGCGTCCTCGGTTTCGTTGTAGGCCCGCGACGCCATCTCGCCCGCAGAGCCGATGAGGCTGCGCATCAGGAACTTTTCGAGGATGATCCGCGCGTGGTACTCGACGTTCGCCGAGGTCGAGACGTTCATCGTCAGCTCGGTGAGGTAGAGCGGGTCGACCCCCGCGTCGAGGGTCCCCATCTTGCGCATCTCCTCCGTCACGGTGACGACGTCCACCGGCTCCGACCGGTCGAAGAGCGCGTTCATCGCGCGGTAAATTTTCTGGTGGAGGGGGCTGTAGAACGCGGCGTCGTCGAGCACCTCGAGCGATTTCGGCACGGCTTCGCGGTCGATCAGCATCGCGCCGAGCACGGCCTTCTCGACGTCCACCGCCTGCGGCGGGACGCGCCCGCCCGACGTCGGGAGGGCCGACAGGTCGGGCCCCTGGGGCTCGGGACGTTTTCTATAGGCCACGGGCGGCCCCGTATGCGCTCATCAACATCTTCATGTCCTCCCACGTCGGTTTTTTCCACTCGGGGTTCCTGAGGAGGGCCGCCGGGTGGTAGGTGACGATCAGGCCGATTCCCCGGAAATCGTGGATGCGCCCCCGCATCGCCGATAGCCCGTCGGTCGTCTGCAGGATCCACTGCCCGGCGGTCCTCCCGAGGCAGACGATGAACTTCGGCTTCACGAGCTCGATCTGCTTCATCAGGTAGGGCGTGCACGACACTTCCTCGGCCGGGAGCGGCGCCCGGTTGTTGGGCGGGCGGCACTTGACGATGTTGCAGATGTACACCTGCTCGCGCTCCATTCCGATCGCGCCGATGATCTTGTTCAGCAACTGCCCGGCGCGCCCCACGAACGGTTCTCCCTTCGCGTCCTCGTCGGCCCCGGGGCCCTCGCCGATGAACATCAGGTCGGCGTCGGGATTGCCGGTGCCGAAGACGAACTTCGTACGGGTATCCCCGAGCGCGCACTTCCGGCAGTCGCAGATCGCCGCGTCGAGCTCGGGAAGGCTCGCGGCCCCCACCCACGGTTCGTCGGGAAATTCGAAGGGCGAGGCGGCCGCGGCGCCGGCCTTCGGCGCGCCGGCGGTGACGGCATCGGGTTTGGGCGCGGTCTGTTTTTTCATCCCTGTCTGTTTGCCGGTGATCGCGATGTCGCCGAAGAGCTCCTGCCGTTGTTTCAGGAACCGCCCCGAGCGGTCGAGGAGATCGAGGAGGTCCGGAAGCCTGTCGTCATCGGGAGTGGGCATCGAATATACGTGTTATTGACGAAACTATCGCGGGTCCCGGACCGCGCGGCGAATCCCCGGCCGGGCCGGGCCCGGACATTTCAGCCGGGGCGCCGCCGCCGGGAAACCATTGGACGGAGCCGGTCGAGGATTTCGTTCGCGGCTTCGAATTTCGAAAGACGGGGAAGTGTTTGGGCGCTCCCGTTTTTCCGGAACAGCGTGACCACGTTGGTGTCGCCGCCGAACCCGGCGCCCGGCTTCAGCGGATTATTGAGCACCAGGAGGTCGAGTTTTTTCTCCTTCAGTTTCCGGCGGGCGTTCTTCACCTCGTCGTGGGTCTCGAGCGCGAATCCCACGACCGGCTGCCGCCGCTTCGACGCGGCGAGCGCCATCAGGATGTCCTTCGTCGGCTTCAGTTCGAGGCTGAACGTTCCGCCCTTCCCGGCCGCGGATTTCTTGATTTTTTTCGGGGAGACGGAGGCCGGCGTGAAATCGGCGACGGCCGCCGCCATCACGATCGCGTCCGAGCGCCTGCTCTGTTTCAGCACTTCGGCGTACATCCCGGCCGCGGTGGCGGCATCGATCCTGGTCACCCCCCTGGGAACGGCGAGGTGCACCGGTCCGGACACGAGCGTGACCTTCGCCCCCCGCTTCGCGGCGGCGGCGGCAATGGCGTAGCCCATCCTGCCGGAGGAGCGGTTCCCGATGAAGCGGACGGGGTCGATCGGTTCGTGCGTGGGACCGGCGGTCACGAGCAGGTTCACGCCGGCGAGGTCCCTCCGGGACCCGGTCACGATCGCTTCCGCCGCGCCGGCGATCCGTTCGGGTTCCGGGAGCCGCCCCGGGCCGCTGAGGCCGCTGGCGAGTTCCCCTTCCTCGGGAGGGAGCACGTCGTACCCCATTTCGAGGAGGGTCGAGACGTTTCGACGGGTCGCGTCGTGTTCCCACATGTCGAAATCCATCGCCGGGCAGACGAGGATGTTGGCGCGGAACGCGAGGGCGAGCGTCGTGACGGCGTCGTCGGCGATGCCGTTGGCGAGTTTGGCGATCACGTTGGCCGTCGCAGGGGCGATCACGAGGATGTCGGACTTCCGGGCGATGTCGATGTGCCAGGTTTTTCCCGTGTGCCCGGACCCCGCGGCGGGGAATGTGCCGACGATGGCGTCGGTCCCGCTGAGCGTGGAGAGCGTGAGCGGCGTGACGAATTCCGCGGCCGACTCCGTCATCAGGACGCGCACGGAGGCGCCGCGCTTCACGAACTCGCGCACCAGGAGCGGGATCTTGTACGCGGCGATCCCCCCGGTGACCCCGACGACGATCTGTCTGCCGTTCAGCATGACGTGTCCGTCCTGGGGCGGGTTACGGCGTGGGCGGGAGGACGTCCTCTTCCTTGTACCGGTAGCCGATCTTCTTCTCGGTGAGCTCGCGGATCGCGATCTCGGTCGGCTTCGGCCGCTGTTCGAACTCCTTCGCCACGAGGATCTGGTCGGGGTTCGTCTGGGGCTGTTCGCTTTCATCCTCCGGCTCGAAGATGCGGGACTGCAGCATCTCGATCCGCTGGTTGAACTCGATTTTCATCTCCTCGTTGATCTGCCGCGCGCGCTTCAACAGCACGACGATCGCCTCGTAGATGTTGTCGGCGCTCTTGGTGAGGACTTCGATGTCGAGTGGTTTGATGGGCATTGGTTATTCCTTTATGATGATCGCGTTATGAACTCTTGTCCCGGAGCGCGTCGCGCACGATGTCGTCGACCCGGCGCACGGCGTCGTCGAGCCTGTCATTCACGACCTGGAAATCGAAACGGTCGGCCTGCGCCATCTCGAGCGGGACCCGGTCGAGCCGCCGTCGGAGCGTTTCGGGGTCCTCGGTCTTCCGGTTCTGGAGCCGCCTAAGCAGGCTCTGCAGGTCGGGCGGCTTCACGAAGATGAGCACGGCGGTGTCCTGGTACAACTTCTTGATCGAGAGCGCGCCTTTCACGTCGACGTCGAACAGCATCGATTTCCCGTCCTTGAGGCCGGCGTCCACCTCGCTCCTGAGCGTGCCGTACATCTGCCCGAAGAGTTCCTCGTATTCCACGAGCCGGTTTTCCCTGATCAGCCGGGAAAATTCCTCCCGGGTGTGGAAAAAATAATCCACGCCGTGCACCTCGTAATCGCGCTTCGGCCTGGTGGTCGCCGAGACGGAGAAGACGAGCGATGGATGCCGCCTCAGGATCTCCCCGGCAATGGTGGTTTTCCCGCCGCCGCTGGGGGCGGAGATGACGATGAGACGCGCCTGGGGCATCGGGAGTGTCTACTCGATGTTCTGGAGCTGTTCCCGGATCTTCTCGAGCTCCTCCTTGACCACGACGACGGTCTGCGCGATCGTCGCGTCGTTGGCCTTGGAACCCATCGTGTTGACCTCCCGGTTCATCTCCTGCACGAGGAAGTTCAGCTTCCGCCCCGGCGATTCCTCCTCCATCGTCGTCCTGAAAAACGTCATGTGGCTCCGGAACCGGACGCATTCTTCCGTCATGTCCAGTTTGTCGGCATAGATCGCGAGCTCCTGCTCGAGCCGCTTCTCGTCGATCACGGATCGCTCCTCGATGAGTTCGGCCAGCCGGAGCCGCATCCGTTCCTTTTCTTCCGGGACGCGGGCCCCGCTGCGCTTCTCGATGTCGCCGACTTTCTTCTCGATGAACCTGAGCCGGGCGACGACGTCCTTCTTCAGTTCCATCCCCTCCTTCGACCGCATCTTCGCCGTGCCCTCGAGCGCCTTCGCGAGGGCCTGCCGGGCGAGCGTCCACTCCGCCTCGTCCAGGTCTCCGGCCCCATCGGTCTCGAGGACCTCGGGGAATTTCAGGAGGTGGTCGAGCGTGACCTCGTCGCGGATCTTCAGCGATTTGCGGAGCGACGTGAGGAGGGCGTGGTACGCCTTCGCGGCCGGCTCGTTGATCCGCAACGGCGTCTCGGTGTCGTTGCCCCTTGAAATGGTGACCGAGACGTTGATCTTCCCCCTGCTGAGGCTCTTGCGGATGATCTCCTTCATCTCATTCTCCCGCATGGAGAGGGAGCCGGGGATCCGGAGGTTCACCTCAAGGTACCTGCTGTTCACGGTGCGTATTTCCACGACCACGGACGTGCGGTTTTTCGATACCTCACCGCGTCCGTAGCCGGTCATGCTCGAAATCATCGGAAAAAGGCGCTTTTTGGGGGATGAAGTTGTACAAAGTACGAAATAAACGAGCGAGGGTCAAGGAGGAGTTTTTTCGATTTTGTAGGGATTGTCGGGACGAAACCATATATTTCCGCACCGAATTTCGTCATTTCCCCCATGCTCGCCCACTTTTTCACCCTCGAGGTCCTGGCGGCCGAACTCCGGAAGGACGTTGCGGGCGCCGCGATCGCGGAGATCTACACCCAGTCGAAAGATGAGCTGGTGTTCACCCTCAGCCTCCCCGACGGCACGCTCCGCTCCCTCTTCGTGGAAGTGGCCGCCGGGATGAACGCCCTCTTCTGGAGGGAGGGCGGCTTCCGCGCGAAGCGGAATTCCACCGATATCTTCCCGGAGACATTCGGCGCGCCCGTCGCCGGCATCGGGGTGGAACCGTTCAGCAGGGTCGTGTCCGTCGACGCGGGCGGCCGGAGCTTGAAGGCGCACCTGTTCAACAACGCCTCCGCCAACGTCTTCCTCGTCGGCGGCGGCGGAATCGTCGTCTCCGCGTTCAAGGGCGCGGCCGATTTCCGGGGGAAGCCATACGCCGTCGCGCGGCGCGACGCCGGGGTGGCCGATCCGGGCGACGTCGTCCGCGTCCGGGAGGCGCTGGCCGCCTCGGCCGGTCCGCCTGACGAAACGGTCAGGGCGCTCTTTCCCTGGCTCGGCCCGCTCTACCGGAGGGAGCTCTTCTTCCGCGCCGGTCCGGATGGGACGTCCGCGTCCGGAGCCGCGGGCGAGAACAGGGCGGACGGGGCCGCGCGCGCGATCGTCTCCGCCATGTCGGAGATGCTCGGCGAACTTCGCCACCCCAGGCCGTCGCTCTACGCAAGTCCGACTTCCGACCGGGATATCCTCAGCGCGATCGAACTTCGGCACCTCGCCGGGCAGCCGGCCCGTCCGGTCCCCTCGGTAAACGACGGGGTGCGCGGGATCGTCTCCGGGCTCAGGCGCGACGCCGGGATCGATGGGGAGAAATCGGAACTGCTCGGGGCGACCCTCCGGGAGAAGAAAAAGGTCGAACGGTCGCTGAAGGAAGCCCTCGCGCGGGCGGACGACGAATCGGCGGCCTCGCGCCACCGGGAGACGGGCACGCTTATCCTGACCCACCTTCACCGGATCAGGAAGGGGGAGACAGAGGTCACACTCACCGAAGGCGCCGGGGGGGAGGTCCGGATCCGGATGGACCGGGCGCTGACCCCGGCCGGAAACGCGAACGCCTATTTCGAGAGGGCGCGGAAGGCGGAGACCGCCCGCGAAGAAAACCGCTCCCGCATCGGCCTCCTGAGGGAGAAACTCGCGGAGCTCGAATCCCTCGAGGGGGAGATCCTGGAATGCGACGACGTGCGCGAACTGCGTGCCATCAGGAAACGGCTGCAACCGGGTCGCGGCGCCCCGGTCGAACTCCGGGGAGCGGAGCGGCTCCCCTACCGCGTCTTTCCGATCGGCACGAAGTATGAAGCGTGGGTGGGGAAGAGCAGTTCCGACAACGATACGCTCACGTTCAAACACGCGGGCCAGCACGATTACTGGATGCACGCGCGGGGCGCGTCCGGTTCCCACGTCATCCTCCGTTCGGTCTCGGGCGGGAGGTTCGATCCGCCGAAGGAGGTGTTGCGCGCGGCCGCGCGGCTCGCCGCCTATTACAGCAAGATGAAGAAGGCGGGAATGGTGCCGGTGGCCTACTGCGAACGAAAATATGTGAAAAAACCGAAAAACGCCCCGCCGGGAACCGTGACGTTGCAGCGCGAAGAGGTCATCTTCGTCGAACCCGCGCTACCTTGACAAATCCGCCCGATGTCCGTATATTCACCCACCCTTAATCCGCCGATTATCAGAGGAACTCGCCCCGCCCGACATGCCCGGGTCGACCCTTTCGCACCATCCAGAGGAGAATCTATGAAACGCCCGTTGTTGATCGCGATGTTCTGCCTGATTGTGCCCACCCTGCTTTTCGCCCAGGCCGATTCGGCCGCGGCGGCCGATTCCACCGGAATGATCCCCGATGCGATGGAAGTTTCCGGGACGTGGGAAGTTGTCGCCTCGGGAGGGTGGACGTTCCCCTACGAGCCGGCCCAATTCAACGACCATTTCAAGACGAATTTCAATTTCGGCGCCGGGATCGCCTACCTCTTCCCTCCGGGCGAGCAGGGGTACGGTGAGGTCTCCTTCCTTCTCCACTATTACAACGTCCTCTTCACGCGCTCCGGCTTCAGGACGGCGAACGGGCTCCCCGCGAACGCGAAGGTGACCGGCTACCCGGGGGACGTCTACACGGCGATGGTCAACTTCAGGGGCGTTCTCGCGACGCCGGAGAGCAGCGTCAGGCCCTATTTCGCGACCGGGATCGGCTACTTTCACATCGCCCTCCCCGCGCTCGGCCTGGAGAGCGGCGCCACGCTCTTCGAGGAATATGAAAAATCGAGTTTCGGATGGACGGTCGGCCTCGGCGTCGACGTCCGGGTGCACGAACGGTTCACGCTCTTCGGGGAGGGGAAGTTCCTCCTCGGCGTCACCGAAACGAACGGGCACAAATTGTTTTCAGCGGGCGGGGGGGTCAGGGTAAAAATCTGATGTCGCGAACGGCTGGGATGACTCAATAACCCGGACGGCGGTTGGCGCGACCCTTCGAACCCAAACTCCTCACCGTGCTCCGGGAAGGATATTCCCGGGGGCAATTCCTTTCCGACCTTACCGCCGGCGTCATCGTCGGCATCGTCGCGCTCCCCCTCGCCATCGCGTTCGCCATCGCGTCCGGCGTGAAGCCGGAGCAGGGCCTCTTCACCGCCGTGATCGCCGGACTGATCGTGTCGTCGTTCGGCGGGAGCCGGGTGCAGATCGCCGGGCCGACCGGCGCGTTCATCGTCATCGTCTACCGGATCGTGCAGACCCACGGGTACGACGGCCTGGTCATCGCCACGGTGCTCGCCGGCGTCATGCTGATCATCATGGGGCTGGCGCGTTTCGGGTCGCTCCTGAAGTTCGTCCCCTATCCGCTCGTGGTCGGATTCACCAGCGGCATCGCCCTCATCATCTTCTCCTCCCAGCTCAACGACCTGCTCGGCCTGGGCATCCGGGACCTCCCGGCCGACTTCATCGCCAAATGGGGCTCGTACGCCGCGGGCTTCGCGGGGGCCGACCCGGTGTCGGTCGCGGTGGGCGCCGGATCGCTCGTCGTCATCCTGATCGTGCAGCGTCTCGGGTGGCGGCTCCCGGGGTCGCTGCTCGCGATCGTGCTCGCCACCGCGGCCGTCCACGCGATGGACCTGCGCGTCGAGACGATCGGGTCCCGCTTCGGCGACGTCCCGACGTCGTTCCCCGCGCCGCGGCTTCCGTCGGTCTCCTGGCACGACATCCCGCGCCTCTTCTCGCCCGCGCTGACCATCGCGTTCCTCGGGGCGATCGAATCGCTCCTGTCGGCGGTGGTGTCCGACGGAATGATCCGGTCGCGGCACCGCTCGAACGTGGAGCTGATCGCCCAGGGCGCGGCCAACATCGTCTCCCCGATCTTCGGCGGGATCCCGGCGACCGGAGCCATCGCGCGCACGGCGACGAACGTGAAAAACGGCGGACGGACCCCCGTCGCGGGGATCGTCCACGCGGTGGTGCTGCTCCTGATCATGCTCTTCCTCGGTTCGTGGGCGACGCTCATCCCGATGCCGGCCCTCGCGGCGATCCTCATCGTGGTCGCGTACAATATGAGCGAGTGGAGGTCCTTCCTCAAAATCCTCCGCGCTCCGCGGAGCGACGTCGCCGTGATGCTCGTGACGTTCTTCCTGACGGTGGTCGTCGACCTGACGGCGGCGATCCAGGTGGGGATCATCCTCTCGGCGATGTTCTTCATCCGGCGGATGGCGGAAGTGAGCCAGGTGACGCAGCTGACGAACGAGCTCCGGGACGCGGACGGGGCGGAGGAGGAGGAATCGGGAGGGCAGGCGGTCCCGGAGGGTGTCGAGGTGTTCGAGGTGTTCGGATCGCTCTTCTTCGGCGCGGTGGACCAGTTCATGGAAACGATCCGCGGCCTGCGGCGGAAGCCGAAGGTCTTCATCCTGGAGACGAAAAACCTGCTCGCCATCGACGCGACCGGCCTGCGCGCCCTGGAGGAACTGATCGCCACCTTCCCGCAGCAGGGGACAGTCCTCGTCATCTCGGGTATCCACAAACAGCCGCTCTTCGCCATCGTCCAGGCGGGCCTGCTCGACAAAATCGGGGAGGACAACGTGTGCGGCTCGCTCGCGGAGGCCCTCGCGCGCGCGAGGGTGCTTACGGCCTCAAAATCTTGAACGCGTGCATCCAGTCGTTCCGGAGGAACCCCGGGATGCACCAGAGCATCGCGAGCGGTTCGATCGCCCGGGCCGCCTCGGCCTTCCCCAGGTCCTCGGTTTCCCAGCCAAAGGCGTCGAGGATCGCCCTGACCTCGGCCTTGGCTCCGTCGTGGTTCCCGCAGATGAACATCGTCGGGCGCGTGCCCCCGAAATCGGGATTGACCATGTACCTGTGCCCCGCGCAGCTGAACGCCTTGACGAAGCGCGCCCCGGGGACGAGGCGCTGGAGGCGCTCCATCAACGACTCGTCAAGGTTCGTGAAGTAGCGCAGCACGCCGTTGACGGGCGGGACGTCGGCGATCGGGTTGCTCGTGTCGATCACCGTCTTCCCCTCGAATGGGCCGGGTCCCATCGAACCGAGGAGCCCCTCCACAGCGCTCCCCCTGACCGCCAGCACGATGATGCCCCCGTGCGCGGCCGTCTCCGCGAAAGTCCCGACCCTCGCCATTCCGCCGGTCTTCTCCCGCAGGTCGTCCCGCTTCGCGGCGGTGTTCGTCCCGATCATCACGTCGAAGCCGTTCCTGACCAGCCCGTTCGCGAGCGTCTTCGCCACGTCGCCCGACCCGATGACTCCCGCGGTTTTTTTCATCGGAGCGTGTTTCAGTCGAGTACCGGGTCGTCCTGCTTGCCGCTCGGGAGACGGAACGATCCCTTTCCGCACGCGGCGATCGCCTCGTTCATCAGCGCGAGGATGGCCGACTTCTCGTCGAGCTCCTTCCAGCCGAACGAGCCGGCGGGAAGCCCCACGGGGCGGTACGACACCGCCGCGGGTGTGTAGGAAATGGTGTCGATGAACGACGATGTGTCGGTCCGGAACGTCCAGACGTCGTCGAAACGGCCGTCGAATTTCTTCGACCGGGCGAGGATCTGCCGGTTGATCCAGCTCCGGTCCGGCTCCATGTCGGCCTGCACCACGGCGTCGATCTTCCCGTCATAATTGTCGTCGGCCCAGTGGTTGAACACGATCCTGCATTTGGCGATGAAGAGCTCGACGTGGTGGATCATCATCGCCTCCTGGTTCCGCGGATAGTTCGGGGGAAAATCGCCGTCGATGTAGGGTGCCGCGCCGCCGACGACGGCGACGTAGTCGATCTTCCCGTCCCGGTTCCGGTCGAAGGGGTAGCCCCACGTCGATACCTTGCCGAGCGACGGGCGGGCGTTCTCGAAACCGACGATCGGTGAGACGTCCGCCACCGGATCGGAGAGCGAGTCGAGGGTGAAGGTCAGGTAGAGGACGGTGCGGGTGGACTTGAAGCCGACGAACGACACCCAGCGGCCCAGCACCCGGACCTGGCACAGGGTCGTCAATTCCGCGCGGAACGGGGGATGGTTCGTCACCGAGTCCGCGAACCGGTAGAATTCGGCGATGTCGGGCTGGGCCCGGAGCCCGCCGAACGCCGTGAGGAGCGCCGCGGCGAGCAGGATCGAACGATTCATTGCTTATTCCGTGGTTGGTGGCTGGCCTTCTTCCTCCGTGGAACGCTGGAGATCGATGGCGAGTTTCCGGAGGTAGGCCCCGGTTTCGAGCGATTTACCCGTCGCCCGCCTGACGCGTTCGGTCCACTCCTCGGTTTCACCGTCGCGGTAGAGGTGCTGGATCATCCATGCCGCGACGCCCGGGTCGGTGAACTTGTCCCGGCCGAATTTGTTGGTGAGGGCCTCCTGGAGCTGGGTCGCGATCATTCCGGAGAGGATGTAATTCTGGTAGTAGCACGGATATGACGCGTACCAGATCGAGGAGGCGTAGGCGTGCGGCTCGTCCTCCTCCGGCGTGACGAGGAGGTATTTCTGGTACATCGTCCTCTCGAGGAGCGCGAGGTCCTGGTCGGGGTTCTTGTACATCTCGTATTCGAAGAAGAAATCCTTCATCAGCCGGCGCAGGCGGTGGAGTGCCGGGAGGTTCCGTCCCGCGAGGTATTCGCGGAGGACCTTGGCCGGGGCCTTGCTGTAATCGCCGAGCCAGATCGTGTCCTCGGTGAACTCCGCGTGCAGTTCCGCCACGCCCTCCTCGTAGGCCGCGCACTGAGCGCCGGGGATCCACTCGTACCCCTTCAGGATCGGGTGCGTCACCGCTGTGTTCACCGCCTTGAGCGAGTGGCCGTACTCGTGGAACGCCACGCCGTAGAATCCCTTGCCCCGCGTGGGATTCACGAGGAACCTCGAATCGGCGGGGATGCGGATGCCGAGGCTCAGCCCCCCGTAGGGGATATCCCGGACCACTTCCCTGATGGGGAGCGAATCGACCGGGAAGCCGATCGCCCGCTCGAACCGGTGGATGACCGAAAACACCGAATCGGAGGGGAAGTATTCGTCGGGAAGGGAGGCCGCGTGCTTCAGGCTGACGTCGAAGTCCCAGGCGTGGAATTTTTTCAGCCGCATTTCCGCCGACGAATTTTGGATGAATCCGCGCATCGCGCCGCGCGTCTGCGCCTCGAGGGCGTTCAGCGTCCTGATCAGCCACTCCTCGTCGATCGCCTGGAGCCGGAGCGAGAGGGAATAGTAGTGCGGATAGCCGAGTGACGCGGCCTTCTCGTTCCGCAGCTTCACGAGTTCGACCAGCCCCGGCGCCGCCCGCGCGGAGAGCTGGGAGTTCACCCTCCAGAGGGCCCGCCGCCGCTTCTGGCTCTGCTCCGCGCGCAGCCGGTTGTTCACCGCGGCGCGGGTGATCGGCTTCCCCTCGAACCTGAACGCGAACCCGGTGATCAGCCCCTGGAGCTCGTTTTCGAGTTTCGCGATCGCCGGATCGGCGTAGATCGCGCCCCCCGTGAAGCAGCGGTCCCACATCTCGAGCCTCCGGGCGAGCGTCCGGTCGGCGAGCGACCCCGACTTCCGCTTCCACTCCGTTACCGTCGCCCGGGCGGCGGAGTCGAGGAAGATCTTCGCGAAGCGGGCCTTGGCGGAGTCCAGGTCGTACGGGCCGTCGCCGGAGTAACTGTTCCAGTTGGCCGTGCCCGTGGCGACGCAGGCCAGTTCATATTCCGTCTCGAGGGAATCGAGGAAGACGAGCAGTTCGTCCTTGATGGAAATCTCCTGTTGTGGGACCCGGGGCTCCTGTTGTTTTTCGCACGATACGGTGAGCAGTGCGAGGATCGGAATGAGTGCCAGGCGCGCGCGACGCGATGGATTCGTCATGGGAATCGGGGAAAGCCGCTGTTGGGTTCCTTGTCGTTGGATTGTAAAATAGGTGAAAAAAAGGGTGGGATGCAACCCGCCGCTCCGGAGGGGGAAAACAAAAGCGGCGTCCCTTATCCGAGGACGCCGCCTTACTTCGCCGCTGCTCTCGATGAGCCTGGGGAACCCGGGGAGGGCCCCCCTTTATCCCGCCGGACCGCTAATCCACCACACGACCCGGACGAGGCTGTTCTTCCCTAAAGGAGGATTGCATAGGTATATCCTGACAGTCGGGAGCCCCCGCGGAAAAATTCAACAGATATTAGTAATAAATCCACGATCCGGGGAATTCCCCGGATTCCGCCGGAAACGGCAATTTCATGGTTCTATTAATGGTCTTTTTCATTATATTCACTTAACTTGACGTCAACCCCTCACGACATAATTCCTTCGCCCATTGAATCCGACCCAGACGCGCCGCCATCTCGAGGCCCGGAGGAAGCTGATCGACCGGGAACTCCGCCGGCTCGTGGGGGAGGGCAGGCCGGCGATCGTCTACGCCCCGTTGAAACACGCCCTCTCCCCGGGGGGAAAACGTCTGCGCGCGCTCCTGGTGCTCCTCGCCTGCGGATCGGTCGGCGGCGATGAAGCCGGCGCGCTTCCCGCGGCCGTCGCGCTCGAGTGCCTGCACAACTTCACGCTCATCCACGACGACGTGATGGACCGCTCCACCGTGCGGCGGGGCAGGCCCACCATCCACGCGAAATGGAACGAGGCCGTGGCCATCCTCGCCGGCGACCACCTGATGTCGCTCGGGTATCATGCGCTCCTCGGGGGAGGTGCCGGGCGCGCCTCGTCCCGCGCGCGCGCCGCCATGGACCCCGACGTTGCCGCGCGGATGGCGTCGGTCTACACGAGGGCGTTCCGGGACGTCTGCGAGGGACAGGGATACGACCTCGAATTCGAATCCCGCCGCACCGTGACGATGCGCGAATACCGGAAGATGATCGGGCTGAAGACCGCCCGCGTCATCGCGGCGGCCGCCGAGATCGGGGGGCTCGCCGGCGGTGGGACGCCGGGCCAGGTGAAGGCGCTCCGGGCGTACGGCGAACGGATCGGCCTCGCGTTCCAGATCAGGGACGACGTGCTCGACGTGACCGGCAGCGAGGAGACGTTCGGCAAGAAAATCGGCGGCGACATCGCGCGCGGGAAAAAGACGTTCCTCCTGGTGAAGGCCCGGGAGTCGGCGCGCGGCGGCGACGCCCTCCTCCTCCGGACGGTCGCCTCCGGCCGCGCGGGGTGGCGGGTGGGGGGCGTGCGTGCCGTCTACGAGCGGACGGGCGCCGTCGACGCGGCGCGGAGGGAAATCGCGAGGCTCACCCGGCGCGCGAAGTCTTCGATCGCATCGTTCCCCGCGGGCGTCGGGACGGCGCTGCTGGCCGGCATCGCCGACCGGCTCACCGACAGGACCAGATGATCGAACGGGAAGTGGTGGTCAGGAACAGGAGCGGCCTGCACACCCGGCCCGCCGCCACCCTCGTGAAGACGGCCGCGCGGTTCAGCTCGGATTTCTTCATTTACAAGGACGGAATGGAGATCAACGGAAAAAGCATCATTGGGGTGATGACGCTCGCCGCGGAACAGGGGTCGACGCTCCTGCTCCGGTTCGAGGGCACGGACGAGGCCGCGGCCGCGGCGGCGGTGGTGGACCTCTTCGAACGGAGCTTCGACGAATGACCAGGATCGCCGCGCCGGACCATCCGAAAAAGGAAGTCGTCCTGAGCGGGATCGGAGCGTCGCCGGGCATCGTCCGCGGTACGGCCTACCTCTACGTCAAGCCGGCGCACGTCGTCGAGGAGCGGACGCTGGCCGGTGCGGCCGAGATCGCCCGCGAGGTCGAACGGTTCGATGCCGCCCTGGCGAAATCGGCCCGGGAACTGAAGAAAATCCTCGCCTTTGCCCAGCAGAAGGTGGGCGAGGCCAAGGCGCGGATCCTCGAGGCGCAGATCATGGTGCTCGACGACCCGTTCCTGCACGGGGCGGTCCGCGCGCGCATCCGGAAGGAAAAAAAGAACGCCGAGTTCCTGGTCGACGACGAGATCGGCAAATACGCGAAGCTGATGATGGCGGCGAAGGACGAGTTCATGCACGAACGCGCCCACGACATGGACGACCTCAAGAACCGGGTCGTGCGGAACCTCATGGAGGCGGCCGTCAGCTCCCGCTTCGACGGGTCCCACGTCGTCATCGCCCACAACCTGACCACCGCCGACACGATGATCCTCAGCCGCAACTCGGTGCTGGCCTACGCCACCGACGTCGGCGGCGTCACGTCGCACGCGGCGCTCTTTTCCCGTTCGCTCAAGATCCCCGCGGTGGTCGCCCTCGGCGACGCCACCCGCGAGGTCCAGGCCGGTGACGCGGTGATCCTCGACGGCTACCGGGGCCGGCTGGTGGTGAACCCCGCGCCCGCGACGGTCAGGGAATACGAGGCCAGGCGCCGGAAGATGGCCGCCTTCGAGAAAAAACTCACGGGCCTGAAGGGCCTCCCCGCGGTTACCACCGACGGCCACACCGTCGAACTCTCCGCGAACATCGAGCTGTCGCACGAACTCGATTACGTCGTCATGCAGGGGTCCCAGGGCGTCGGCCTGTTCCGCACCGAGAGCCTGCTGATCGGGCGGGACGACTTTCCGACGGAGGAGGAACAGCTCGCCGAATACAAGCGGATCTGTTCGCGGATCTACCCGGCCAGGGTGATCATGCGGACCTTCGACATCGGCGGCGACAAGATCGCGCCGGACATGGCAGAAGAAGCGAACCCCTTCCTCGGCTGGAGGGGGATCAGGGTGTCCCTCGACCGCCCCGACCTCTTCATGACCCAGCTCCGGGCGATGCTCCGGGCGAGCACGAAGAAGAACGTGGCGGTGATGTTCCCGATGGTCTCCACGCTGGCGGAACTTCTCCGGGCGAAGGAGTGCGTCCGGAGGGCGAAGGAGGAACTTCGGACGAAAAAAATCCGTTTCGACGAACAGATGCCGGTCGGCGTGATGATCGAGGTGCCGTCCGCGGCGCTGACGGCTCACATGCTCGCCCAGGAGGCGGACTTCCTGAGCGTCGGATCGAACGACCTGATCCAGTACATGCTCGCCGTCGACAGGGGCAACAGCCTGGTATCGGCGCTCTACCAGGAATACGACCCCTCCATCCTGGCGGCGCTCAAGCACATCATCAACGCCGGGCACAAGCAGAAGATCTGGGTGGGGATATGCGGCGAGATGGCCGGCAACCCGCTCTCCGCCCCCCTCCTGGTGGGGATGGGGATGGACGAGCTGTCGGTGGTGCCGCAGATCCTGCCCGAAATCAAGAAGATCATCAGGTCGGTGTCGTACGCCTCGCTCCGGGAACTGGCCCGGAAGGCGCTGGCCCTCCGCTCGGGGGCGGAGGTCGAGGAACTGCTCAGGAATTTCATCAGCCGCGAAGTCCCGGACATACCGCTCGAGGAGAGCCGGTCGGGGAGCCTGCCGCGAGTCTGGCCGTGATCCAACACCCAATAACCAGAGAGGAACGGGGACGATGAAGGAAACGACGATATCGCTCTACGACAGGTCGGACATGAGGGAACTGCTCGCCGGATTCCCCCACCAGGTGCAGGACGCGGTGAGGATCGGCCGCGAGGCGACCCTCGTCCCGCTGAAGGGAAAACCGTCGGCCATCGTCGTGAGCGGGCTCGGGGGTTCGGCCATCGGGGGCGACCTGCTCCGCTCCTACCTCTCCGACCAGCTCGGGGTCCCGTTCCTGATCAACCGGCATTACACCCTTCCGCGCTTCGTCGGCCCGGCCACGCTCGTCGTGATCTCGAGTTATTCGGGCGGCACCGAGGAGACCCTCGCGTCATACCACGAGGCGATGAAGCGGAAGGCGCAGATCATCTGCTTCTCGTCCGGCGGCGAGATCGCCGCCCTGGCCCGGAAGAACAGGCAGACCCTGGTGACGCTCCCGAAGGGTTACCCGCCCCGGGCTGCCCTCGGCTACTCCTTCTTCCCGATGCTGCTCGCGCTCGCCCGGTACGGGCTGATCCCTCCGCAGGACGCCCCGGTCAGGGAAACGGTCGCCCTCCTGAAAAAACTGTCGGTCCGGTACCGGCTCACCGGGCAGAAGAACGCCGCTCTCGAGCTGGCGAGGCAGCTCTATAACAAGATCCCTGTCGTCTACTCCTCGACGGAGCGGACCGACGCCGTCAACCTCCGGTGGCGCGGCCAGATCGCCGAGAACGCGAAGACCCTCGCCTTCGGCCACGTCTTCCCCGAGATGAACCACAACGAACTCGTCGGTTGGAAGGTGCTCCGCCGGGCGATGGAGGAAATGGCGGTCGTCTACCTGCACGACCGCGAGGACCATCCCAGGGTCACCCTCCGGATGGACGTCGCCCGGGGAATCATCGGGGAGTTCGCCGCGCGGATCATCGACGTGAAGAGCGAGGGGAAGTCGCGCCTGGCGCGCACCTTTTCGCTGATCCACCTCGGCGACTGGACCAGCTTTTACCTGGCGATGCTCAACGGCGTTGACCCGACGCCGGTCCACGTCATCGACTACCTGAAGCGCCGGCTCGAGCAACGATGACGCCGCCCGCGCGATAGCATGTGCCGGTTCATCCTCTGCGTCTGCGCGGCGCTCGTCCTGACCGCACAGGCCTCCTCCCAGTTCTTCTATTTCGGCCGGAACAAGGTCCAGTACACCGACTTCGACTGGCACGTCCTCCGCACTGAACACTTCGACATTTACTATTACCGGGAGATGGCCGACCTGGCCGGCCGCGGTGCCGCGTTCGCCGAGGAAAGCTACGACCTGCTCGCGACGAAGTTCAACCACACCGTCTCGAACCGGATTCCCCTCGTCTTCTACAGCTCCCACCTGCATTTCCAGCAGACCAACATCACGCCGGGGTTCATCCCGGAGGGCGTCGGGGGGTTCTTCGAATTCATGAAGGGCCGGGTGGTGATCCCGTACAACGGTTCGATGTGGGATTTCCGCCACGTCATCCGGCACGAGCTGGTCCACGTCTTCATGCACAGCAAGATCAACCGCGTCCTCAGCGACCACCGGATCCTCCCCGACCACCTGCCGCCGCTCTGGTTCGTGGAGGGGCTCGCGGAATACTGGTCGATCGAGTGGGACGTGCAGGCCGACATGATCCTCCGCGACGCGGTGGTGAGCGGCTACCTGGTGCCGCTCAAATCGATGGACGCGATCTTCGGGACATACCTGATGTACAAGGAGGGCCAGGCCGTGCTCGAGCATATCGGCGCGTCCTACGGGGAGGAGAAAATCCTCCTGATGATGGAAAACTTCTGGAAATCCACCTCGTTCGAGGAGGTCTTCCGTTCGACCACGGGGCGCGACTACGCGGAATTCGACCGTGAGTGGACCTACGCGCTGAAAAAGAAATATTATCCGCTCCTGGCCGGGTCCGACCTGCCAGGGCCGGTCACGGCCGCGCTGACCGCGGAGGGGTTCAACTCCAAGCCGGTTGTCTTCGAGCGCGACGGGAAGCGGGAGGTCTATTTCATCGGGAACCGTTCGGGGTACTCGGCCATCTACCGGGTCCCGTACGACGTGAAGGGTCCGCGGCCCCCCGACCCGGAGGTCGTGGTCCAGGGGGAACGCTCCGAGGAGTTCGAGGCGTTCCACCTCTTCCAGAGCAAGATCGACATCAGTTCCGACGGCCGCCTCGCGTTCGTCACGAAAAGCGGGGAGAACGACGCACTCCACGTGGTCGATGTCGCCACCGGGAGGACGGAGGCGACGTGGCACTTCAACGGGCTCGTCGTGATCGGGTCGGCCTCCTGGTCGCCGGACGGCCGGCGGCTGGTGTTCGGCGCGGTCGATAAATCGGGGAGCAGCGACCTCTACCTCTGGGACGGCGGCGCCGGGAGGCTCGACCGGCTGACCAACGACGCGTACGACGACCGCGATCCGGCGTGGTCGCCTGACGGCCGGACGATCGCCTTCAGCTCCGACCGCGCGCCGACGGGAGAGGAGGGCGCCTACAACCTGTTCCTGGTCGACACTTCCGGCGCGGACATCCGTTACCTCACGCGGGGAACCGAAAGCTACGCCGCCCCGGCCTGGTCCCCGTCGGGGGACGCGCTCCTGTTCACCTCCGACCTCGGCGGCGCGAGGAACGTCTGGATGCTCAAGATGAGGGACGGGGCCCCCGAGGGCCCGATGAAGCGGCTCACCAGCCTCACCACCGCGGCGTTCGACCCGGGGTGGGCCGGCGGGGAGATGGTCTACGCGGCGTTCGAAAACTTCGGGTTCCAGCTGCGCAAGGGGGGGGACGCCCGGGCGATGTACGATTCCGCCTCGGTGACGAGGGAGCCGGCCCCGGGAGGGCCCGACACCCCCTGGCGGGCCGCATCGATCGCGGGCGCCGACGAGCTCTCCGAGCTCCGGTATGAGCGCGAGTACAGCCTCGACGTCGCGCACAGCGAAATCGTCACCGACCCGGTCTTCGGCACCTACGGAGGCGCCTTCCTGTCGCTGAGCGACCTCCTCGGCAACGAACAGTTCTACTTCCTGGTCTACAACACGGCCCAATCCTCCGACGAAATCGTCTCGAGCTTCAACATCGCGATCTCCCGCGTGTCGCTCCAGCAGCGGGCCAACTACGCCTACGGCATCTACCGGTTCAGCGGGAGGCGCTACGACATCACGGACCAGGACGAGTTCTACTACGAAAAGGTCTTCGGGGGATACCTGACGCTGAGTTACCCCCTCTCCAAGTTCCGGCGGATCGCGCTCCTGACGAGCCTGAGCAGTTCCGAAAAGGACGCGTCGGAGGGCCTGCTCCTGACGCTCCCCCGGGAGTCGATCGACCTCTCCCGGAGGGCGCTCTTCCTTTCGAATTCGATCTCCTACACGCACGACAATTCGCTCTGGGGGCCGAGCGGCCCGCTCGATGGCAGCCGCTACAGCTTCACGCTCGCCTACACCACGGACATCAGGAGCTCGAACGCCAACTATTTTTCCGTCATCGCCGATTACCGGCATTATCTCAGGATCGCGCAGCGCTCGGCCTACGCCACACGGTTCTGGCTCTTTTACAATGACGGCAAGGAGTCCCGCCGGTTCTTCATGGGCGGCAGCTGGGACCTGCGCGGGTATCCCCGCTGGTCGATCCGCGGGAAAAAACTCTGGCTCATCAGCCAGGAACTCAGGTTCCCCTTCATGGACCGGCTCGGGCTCGGGTTCCCCTTCGGCACGATTTCGCTGTCGGGTTTCCGCGGAGCGCTCTTCGTCGACGCCGGCGGCGCGTGGGACGACTCGTACCGGGAAACGCTCGGGAGCACCGGGTTCGGGTTCCGGCTCAACCTCGCCGGGGCGATCGTGCTCCGCTACGACATCGGCAAGCGGATCGAAAAGAATTTTTCCGAATTCCAGCCGGGCCTCTTCCAGCAGTTTTTCTTCGGATGGGATTTCTGAATGAAGCGACCCGCAGCGATCCCGCCCCCGCCCCCGCACGCGCCGTCACTCCGGCCGCCGGCATCACCGGGACCCGCGCGCTCCGCCGCGTCGATCGCGGCGCTTGCGGCGCTCGCGGCCGCTCTCCTTCCGGCTGCCGCGCTCCTCTCCGGGTGCGCCGCCAACAAACTCCTCCTGACCTCGCCGCGTCCGGGCGACGCCTGGGGGATGTACGGCGGGGGCGCGGGAAGGACGAATGCCTCATCCTCGTCGCTGACGGCACCTCTCGCGCCGCGTTGGGAGTATGACGCTGGAAGCGGGTTCGGTCCCGCCTCCGTGGCGGTCGCGGAGAGCACGGTCTTCGCGGGCACCCTGACCGGGGAGGTCCGGGCGATCGACATCCGCACCGGACGCGAAACCGGGTCGTACGATTTCGGTTCGGCGATCTTCGGCACCCCGGTCGTGTCCGGGGCGCGGATGTACGCGGGGCTCTCCGGCGACGGGGACAACCTGGTCTGTTTCAACCTCCGGAGCGGCAGGACGGAGTGGACGGCGCGGACGGCCGACATCGAATCGTCCCTCCTCGCCTCGGGCGGCCGGATCATCGCCGCGGGGATCGACGGATCGGTCTCCGCGTTCGACACGGCGTCGGGGAAGGAGGCCTGGACCTACTCGCTCCCTGAATCGCGCGGGCGGCCCGGGATACGCTCCTCGCCCTCCGGCGACGGGATGCGCGTTTTCGCCGGCACAGACGCGGGGGAAGTCATCGCGCTCGACGTCGTGACCGGGACGCTGCTCTGGAGATCGCCGGCGGGCGGTCCGGTGTTCGCGCCGACCTCGACCGGGGAGGGAATGGTGTTTGCCTGCGCGCTCGACGGGACCATCTCTGCGTTTGACGCCGCCACCGGGAAGAGCGTCTGGACGTTCGAGGCGGGAGCGCCGCTCTACAGCGGGGCCGCGATCGCCCGGGGGATGGTCGTCGCGGGCACGTCGGGGGGCGAACTGCTCTGTCTCTCCGGCGCCGACGGCGCCCTCCTCTGGCGCTCCCGGACCGTCGGGGGGGTGGGGTCGGCCCCGCTGATCTGCGGCGGGATGGCGTACGTCGGGGACCTGCAGGAACGGCTCTACGCCTTCGAGCTGTCGACCGGCGATGAGGCGTGGCGCGCGGATGTCGGCGGGAGGGTGCGGGCGACGCCCGTCGCGGCCGACGGGTGGCTCGTGGTGCTCGCAGAAGACCGCAGGGTCCTCGGATTCGGGGGCGCGCGATGAAACGGCCCCGCGGCAGTCCGGGTTTCAGGCGGGGGAGCCTCGCGTCGCTCGCGCTGTTGACCGCGCTCGCGTTCGCCGCGGCGAGGCCCGACGCGCAGGGAGGGCACGCGTCCGGCGACACGACGGTCGTGGCGGGCACGGGAGGCAATCCGGGGCGCGCGATCGAGCTGACCTCCGAACCGGCGGGCGCGCACGTCTATCTCGACGGCTTGCTGATCGGCGGGACCCCGCTCCGGATCCCCATCGACGAATCGACCGCAGGCGGCCGCGGGGTCGTGGTCCTGAAAATCGTCGGCGGCGATCCGGGCCGGTGGTTCGTGCCCGTGGTCACCGACTCGGTCGCGGTCCCGCCGGCCGGAACGGGCCCCGCGTCGGCCACCGTCGTGCGGCATTACGACCTTCCGCTTCCGCTGCGGATCACGTCGGAACCGGCCGGGGCGGAAGTCCTGCTGGGCGATTCGCTCCTCGGCACGACCCCTCTGCTGGCGATGGTGCCGCGGAGCGCTTCGCGCCTGGACTTCCGCAGGGCGGGATACGAACCGCAGAGCGCCATGCTGCGGGATGGGCTTTCCGATTACCGCGTCGTGCTCGTTCCGCGGGAGGCGATGGGGGGGCCGGATCCGCTCCCGGCGCTCCAGGCGGGAGGAGGAAAAACCTATACGCCCGTCCTCATCGCGGCGGGGTCGGCGGTGGTGGCCGGCGCCGCCTCGGCGTGGCTGAAGAACCTCGCCGACCGTTCGTACGAGGAATACCGGTCGACGGGGGACGGCTCGACGCTCGACCGGGTGAGGCGATACGACATTCTCTCCGGAATCTCCCTCGTCGCCGCCGAAATCAGCCTCGGATATCTGGTGATTGATCTGCTTTCCCGCTGATTATGGCGAATAAGCCGCCAAATACTTGACTTTCAACCCCATCAAGTATATATTGATAAACAAATTAGCGGCGAAAGACACTGTCCCTGATGCCCTTATGAACCTGCCAACCGCGACACACCAGCCCCTTTCATCCGATCTCGGCGAAGCGATGGAATTCATCCGGAACGTCCCGATCTTCAGCGACATCGAATCGGGCGAGCTGGCGAAGATCGTCCGCGTGGGTGTCCGCAAGAAGTACAAGAAAGGGAGCATCATCCTCCTCGAGGAGGAGACCGGCGCCGCCCTTTTCGTCATCATCGCCGGCAAGGTGAAAATCGTCCGGACCGACGACGACGGCCGCGAGGTGATTCTCTCGATTCTCGGCGAAAACGACTTTTTCGGGGAAATGTCGATCCTCGACGGGCTTTCACGATCCGCGTCGGTGGTGGCGATCACGAAGGCCGAACTCTTCATGATCCATCGCCGCGATTTCCTCAAATTGCTCCAGGATGTACCCTCCGTCGCCGTGTCGCTCCTCAAGGAGCTCACGATGAGGCTGCGGAAAGCCGATTCCCAGATCAAGAGCCTCTCGCTGAAGGACGCGGCGGGCAGGGTGGCGAACGTCATCCTCCAGCTGGCCGACGACATCGGCACCATCAGGAAGGGCCGCGTCGAGATCGACGAGCTTCCCCTCCAGCAGGACCTCGCCAACATGGCCGGCACGTCCCGGGAGACCATCTCGAGGGTCGTCCACACCTTCATCAAGAAGGGGCACCTGGACGTGCACGGGAACAGGCTCATCATCCAGGACTACGAAAAATTCAAATCCCTCTTCACCTGAAGAGGCCACACCGGGAGCAGGGGAGAGAACGGGGCAGATGGCGTGGCAGCACTAGCAGACCTCCATACGCATACGACGCATTCCGACGGGCATTATTCCCCGCCGGAGTTGCTCCGCAGGGCGAAGGAAGCGGGTATTTCCATCCTGGGTATCACCGATCATGACAGCGTCAGCGCGCTCGACGAGGCGTCGGAATTCGGCCGGACCCTCGGGATCGAGATCATCCCCGGGATGGAATTGAGCGCCTCCTCCCCCTCCGGCGAGATCCACGTCCTCGGCTACTTCATGGACCACCACTCCCCGCTGCTCACCGACGCCCTCGCGATCTTCAGGCAGAAGCGGCTGAACCGGGTCGAACGGATCGTCGGGAAGCTCAACCGGATGAAGATCCCGCTCACGGTCGAGTCGGTGCTCGCCGAGGCCACCGGCGAGGCGGTGGGCCGGCCGCACATCGCGAACGCCCTCGTCAACAGCGGGCACGCGACGAACTACCACCAGGCGTTCAGCAAGTTCATCGGCGAGGGGCGCCCCGCCTTCGAGAAGAAGGAGGAGTTTTCCCCGGAGGACACCATCAGGCTCATCTCGGACACGGGCGGGCTCTCATTCCTCGCCCACCCGGGGCGCTCGGTGGACGAGAACCTCCTGCACCACCTCATCAAGTCGGGGCTCGACGGGATCGAAGTATACCACCCGAGCCATTCACCGGAACTGGTTTCGTACTACCGGGGGATCGTGAACGAATACTTCCTCCTCGAGAGCGGCGGATCCGATTTCCACGGCGGGATGAAGAACGACGAGGAGATGCTGGGACGCATCGGGGTCCCCGCGCCGTCGGTCGACATCATGCGCCGGAGACTTTTCCCCAACTGACACCAGGCCATGGCACGCACCATTGAGGGCGGGTACGCCGCCGCTTCGGGCAGGATCGGCATCGTCGTTTCCCGCTTCAACGAATTCATCACCCGGCGCCTGCTCGACGGAGCGCTCGACTGCCTCCGCCGCCACGGGGTCGACGACGGGGAGATCGACGTCGTCTGGTGCCCCGGAGCGTTCGAACTGCCGCAGGCGGCACGCCGCCTCGCCTCCGCCCCCGGCTACTCTGCGATCATCACACTCGGCTGCGTCATCCGCGGCGAGACCCCGCATTTCGGCTACGTCGCCGGTGCGGCGGCCTCCGGGATCGAAAAACTGTCGCTGGAATCGGATGTGCCCGTCATCTTCGGCGTCCTCACCACCGACACGCTCGAACAGGCGATCGACAGGGCGGGAGCGAAGGGCGGCAACAAGGGCTGGGACGCGGCGATGGCCGCGCTCGAGATGGCCGACCTGTTCAGGAAGATCGGCCGGAAACGGAAGTAACACAGTCACGCGGAGCGAGAGGGTGCGAGGGTTCCTGACAGCGGCGTTGTGTTGTTGCGCGGCGGCCGCCCAGGCCGGCGTCGGGGAGTGGAAAACCCACACCCCGAAGAAGGAAGTCCGGGGCATCGCGTCCGCGGGGGACCTCGTGTGGGCGGCGACGGCCGGCGGCCTCTTCTCCTACGACCGCCTGTCCGGCGACTACTCCACGTTCACGACATCCGAGGGGCTCAGGTCGGTCGACCTGACCGCCATCGCCGCCGACGGGGCGGGCAACCTCTGGATCGGCTCCTCCGACGGGACGCTCCACCGGTACCGCCCGGGAATGCGCGACTGGAGCTACATCTCCGACCTCACCCTCCTCGACGCCTCCAGGAAACGGATCAACGCCCTCGAGGTCTGGGGAGATTCCCTCATCGTGCTCTCCGACATCGGGATGTCGGTCTACTCCATTTCGCGGTCGGAATTCGGCGACAGCTATCTCCGGTTCGGCAGCGCCCCCGGCCTGGTCACGGGATCGCTCACCGGTGCCGCGCGCTTCGGCGGCGCGATCTGGGCCTCGACGCGGGCCGGCGTCGTATCGACCCCGGCGACGAACCCGAACCCGACCGACCCGTCATCGTGGCGGGTCCACACGCTCGCCGACGGACTGCCGTCGCTCTCCGCGACGTCCCTTCTCGTCGCCGGCGATTCCCTCTACGTGTCGACCTCCTCCGGGATCGCCGTCTGGAACGGTAACGGGTGGCGCCAGCTCGCGGGCACGTCGTCGTACGACGTCCTCTCGCTCGCCCCCGCGGACGGCTCCTGCGCGATCGCCCTCTTCGTCACCCCCGCGTCGATCGGCGCGATCGACCCGTCCGGTTCGGCGCTCCTCCTCCAGTCCCCCCCCGGCCTCACGTTTTCCACCATCGCGGAGGGCGGTTCGGCGGGAACGATGAACGCGGGCGTGGCGTTCTTCCGCGCCTGTCCCGCCCCGGGTGACACGGCGGGCATCATCGGAACGGGCCTCCCGCCCGGGCCGCAGTCGGGGAAGTTCGTGAGCGTGGCGGTCGACGAGGGGGGCTGGGTGTGGGCGGCGACCGGCAACAGGAACGGGGAGGGGTTCATGAGCTTCGACGGGACCACGTGGCGGTCGTACACCGCCGCGCAGTATCCCGAGCTCGGGACGGATGAATTCTACACCGTGAGCGTCGGGCCGGGCAACCTCAAATACCTCGGGAACTGGGGCTCCGGGCTCGCGATCGTGAACGCCCGGAACGAGATCGAGCGGGTGCTCAACACGTCGAACGGCCTCCCGCCGAGCATCGGATCGGAACCGTTCGTCGTCGTCGGAGGTGTGGCGACCGACCGTCAGGGGACCGCCTGGCTCACGGCCAGGACCCCGTCGCTCGGGGACACCACGCTCGTGACGCTCTCCCCCCCGGGGGGCGCGCTGGCATACGTGACCGGCTGCATGTACGACCTCCCCGACAGCACCGGCATCTGCAAGACCCAGACCCCGCTCAGGGTCCTGGGCGATGTCGTCATCGACGATTTCGGGACGAAATGGTTCACCAATTACGGCCGATTCGAGACGGTCGGCCCGCTGGGGCTCTACTATTACAACGAAACGCGGAACCTGCCGGGCACCCGGGACGGCTGGGGGAAAATGACGACGGCCGACGGCCTTCCGGGCAACCAGGTATGGTCGGCCGCGGTCGACCGCTTCGGGGACGTCTGGCTCGGTTCCGACCTCGGGGTGACGATCATCTACTCTCCCACGAACCCGAAGGCCTCCGTCGCGCCCTACCGGCCGCTTCCCGACCAGATCATCCAGGACATCCTTGTCGACCCGCTGAACAGGAAATGGATCGCCACCAAGCGGGGCGCCTTCCTGCTCTCGCAGGACGGGACGAGCGTTCTCGCGCATTACACCGTCGAGAGCACGGGCGGCCGGCTTCCCGACGACGACGTCACCTCGATCGCCCTCAACCCCGCGACGGGTGTCGTCTACTTCGGGACGGAGAAGGGGCTCGCGAGCCTCTCGACGGTGGCGGTCGCCCCGGCCCGCGGCATCGCGGAGCTGAACGTCTATCCGAACCCGTTCGAACTCCCGTCGGCCTCGCCGCTCACCGTCGACGGGCTTGTCGCCGGGTCGTCGCTGAAAGTGTTCACCATCGACGGCGTGCTCGTGAAGGCCGTCGATTCGCCGGGGGGAAGGGTCGGGTTCTGGGACGGGACCGACTCCAGGGGGGACGGCGTCTCGTCGGGGATCTACATCGTCGTCGGGTATTCCCAGGACGGGACGGAAGTCGGCAGCGCAAAAATCGCCGTCATCCGGAGGTAGGCGTCATCGTAACGTCGGCTGCGGGAACAAACAGGAGTGAGCATGGAACCAGGTGAAGATCGGCACGAACCGGATGCGGGCCATCCGGTCCAGGAAAACGTCTTTTCACGCCGGGTGCGCGCGGGCAAGCGGACCTATTTCTTCGACGTCAAGGCGACCAGGTCGGTGAAGGATTTTTACATCGTCATCACCGAGAGCCGCAAAGTCGCCGAGGAAAAGTACGAAAAGCACAAGATCTTCCTCTACAAGGAGGACTTCTCGAAGTTCATCGAGGCCCTCGGCGAAGCGTCGCAGTTCGTGGAGCGGGAGCTCGTCGAGAAGGCCCCAACCCCTTCCTGACGCCGCGCCACGCGCGGGCGGGTCCCCGGACCGGGGCGCCTTGACTCTCGGGGCCTGATTTCCTATATTATTCGGTGATTTTGCCGAAATGGCAAGATTTTTGCACTGTTGAGGAAGGAGCGTGCGCATGAAACCGGACCGGAGCGGCAGGAACGATCTGAAAATCCGGGTTTCGGGCCTCTCCCCCGGGACGCACGAATACTCCTTCAAGGTCCCCCCCTCGGAGATACCGCTCGACGACAATTTCGACGAACCGGTTGAAGTCTCGGTGGTCCTGGAGAAGACCCAGCGCCAGGTCATCCTCCGGTGCGCGATCGCAGCGAGCGGGATGTTCGCCTGCGACCGGTGTCTCGCGGCCTTCCGGCAGCCGGTCTCGTGCCGGTACTCGGTCGTCTACATCGAGAACGAGGAGGAAGCGGAAAGGTTCCCTCCCGAGGAGGTCCGCGTGGTCAATCCGGACGTCACGGTGATCGACCTTACGGAGGACGTCCGGGAAATGGTCCAGATCTCCGTGCCCCTGAAACTGCTCTGCCGTGAGGAATGCCGCGGCCTGTGCAGCAGCTGTGGGACGGACCTGAACACCGGCGCCTGCGATTGTACGACGGAAAACGCCAACCGCCCGTGGCAGGGCCTCGAAAAATTATTGAAACATTGAACAGACGAAGGAAACCTTTCCATGCCAAATCCGAAACGGAGACACTCAAAATCGCGCGGGGCGAAACGCCGGACGCACTACAAGGCCGTGACGCCCGCGACGGGAGAGTGCCCCAACTGCCACGAGCAGAAACTCCTCCACCGCGCGTGCCCGAACTGCGGCTTTTACAAAGGCAAGGCGGTCATCATACCCAGGGAGTCCTGATCCCGACTCCGGCGCCGCCAGGCGTGACATCGGGAAACTCCCGCGCGGTTACCTGAGGCCTTCCGACACCGGTCTTGCAGACGCCGTCCCCCAACATACGAATCGCCATTGACGCCATGGGCGGAGATTTCGCCCCGGGCAACGTCGTCGCCGGCGCGGTCGACGCGCTGCGCGGCCACCCGGGCGCGTTCGAGCTGATCCTCGTCGGCCCCGAAGCCCTGCTGAAGGCCGACCCCGCGGTCGCGGGCGCGCGCGGCCTCGCTCTCTCGATCGCCCACGCCTCCGAAGTGGTCACGATGGACGACTCCGCCACCGCGGTCCTCAAACAGAAAAAAGATTCCTCGATCGCCGTCGGTCTCAACCTCCAGAAGGAGGGGAAGGCCGACGCGTTCGTGAGCGCGGGGAACACCGGCGCGGTGATGTCGGCCTCGACCCTGATCCTCGGCCGCACGGCCGGCATCGCCAGGCCCACCATCGGGGCGTTCTTCCCGAGCCGGACCGGCGTCTGCCTGCTGGTCGACGCCGGGGCAAACGTCGACTGCAAACCGCGTCACCTGATGGAATTCGGCATCATGGGGAGCATCTACACCTCCGCGATGTTCGGCGTCGACAAACCCGCCGTCGGGCTGTTGAACGTGGGCGAGGAGGAGACCAAGGGGAACGAGGCGTCCCTCGAGGCGCACGCGCTCCTGAGGGGCGCCCCGGTCAATTTCATCGGCAACGTCGAGGGCCGGGACATCCTCGGCGGGAAGGCGCACGTGGTGGTCTGCGACGGTTTTGTCGGGAACATCCTCCTGAAATTCGGCGAGAGCGTCCCCTCCTTCTTCAAGGACCGCATCTCCTCGTTCGTGGGTCCGAACCCGCTCAGGAAGCTCCTGCTCGTTCCCGCGCTCGGGACGCTCAGGGGGGCGATGAAGAGCATGGACTACGAGGAACACGGCGGTGTGCCCCTCCTCGGCGTGAAGGGAGTGTCGATCATCGGGCACGGCAAGTCCACCCCGAAGGCGATCACGAATATGATCATCAAGGCGAAGGAAATGGTCGAGAAGAAGATCAACGGACGGATCGAACAGGCGATGGCCGGGGCGCGATGACATCACCCTCCACGAAGATCCGCGCGGCGGTGACGGCCGTGGGGCATTACCTGCCCGACAAGGTCCTCTCGAACGCCGACCTCGAAAAAATGGTGAACACCACCGACGAATGGATCAGGACGCGGACCGGGATCCGCGAACGGCGCATTCTCGAGAACGGCGCGACGTCGGACCTCGGCGCCGGGGCGCTCCGGGCGCTCCTCGCCAACCGCGGGATCGCGGCCGCCGACCTCGACATGATCATCGTCGCCACGGTCACCCCCGACATGTTCTTCCCCTCGACCGCGTGCGTCATCCAGGACAAGGTCGGCGCGAAGAACGCGTGGGGTTTCGACCTGTCGGCCGCGTGCTCGGGGTTCCTCTTCGCCCTCGTCGTGGGGGCGCAGTTCGTCGAATCGGGTGCGGCGAAGAAGGTCGCCGTCATCGGGGCCGACAAGATGAGCACCATCACCGATTACACCGACCGGAACACCTGCATCCTCTTCGGCGACGCCGGGGCCGCGCTGCTCCTGGAGCCGGCCACGGACGGGAGCGGCATCGTGGACCACCGGCTCTACTGCGACGGTTCGGGGGGATCGACCCTCTACATGAAGGGGGGCGGCAGCCTGCACCCGCCCACGCACGAGACCGTCGACAGGGGGATGCACAAGCTGTTCCAGGACGGGAAATCGGTCTTCAAGGTGGCCGTCATCGGCATGGCGGACGTGTCGGCGGAGATCATGAAGCGGAACGACCTGACCGGCGACGACGTCGATTTCCTCGTTCCGCACCAGGCCAACCTGCGCATCATCGACGCGTGCCGCGAACGGATGGGGCTCGACCCCTCGAAGGTGATGATCAACATCGACAGGTACGGCAACACGACCGCCGCCACGATCCCCTTGTGCATTTCCGAGTGGTGGCAGTCCGGTCGGCTGGAAAAGGGCCATGCCCTCGTGTTGTCGAGCTTCGGCGCCGGATACACCTGGGGCGCGGTCCTGCTGAAATGGTCGATGGACAAACCGGCGAAGCGATCGTGATCGCTCCCGCGCACAGCGGCGGGACGGCGTTCCTCTTCCCCGGCCAGGGGTCACAGTATGTCGGGATGGGGAAGGACCTCTGCGAGGCCCGGCCCCGGGTGAGGGAGATGTTCGGTGAGGCGGACGACATCCTCGGCTTTCCACTGAGCCGGGTCTGCTTCGACGGACCGGCGGAGGAACTGACCCGGACGGAGAACACCCAGCCTGCGATCTTCCTCCACAGCGTCGCGCTCTCCGCGCTGCTGGGCGCCGAAGGCGTCGCGGCCGTGGCCGGACACTCGCTCGGCGAGTACTCCGCGCTCGTCCACGCCGGCGCGATCGGGTTCGGGGACGGCCTCAGGCTGGTCCGCCTCCGCGGCCGGCTGATGCAGCGGGCCGGGGAGGAACAGGCCGGGACGATGGCCGCGATCGTCGGGATGGAGCGTGGGGCCGTCGAGGAGGCGTGCCGGGAAGCCGCCGTCGCCGGGGTCGTTCAGTGCGCCAATTTCAATTCCCCCGGACAGATTGTCATAAGCGGTTCGGTCGCCGGGGTCCGGAAGGCGATGGATCTGGCAAAAACGAAAGGCGCCCGGATGGTGAAGGAACTGACCGTCAGCGGAGCGTTCCACTCCCCGCTGATGGAATCCGCCAGGAGCGGCCTCGAAAACGCGCTGGAAAAAGCGGAAATCAACGATGCGCGGCTGCCCGTCTATGCCAATGTCACCGCCGCGCCGGTAGAGATTGCCGGAAAAATTCGTACATTGCTCGGTGCACAGCTCACCAGCGCCGTATTATGGGAAACGTCCGTGATCAACATGATCTCGGGCGGAATACGCCGTTTCGTCGAAGTTGGCCCTGGGAAGGTCCTCCAGGGACTGGTGAAACGAATAGACTCCTCCGTCGAGGTCCTCGGAGTGGATACCGCCGCCGATCTTGACCGTTACCTTTCCGCCGGGAGGTCCTGATGGCCGACCTCTCCGGCAAAACAGCCCTCGTCACCGGCGGGTCGCGGGGAATCGGCCGGGCGATCGCCCTGGCGTTCGCGGCAGCCGGCGCCGACGTGGCGATCACTTTCCGCTCGGCCACGGCCGAGGCGACGAAAGTCGTCAGGGAGATCGAGGCGGCGGGGAGGCGCGCGAAGTCCTTCCGGTCGGACGCCTCCGATTTCGACGGTTCCGCGACGGTGGTCGAAGGGGTGCTGGCGGCGTTTTCCGGGATCGACATCCTCGTGAACAACGCCGGGATCACCAAGGACGGCCTCCTGATGCGGATGAGCGAGGCGGACTGGGACGCGGTGGTGGCCACCAACCTGAAGGGCGTGTTCAATTTTTCGAAGGCCGCCATCAAGCCGATGATGGGGCAGAGGTCGGGGAAGATCATCAACATCACCTCGATCGTCGGGGTGATCGGGAACGCTGGTCAGGCCAATTACGCCGCCTCCAAGGCCGGGATGATCGGCTTCACGAAATCGCTCGCTCGCGAGCTCGGTTCGAGGAACATCCAGGTGAACGCCATCGCGCCGGGATTCATCGACACCGACATGACGTCCGCGCTGAACGCGGAACAGCGCCAGAAATTGGAGCAGAACATACCGCTGAAGCGGATCGGGACGCCGGCGGAAGTCGCCGGCGCGGCCTGCTTCCTGGCCTCGGCGGACTCCGACTACATCACCGGCCAGGTCCTCTGCGTGGACGGCGGGATGGTGATGTGACGATTTTTTAAGAACGAACGACAACGCACACACACAGAAGGAGCACCACTATGGCAGATGTAGAAGCGAAAGTGAAGGAGATCATCATCAACAAGCTGGGAGTCGAGGCGGGCCAGATCACTTCCGAAGCCTCGTTCACGAACGACCTGGGCGCCGATTCCCTCGACACCGTGGAGCTGGTGATGGAATTCGAGAAGGCGTTCAACCTCCAGATCCCCGACGAGGACGCCGAGAAGATCTCGACCGTCGGCGACGCGGTGCGGTACCTCTCCGGGAAGCTCTCCTGAAGGCGTAGCGTCGTGCAACCAGCCAGATCGAAGCAGGGCTCCAACCACCGGCGGCGACGGGTCGTCGTCACCGGGGTGGGCGTGGTGACCCCCATCGGCCTCAACGCGGTCGATTTCTGGAAGAACGCGCTCGCCGGGAAGAGCGGCGCGGGTCCGATCACCGCGTTCGACGCGACGGGGTACGACACCAGGATCGCCTGCGAGGTGAAGAATTTCGACCCCCTCGGGTTCATCGACAGGAAATCGGTAAACCGGATGGACCTCTTCACGCAGTACGCGATGGCCTGCGCGGAGATGGCCGTGAAGGACGCCGCGATCGACTTCGAAAAAGTCGACAGGAACAGGGTCGGCGTCGTCTTCGGGTCCGGGATCGGGGGGATGCGCACGTGGGAGCGGCAGATGCAGACGGTCTTCGAGTCGGGAGGCCCCCACAGGATCAGCCCCTTCTTCGTGCCGATGATGATCGCGGACATCGCCGCGGGATACATCTCGATGCGGTTCAATGCGAAGGGCCCCAACTACGCGACGACGTCGGCCTGCGCCACCTCGTCGCACGCGGTGGCCGACGCCTTCATCCTGATCCAGCGCGGCGACGCCGACATCATGTTCAGCGGCGGTTCCGAGGCCGCGGTCTCGCCGATGGGCGTCGGCGGGTTCAACGCGATGAAGGCGCTCTCGACGCGCAACGACGAGCCGGAACGCGCGAGCAGGCCCTTCGACGCCGGCCGCGACGGTTTCGTGATGGGCGAGGGGGCCGGCATGCTGGTGCTCGAGGAATACGAACACGCGATCGGCCGCGGCGCTTCCATCTACGCGGAAGTCGTCGGCATCGGGATGACCGCCGACGCCTACCACATCACCGCCCCGGCGCCCGGCGGCGAAGGCGCCATCCGGTCGATGACCAACTGCCTCCGCGACGCGGAGCTGCGGCCGGAGGACGTCGATTACATCAACGCCCACGGGACGTCGACGCCCTTCAACGACAAGTCCGAAACGCAGGCGATCAAGGCCGTGTTCGGGGACCACGCGTACAAGCTACAGGTCAGTTCCACCAAGTCGATGACCGGGCACCTGCTCGGCGCCGCGGGCGCGATCGAGGCGATCGTCTGCGTCCTCTCGATCCGGGACGGGATGATCCCGCCGACCATCAACTACGAAGTCCCCGACCCCGAATGCGACCTGCAGTACGTCCCGAACAAGGCGCTCAAGGCCGACGTGCGCGTCGCCCTCAGCAACACGTTCGGGTTCGGCGGGCACAACGCCTCCCTGCTCTTCCGGAAACCGGACCCCGCCTCCTAACCTCCTTTGATGCGATTTCTCCGGACCATCTCGGCCATCGTACGGGGGGCTCTCGGACGGACATCGCGCCATCCGCTCGCGTCCCTGATCTCGCTCGGTGAATTCGAGTCGGCCATCGGGTACTCCATCTCCCGCCACGATCTCTTCCACGAGGCGCTCTCCCACCGGTCCTATTCCCAGTCGACGCAGGGTTCCGGGCTCGTCTCGAACGAGCGGCTCGAGTTCCTCGGCGACTCGGTGCTCAACCTCCTGGTGGCCGAGTATCTCTTCGCGACCCGCTCGATGGCACCGGAAGGGGAACTCACGAAACTCCGGGCGCGGCTCGTCAACCGGAAGGCGCTCGCGCTCTACGCGAAGAACCTCGGGCTCGAGCGGTTCCTCCTCACGAGCGCCCAGACCGACAGGCTCACCGGCCGGGGCCTCGAAACGATCCTCTCCGACGCGTACGAGGCGGTCGTGGGGGCGATCTACCTCGACGGCGGGTACGAGCCGGCCCGGGCGTTCATCGCCCGCACGGTGATCGACACGTACGAGAGCGGCGAGATCGGCGCGCTCGACGAGAACTTCAAGAGCATGCTCCTGGAGCACGCGCAGGCGGAGGGGATCGGTGTCCCGCGGTACATAACGCTGGGGGAGAAGGGTCCGGACCACGACCGGACGTTCACCATCGCCGTCCAGATCGGCAGGGACCAGTACGGTTCGGGCTCCGGCAAGAACAAGAAGGACGCGGAACAGGAGGCGGCCCGGAGCGCGCTCAAGTCTCTCGGTATCATCAGTTGAAACGGCGCGGACCATCCCGTCGCTGCCGGCCGCGCGCGGTCCAGGCGGTCGCCATCCTCCTTTGCCTGATCGCCCCCGCGGGCAAGACCGGTGCATGGGCGCAAATACCTGCCATTCCCGACACCGCATCCTCCGCCCCCGACACGGCATTCCCGGCCCGCGACACCGCATCCTCCGCCCCCGACACGGCATTCCCGGCCCGCGACACCGCATCCTCCGCCCCCGACACGTCGACTCCCGCGGCCGCCCCGCGCGTCGTGGACGAGGTTCTCGTCACCGGGAACGAAAAAACGAAGGCCTTCGTCATCCTCCGTGAAATGTCGCTGAAGCCGGGCGAGGAGGTCACGGAGGAACGGCTCGACTACGACAGGGAGCGGATCTACAGCCTCAGGCTGTTCAACCGGGTCCAGGTGAGCGCGCACGCCTCCGCGCCCGGGAAGGCGAAGATCGTGGTGGAGGTGAACGAGCGGTGGTACATCTTCCCTTTCCCGATCCTGGGCGTGAGGGACAGGGACTGGGGCAAGGTCTTCTACGGCGCCGGCGCTGTCCACAACAACTTCCGGGGCCGGAACGAGAAATTGTTCGCCTCGGTGGCTCTGGGTTACGATCCGGCCTTCTCCCTCTTCTACCGGAATTCCTTCCTCGACGAGGATGGGGACTGGTTCCTCGACGGCCGGATCGCGTACAGCAGGGTCCGGAACCGGAGCCCGGAAGTGGAACGCCTCTTCGGCGAATACGAGGAACGCCACTTCTCCGTCACCACAAACGTCGGCCGGCGGATCGGGCGGTACCATTCGGCCTGGGTCACGGCCGGGTTCAGGCTCGTGCACGTGCCCAACGAAAACCTGGTCACGACCATCTCCGGCGACGGGAGGGACCAGTTCCCGCTGGCCGGGGCCGGGTATATGTACGACACCCGGGACCTGCAGGAGTACCCTTCCCGCGGGTCGATGGTCGGCGTGTCGGTGACGAAATACGGCGCGCCGGGGCGCGACCTCGACTATATCCGTTTTGCCACCGATTTCCGGCATTTTGTCCCGTTCCCCGGCGGGCTCACGCTCTGCGCCAGGATCTTCACCGACCACGCCGGCGGGGGCCGGATACCATCCTACAGCCGCGTCTATTTCGGATACAGGGAAAGGATCAGGGGGCATTTCGACATCGTCGCCGAGGGTGAAAACATCGCTGGCGCGACGGCCGAGCTCCACATCCCGCTCCTGGAGCCGCGCTACCTGAAGATGGATCTGCTTCCCGACGCGTTCAACCTCTGGAGGTTCGGCGTCGGCGCGGCGCTCTTCGCGGACGCCGGGACGGCCTGGTTCCGCGACGGCGCCTTTTCCGCCGGCAGCCTCGCGAAGGGCTACGGCGGCGGCATCCATTTCCTCCTCCCGTACAGCGCGGTGCTGAGGGTCGAGTACGCCTGGAACCAGCGGAGGGAAGGGGAACTCATCGTCGACCTGGGGGCCGCGCTGTGAGCGTCGATTATTTCTACTGTCCGCCCGAGGGGATCTCCGGCGACACGCTCGTCATCGGGGGGGAGGAATTCTCCCACCTCGTCCACGTGATGAGGAAAAAGGAGGGTGACGCGATCGTCGTGGTCGACGGGAGGGGAAACGCCTACGACGCCGTCATCCGGCGGCTGGAACGGCACGAGGCGAGCTGCGGCGTCGAAGCGAAACGCCCGCACTACCGGGAACCGGAAGTCCGCGTCACGCTGGCCGCCGGCGTGCTCAAGAACCCGTCACGGTTCGATTTCCTGGTGGAGAAGGCGACGGAACTCGGCGTGGCGGAGATCATCCCCATGCGGAGCGCGCGGACGATCCCCTCGCACGCAAGGGCCGGCCGGTGGCGCAAGCTCGCCCTGGCGGCGATGAAACAGTCGGGGAGGTCGTGGCTGCCCGGAGTCAGGGAACTGACCGGATTTTCCGGCGTGCTGGAGGAATTCAGGGGGTGGGAGAACAGGGTCATCGCCCACGAGGACCCCGCTGCCGGATCGCCGTTCGGGGGGGTCCGGATGCCGGCGGAGGGAAGGGCCGGCGTGCTCCTTCTCGTGGGTCCCGAAGGGGGGTTCGCTCCCGAGGAGGTGGACGCCTGCCGCCGGGAGGGTTTCGGAACGCTCTACCTCGGGGAACGGCGGCTCCGGACCGAGACCGCCGCCGTCGTGGCCCTCTCGCGGCTTATGAGCTGATTTTCTCCTCTACGATGCCGAGGATCTCCTCCACGGCGTCCTTTCCGGTCTTCAGGATCGACGACACTTCCGACGTCTTCCATTCTACGAATTCCACGTCCGCGATCCCCGTCAGGTTGATCCTGACGTTCAGCGCGGCCGCCTCGATGCCGGCGCCGATCATCA
>CAZQSM010000011.1:2827-40216 GCA_964596065.1 uncultured Chlorobiaceae bacterium | reverse complement strand
CAATCTGATTGTAAAGAATATTTGACATTCATCACTCTCCCGCATATATTTAAACGGAATGATACGCATGACACACCAGCGTAAACATTCCGATTGGATTGAGAAATACGCCCGTTTTAGGGGCTATTTTTTCTCGGTTTTTAGTGGGGCCGGAGTATTTGCGAGCCGTTTCAGGACTTTCAAAAAGTCCTTGACCTTGACCGGTTGTGGGTCGGGCTTCTCGCTTTTGGGTTTAGTGGTCTTGGTTCGCATGTTAGGTATCGTCTGGTGTGTCTTCCGGTGTCTTTTCTTTTCCGGTATATCGCAGATTCAGGTAGCTATAGTGGACCTGCCCGAAAATATCAACATACTCAATTCTTATCGCGAAGTAGATTGGATAGCGTGTCGGCTTCGCCTCCCATCTCAACAAATGCTCGTCGCTGATAAAAAACTTTTTTTTAACGTAGTGCGGCTCTCCAGACCCCATCGTGGGAATTGTATCGTTGAAGGGTGGATTTGCCAACATATTTCTCGGTATGGGCTTTTCGTCGAAAAGGATGGCGGTCCTAATCTTTCTCGCCGGGGTCTTCCCCATGTTGAATATTTTGAAACGCCCAGTGACTGGCTTCCCATCCCAATCGTCGCGGGCAATGAATGCGGTGTCAAATGTGGGGACCAGAAAGGCGCGAGACTCGATTTCTACACCTCTCCAAGTATTGCAGGTCTGGACGAAGGTTACAATCAATCCTATCAACGCAACAAACGCCAAGAATACGGTCACATTTACCATTCGGCCCTCATAACGCCCCGACTCCTTAATGGCATTGGTGAGAGCATCAAACTTGGAGAAGATTTCAGAAAGCCACTTGCTATTTTCTGCTTCCTGTTGGGGCTGGGGATCGGGGGGCTGGGAATTTACTGCTTCCTGGTTACCGACTACCCCGCCTCCCGCTTTTGGCAAAGGGGCATCATTTATTTTCTCTGCACTTGTGCCGGGGCCGGTATTTCTGCTTTCGGTGTCCAAGTATGGCTCGGAGCTGTCTTATGATGTAAGTGTCTTGTATGTCAACCGTCCCTCAAGCTCAGTCAGGGCCGCAAAGAACCTTGAGGGATCAGTCCCCTTACGCGAATTGTACCGATACTCAAACTCGTCAATGTACTTGTCGAGATGTTTCTTAGAGACGTGATGGTAAATACCGTGAATACCACGCTTCAGCAAGGCCCAAAAGCTCTCCATCGTGTTCGTGTGAACCTCACCGCGAACGTATTCCTTTTTGCTGTGGACTACGGTCTGGTGTTCGTACTGCTTGCCCAATTTCTCGTAAGCACTGTACTCGTCCGTCATGAGCTTGGAGCCCGCCTTAACGTGCTTGTTGATGTGTGGCCAGAGATAGCGGGAGGACGTACCGCGAACCTGAGCGGCTACCACTTTGCCGTCCCGTTCGACCATCCCAAGAACGGTGGCTTTCTTGATGGCCGAGAGCCTATCCTTCTTTCCCCCAATCCAGGTCTCGTCCGCTTCCACCGTCCCGGACAGAACGATGTTGAACTTGCCGGTACGCACGGCATGGCGAATCCGATGGAGCATGAACCAAGCCGTTGCCTGTCGAACGCCAATATCCCGGCCAAGCTGATGCGAGGAAATGCCCTTCTTGTGGGCCATAACGACATAAATCGCCATGAACCACTTGGTAAGGGGAAGGGCCGAATCCTCGAAGATCGTACCTACCCGGACGGTGAACTGCTTACGGCAGTCCGCGCACTTCAAAATCTTGCCGTCATTGATCTGGTAGATTTTCCGCTTGCTTCCGCAATGTACGCAAGTCGGGGTGTCCTTCCAACGGGCGAAGGAAAGGGCTTCACGGCAAGCCTTTTCGTCCGGGAAGAGCTTTTGAAGGTCGAGGATATTCCTCAAAACGGGCTCGGATTTGGGCTGTTTCTGGCTCATTTTAGGGGTGTTGGTGCTGTTAGACATGGATAAATATACATAAAAGAAATGGGTTTGTCAAGCGTATCATTCCGTATTTAAACTGTCAAGAATAGTTTACAAAATGGAGACAGACCACGATGCACGACACTTCCCGACACCAGGACGTCCGCAGGGGTAGCAGGGGTCTCGTAGCGGCCGGGACTTTTCTTTTTGCGTATTTCCTCGCGAGGGTCCTGATTCCCCTCGGCGAGAGCGGCAGTCCCGGGGCGATCGGCGCCGCGCTGCTGCCGGTGGGCCCATTTGTGTGGCTGATCCTGGAGATCGTCAGGGGGGTGCGCGGACTCGACGAACTCGAACAGCGGATCCAGCTCGAGGCGCTGGCCGTGGCCTTTCCGCTGACGCTGGTCCTGCTGATGACGCTCGGCCTGTTAGAACTTGCGGTCCGCCTGCCACCCGATGACCTGAGCTACCGGCATGTCTGGGCGATCGTCCCGATGCTCTACTTCATCGGGCTCGGCATCGCGCGCAGGCGATATCGATGAAGAACAACATCAGGGCCCTGAGGGAGGACCTCGGTTTATCCCAGGAACAACTCGCGGTGAGACTCGGGGTATCGAGGCAGACCGTCAACGCGATCGAGAACGACCGGTACGATCCGATGCTCCCACTGGCGTTCGGGTTGTCCGGTGTGTTCGGGAAGCCCATCGAGGAGATTTTTCAGCCGCGCCGGGAATCGCAACGCTGACGCGAAACCCGGTTACTTGTACTCTCCCCACACCTGTCGTAACGCGTCCGAAATCTCTCCGAGCGTGGCGTACGCCTCGACGCTCTGCAGGATCAGGGGAATGAGATTACCCCCGTCGCGGGCAGCGGCGGCGAGCTGCTCCAGCGACCGGCCGACGAGTCCGGTGTCCCGGGAGGCCCGCAACCTGACGAGCCCCTCCATCTGCTGTTCGCGTACGCCCTCATCCACGGCGAACAGGGGGGGCATCGTCTCGTCCCCGCTGGTGAACGCATTGACGCCCACGACGATCTTCCTTTTGGTTTCGATCGCCTCCTGGTACCGGTAGGCGCTCTCGGCGATCTGGTCCTGGTAGAAGCTTTTCGTGATCGCGTTGACCGCGCCGCCCATCGCGTCGACGTTCCCGATGTACTCCCGCGCCGCGGCCTCCATCCCGTCGGTGAGCCGTTCGACGAACCACGACCCGCCGAGCGGGTCGACCGTGTCGGCGACGCCGGTCTCGTGCGCGAGCACCTGCTGGGTCCTGAGAGCGACCGTGGCGGCCTCCTCCGAGGGGAGGGCCAGCGCCTCGTCGCGGCTGTTGGTGTGCAGCGACTGGCACCCGCCGAGCACCGCCGCGAGCGCCTGGACGGTCACCCGGACGACGTTGTTGTCGATCTGCTGTGCCGTCAGCGTCGAGCCGCCGGTCTGGGCGTGGAAACGGAGCTTCATCGCCTCCGGATTGGTCGCGCCGAAGCGTTCCTTCATGATGCCCGCCCAGAGCCGCCGGGCCGCGCGGAACTTGGCGATCTCCTCGAAAAAATTGTTGTGGGCGTTGAAGAAGAACGCGAGCTGGGTGCCGAACCGGTTCACGTCGAGCCCGGCCTTCACGGCGGCGTCGACGTAGGCGATCGCGTTCGAGAGGGTGAACGCGAGCTCCTGGACGGCCGTCGATCCGGCCTCCCTGATGTGGTATCCGCTGATCGAGATGGTGTTCCACCGCGGAAGGTGCTCCCCGCACCACCGGAAAATATCGGTCACCAGGCGCATCGACGGTCCGGGGGGATAGATGTAGGTCCCGCGGGCGACGTACTCCTTCAGGATGTCGTTCTGGATCGTCCCCGAGAGCTTCCTCAGGTCCGCGCCCTGTTGTTTCGCCACCGACACGTACATGCAGAGCAATATGGCGGCGGTCGAATTGATCGTCATCGAGGTCGTGATCTTCTCGAGCGGGATCCCGTCGAAGAGGGTCTCCATGTCCCGGAGGGAATCGATGGCCACCCCCACTTTTCCGACCTCCCCCTCGGCCATCGCGTGGTCCGAATCGAACCCCATCTGCGTCGGCAGGTCGAACGCGACGCTCAGCCCGGTCGTCCCCTGTCCCAGGAGGTACCGGTAGCGTTCGTTCGATTCCCCCGCGGAGGCGAAGCCGGCGTACTGGCGCATCGTCCAGAAGCGGCTCCGGTACATCGTCGGGTAGACGCCTCGCGTGTACGGTGGGGAACCGGGGAGACCGAGACCGGACGGATATTCCGCGCCCTCCGGAAGCCCGACCCGTTCGACCGGAATGCCGGAATCGGTCGTGAAAGCCGGTTCGCGTTCCGGCGATTTTTTCAACGACGGGTCGAGGATCTCCCTCTCCCACGCCTTCAGCATTTCGTCCATCGGTGTCATTTACGGTAGTGTCGTGACACGACATTGTACGGATATCCTTGCCCAGTTTCAATCTTCACCGCCACTCGTCACGGCCCACACGCCGCCAGGAGGTGCCGTCCGATTCATACACCGCCGCGCCCTCCAGGTCGGTCCGGTCGATGGTGGAGGCCAATCCCCGGAGCCGGTCGAGCACGGGGCCCGCGGGATGGCCGAAACTGTTCCCCTCGCCGGCGGAGATGATCGTATGCCCCGGCGTGACCATCGAGAGAAACCCGGGCGTGCTGCTCGTCCCGCTCCCGTGGTGCCCCGCCTTCAGCAGGTCCGAATCGAGCCAGACCCCGTAGCGGGCGACCATGCCCGCCTCAGCTTCCGCTTCCGCGTCCCCCGGGAAGAGCACGCTTGTCCGGCCGTAGGCGAGTTTCAGCGCCACCGAGGCGTCGTTCAACCGGGGCGTCACCCCCCGGGAGTCACGTTCGGGGGAAACCACGTAGGTCCGGACGGGCGATCCGCCGCCGATCACGTCACCGGCGAAATTCACGCTCCGGCGAAGTCCCAGGCTGTCCGCGAGTCGTTCGAACTCCGCGTAGATCGACCCCCCGCCCCGTCCGCCCCCCTCGATGACGGTCCCAACGGGGAACGCGCGCATCACGGCGGGTGCGCCGCCGATATGGTCGCCGTGCGGGTGCGAAACGACGAGGTAGTCGATCCTCCTCACGTCCAGGTGCCTGAGGAACGGCACGACGATCCGCTCGCCCGCGTCGAACGCCCCCGACCGCGGCCCGGCATCGATCAGCATCGTGGTCCCGCCCGGAAACTCCACGAACGCCGCATCGCCCTGGCCGACGTCCAGGAACGTGACCCGGAGGAGATCGGCGCGCTGCGGCGTGAACGCCTTCCAGTAGAGCGCCGCGTTGGATACCAGGAGGAGACCGAACAGGAGCGGTTTCAGGGTGCCGCCGGGCGGGGAGGCGATCAGGATGGCAATGAACAGGTAGACCGCCGCCACCACCCCGAGCGACATCCTGAAATCGACGCTCGCGTAGGGGAACGAGGCGAAGAAATCGACCAGCGCGAAGGTCAGCCACGCCGACGCCTCCGCGGCCGCCCCGTACACCGACGCCAGCCAGCCCCAGGCGAACGACGCCCCGACCGTCAGCATCCCGAGGACCAGCGCGACGCTGCTCAGCGGAACGATCAGGATGTTCGCCAGGAATCCGACGAGCGACACCCTCCCGAAGTAGTACGCCACGATCGGGGCGGTCCCCAGCCCCGCCGCCAGGGAAACGGCCACCCCCTTCCACGCGAGATCGAGGATCCGGACGCGGGCGGCCCCGGCGGTCAGGCGCGGCGTCAGCCGCAACACCACCGGATAGAGGAGAACGATCGCCAGCACCGCCGAGAAGGAGAGGAGAAAACCTGGATCGAAGAGCTGCTTCGGGTCCCAGAGCAGTATCCCGGACGCGGCAACGCCCAGCGCGTTGAGGACATCGGGCCTCCGCTGGGCGAGGCCGGATCCGAGAACGACGATCGACATGATCCCCGCGCGGGTGACCGACGGCGAGGCGCCGGTGAGGGCGACGTAATAGGCGAGCGCGCAGGCGACCACCAGCAGGCGCGGCTTTTCCGGCACCCGCAGCACCGTGAGGATGCCGGCGATCAGGAGGGCCACCAGCACCACCTGCTGCCCCGAGATGGCGAGCAGGTGCATCACCCCCACCGTGATGAAATCGGACTTCAGGTCGGACGGCACCTCGTTCCGTTCCCCCAGGAGCAGCCCGTTCAGGAACCTGGCCTCCCGGTCGGGCACGTAGGACAGCAGCCGTTCCGAGAGGTTCCTCCGGACCGGGAGCACGAAGCGGTTGGTGAACCCCTCCCCGCTGATCCCGCCGGGAACGACCTGCCCCGGGGCCCGGATGCTCATCCGGGCGCCGATCCCTGCGAGACGATAATGGGCCTGCCAGTCGATTTCGCCGGGGTTTCCCGGCGGATCGATCGGCCGGACCTGTCCACGCACCGAGACGCGCCTTCCGGGAACGAGCGCTGCCGCGAGGGAGCTGTCGGCGGCCCTTCCGGAGAGCATCACCAGGATCCTTCCCTCCAGGGCGCTGGTGGTGTCACCGCCCGTGATGGAGGAACAATCGAGCTGGAACCGGATCGAGCGCGGCGACCCGGCCCCCCTGTTGATGACGTCGCCGATCGTCCCCCCGATCGTGACGGTGTCGCGCGAGATGTGGCGGACGGGGTCTCCGGAAGGGAGGGTGCGGAGGTCCATCGTGACCAGGAGCACGCCGAACGAGACGATCAACGCCGGGAGCAGGAACGCGGCCGGTCCGTCCCTGTGGCGGACGATGATGAGCGCCGCCGATACCGTGATCACGAGGGCGGCGCACAGCCAGAGCAGGAACAGCGGGGAGAGGGGGGCGCTCCATCCACCGAGGATCCCCGCCGCGAGGAGCAGGCAGAATTTCAGCGCGGGTCGGCCGGCCATCCCTCCCCTCCCCGGCTCATCCGGAAAAATATTTGAGAAGCGCCGGAACGATGTCCGTCAGGTCGCGGACGCCCGCGGTGAGCCGCTCGTGACCTGCGCCGGCGCAGATGAAGGGGACGGGGTTCCGGGTGTGCCGTTTCGTCGAGAGGTCCTCGAAATTGCCATGGTCGCTGGTCACAATGAGGGTGTGCCGGTCGTCGTCCATCCCCTCGAGGAACGCGGCCACGAAGGCGTCGAGGACGGCGAGGATCTCGGCCGCCGCAGACCGCGAGCGTCCGTGCCCGGCGTGATCGGTGAGATAATATTCGAAGAAGACGAAATCGTGGTCGTCGAGCGACCGCAGCGCGACCCCGGCCGCGCTCCGTGGGGATATCACCGGGACGCCGGTGTACCCGAGCCGGCCCCAGCCCTCGGCGGTGAAATCGGACGAGAGCGCCCGGCCCGCCGCGAGCTCCGCCTCGCCGTTGAGCGTCCCTCCGCCCGACCTCCAGGCGAGTGAAATCGCCCCGGCCCGGCCGGGATGGGCCCGGAGATGCTCCGTATACTGGCGCGGGAAGGCGTTGAGGTAGGCCGGTGAACGTCCGATCCCGGAGATCCGTGAGAAAATGTTTTTTTTCGCAAGGACCGGGCGCAGCGACGTGTGCGGATAGGGACCGAAATGTTTTCCGACGATTTTTGCCGTGTTCTCCCCCGTGAGGATTGCACTCTGCCCCGTCCCGCTCTGCGGGAGGCCGCCGATCCCGAGGTTCGCGTCGATCGGCCGCGCCGATGAGCGCCGCGTCGTCCGTGACGAATTCCCGAGCGACATCATCGGGCCGCCGAGGAGCGATTCGAAACCGGGAAGGGGCATCGAGAAAAACGGGTTTTCCGTTCCATCCATCCTCCCGACGCCCACGCCATCCAGAAAGAGGAAGAAGATCCTGGCGCGGCCGGTCCCGCGCGCGGGGCCTGCGACCGCCGTCGCCGGCCCCGCCCGTTTCGCGACCCGGGGACTCATGCCGACCGCGGGGACTCCAGCAGGATCGTCACCGGACCGTCGTTGACCAGGCTCACCAGCATCATCGCCCGGAAAACGCCCGTCCTGACGCGGTCGTCGCCGATCTCTCCCCGGAGCGCCCCGAGGAAATCGTCATAGAGCGCCTCGGCGGTCCCCGGGGGCGCCGCCCCCGCGTAGCTTGGACGGTTCCCCCGCGACGCGTCCGCGCAGAGGGTAAACTGCGAGACGACGAGTGCCGATCCCCCAGACTGCTTCAGGGAAACGTTCATCACGCCCCCCGCGTCATCGAAAATCCTGAGCGACGCGCATTTTGAGGCCAGGCGCGCCGCGTCGTCGGTCGTGTCCCCGGCCGCGACGCCGAGCAGGATCAGCATCCCCGGCCCGATCGAACCGACGGTCCCGCCGCCGACGCTGACCGACGCCCCGGTCACCCTCTGGACAAGGGCCCTCATGCCGTGCCCGACACCACCCTCTCGATGCCGGAGAGGTCCCTGGTGACCTTCGTTTCCCTGAGCGACCCGCCGACGAACATCCGTTCCACCTCCCGCGCCTGGTTATACGCCGTTTCCACCATCAGGACGCCGCCGCTGGCGAGCAGCCCGCGCGCGATGCCGGTGAGGCGCCTGAAGAATGAGAGCCCGTCGCCCCCGTCCGACGTCGCCACGAGCGGCTCGAAGTCTCGGACCTCCGGGTCGAGTCCGGGTATGTCCGCCGACGGGATGTAGGGCGGGTTCGAGACGATCGCGTCGAATCCCCCCTCCACGAATGGGAGCGCGTCGCCCAGGATGTCGCCCCTGATGAGCGAGATCCTCCGCCCGAGCCCGTGCAGCCGCGCGTTCCCGAGGGCGACGTCGAGGGCCCCGGGGCTGACGTCGACCCCCACCACGTGCGCCGACGGATGGTAGTGGGCGAGGGCCACGGCAATGTTGCCTGAACCGACGCCGATATCGAGGATCCTGAACGGCGCGGCGCCGTGCGACCGGCAGACGCCCAGCATTGCCTCAACGAGGATTTCGGTCTCCGGCCGCGGGATGAGGACGCGCCGGTCGACGTCGATCCGCAGGCCCATGAAATCGGTCCGGCCGGTGATGTACTGGAGGGGCTCGTGGGAAAGCCTCCTCCGGATAAGGCCGACGAACGCGCCCACCTCGGCTTCGTTGAGAATCCGTTCGAAATCCAGATAGAGCCTGACCCGCTCGCAGCCGAGGAGATGGCAGAGCAGCAGCTCCGCCGTGAGCCTCGCCTCGTCAATCCTCCCCTTCCGAAGGACCTCCTCCGCCCACCGGAGGGCCGGCAGGAGCGTCGACGGGGGGAGGCCGGGCGGCGGGGTCTGGGTCATTCGCGGTGGATGGTCCGCCCGCACCGCGTCAGGCCTGGCGCCGGAAGATGACGAGGGTGATGTCGTCCGTCTGCGGACCGGTTCCGCTCCAGGCGGTGACGGCGTCGACGATGGAGCACCGGAGCGCGGGGACGGGCGTCGCCCGCGCCCGGCGGAGGATCTCGTCGATCCGTCCCTCGCCGAATTCGACTCCCCCGGGGTTCATCGCCTCGCTCACCCCGTCGGTGAAGAGGCATACCGTGTCCCCCTTCCCGATCGTCACCGACCCCTCCTGGTACGGGTTTCGCGTCCGCATCACGCCGAGGATCAGCCCCCCCTCCTCGAGCCGTTCCACCGCGCCGTCCTTCCTGCAGAGCATCGGCGGGTTGTGCCCGGCGTTGACGTAGGTGAACCGGCCCGTCTCCGGCTCCAGGATCCCCCAGAAGAACGTGACGAACCTCCCCTGCGTCGTATTCTGCGTCATCAGGTCGTTGACCCTGCCGGTGAGTTCCGAAAGGCTGAGGCCCAGCGGCACCAGGGCGCGGATCGACGCCTGGAGGCTCGCCATCAGGAGCGACGCAGGCGTCCCCTTCCCCGAAACGTCGCCGATGGCCATCACCCACCGGCCGCCGGTGAGCGGAATGACGTCGTAGTAGTCCCCCCCCACCTGGCGCGACGAAATGTTCACGGCGGAAAGTTCGTAGCCGGGGAGATCGGGGAGGTCCGCCGGGAGGAGACCCTTCTGGATCTCCCTGGCGATCACCAGCTCGTCTTCCATCTTCTGCTTTTCGAGCGCGTCACGGAAGAGCCTCGTGTTCTCGAGCGCGATCACCGCGAGGTTGCCGAGGGAGGAGAGGAAGTCCAGGTCGGCCTGCCCGTAGGGGACGCCGTTCATCCTCGCGCCCACGCCGAACACCCCCTTGAGTTCGTTCCGGGCCATCAGCGGGATCACGGCCTGGATGCCGAGCCCCTCGAGGTGGCGCCTGGCGACGCGGTCCGCCGCGCGGTCCATCGCCGAGACGGTCCGCGACTCCCGAAGGCCCGCCAGGTAGGGGAAGAGGCCTTCCGGGATCTCACCGTCGATCCGCGTGAGGGCGTGCACCAGCCGGCCGTCGCGCAGGAGCGACAGGAAACACTTCTGGGCGCCGATCTGTCCCATCACCGAGAACATCAGCAGCTTGACCATCCGCTCGGGATCGAGGACGGCGTTGAGCTCCTTGCTCAGCTCGAAGAGCGTGTTGAGCTCCTGGATCTTCCGGCTGAGCTCCCGGTTCGCCGCGTCGACACGCGCGTAGGCGGTGGCGCGGACGACCGACGTCGCCGCGATGTTTGCGAGCGACATCAGGTATTCCTTCTGCTCGGGCGTGAGCGGCCGCCCGTGGGCGCTCGGGGAGAAGCCGACCATGCCCACGATGCGCTCCCCTTCCGTCATCGGGACCAGGGTCTGGATGCCCTGCGCCCTGAACCGCCTGAGCCAGGGGTACTTCCGGGCGTCGGCCGTGTCGGCGCGGACGATCCCGCGGGGAACGTTCTTCATCGTGACGGCGGAACCGAGCAGTTCCTGGCCGAGGCCCCGTACGTTCTGCACCCTGAAGCCCTCTTCCTCGCTCCCGAGCAGGACGATGCCCCGCAGCGAGAGCAGCTTTCCCATCACGGTGAGGAGGAGGTGGCCAAGGATGAAGGTGAGGTCCGTGGAGGAGTTGATGATGGCGCTGAACTCGAACAGGGAGCGGAAATCGAACCGTCGTTCGAGTTCACGGGTCTCGGGCGTGGGGGATGTCGGCGGCGTCCGTTTCACGGGCCGTCGGCGGTGCCGCCCCGGTCGGGGAGCTGTTTCACCAGGTGGACTTCGGACCGCTCGCCCGCGCCCCGCCGGTAAAAGACCCTGTCCATCAGGGAGCGGATGAGGTGGAGGCCCAGGCCGCCACGGCGGAAGTTCGCGAGGTATTCCGGCATGTCGGGCCGCTTGACCTGGTCGGGGTCGAACGACGTGCCGTCGTGCGTGATCACGATTTCGAAATCGTCCGCGCGGCGGATGACCCTGATGTCGATGACCCGGTCGGGCGCGTTGGCGTAGGCGTGCTTGATGACGTTCGTGCACGCCTCGTCGCAGCAGAGCGCGATCGTGTCCACGGTCTCGTCGCGGAAACCGGCGTCGCGCGCGACGGCCGAGACGAACTCCCTCACCTCGCGCAGCTTGTCGGTGCGGCTCTTGATCCGCAGATGTGTGCTGGACTGTTTCATGCCGGCCGTCATCGGGTTTTCCCCGGGTCCGCCTACCTGGGCCCCGCGACGAACCTGCGGATGGCTTCGGCTTCGTCGTCGGTGATTTCGTAGAGCAGCGGGAACCCGAGCAGGTCGAACACGTTGAACACCTTCGATGTCATGTTTGAGAGCTTGATGTCACCCCGGTTCTTCCTGACGTCCTCGATGTACGCCATGAAGACGCCGAGGCCCGCGCTGCTGATGTACGTCAGGTCCTTGCAGTTCACCACGATCCGGTACCTGCTCCTGTCGATCAGCGACTGGAAGGTCCTCTCCAGGTCCGGGGCGGTGTGGGCGTCCAGGTACCCTTTCAGCTCGAGCACGTTGACGTCCTGTTTTTCCTTCAGTTCGATGGTGAATGAGCTCATATGGCTTCCTTTGAATGATGGGCCCGTGTCATCCCGGGGTCCCGGTTTTTCTGTTCCACTTCATGACCACCAGCGTGAGGTCGTCCTCCGGAGGCTGGTGGCGCATGTGCGTGTCGACCGCGCGGACGATGTCGTCGCGCAGCGCGAGGGCGTTCGTGACCCCGGAACCGGCGACCACGCTCTCGAGCCGTTCGTACCCGAACTCGTCGCCACCCTCCGGGCGTGCCTCCGTGACGCCGTCGGTGTAAAACACGACGATGTCGCCGTCCGAGAGCCTGATTTCGTCCTCGGAGATCGTGCTCGCGAAGAACTCCCTCGAACCCATCCCCACGCCGAGGCCCGTCGGTTTGATGAGCCTTGTCCCCTCGCGGGAGCGGAGGATCAGCGGGCAGTGGCCCGCCCGGGCGACGCGCATCGACCCGGTCCGGACGTCGATGATGGCGTAGATCAGGCTGATGAACGTCCGCTTGTCCATGGTCCCCAGGAGGGCGGCGTGGGCCTGGGAGAGGAATTCCCTCGGCGAACGGTGGAGTTTACTGAGCGCCTGGAATATCCCCTTCATCTCGGCCATGTAGAGCGCCGCCGACACACCCTTGCCCGACACGTCGCCTACGATGACCCCGAGGTGGTGGTCGTCGAGCATCGTAAAATCGTAATAGTCCCCTCCGACCTCGAACGCGGGGGTGGAGAGCGCCTCGATGTCGATTTCGGGGAGCGACGGGAGCTCCTGCGGGAGGAGCTTTCGCTGCATCTCCTGGGCGAGGAGCATCTCCCGCATCAGGCGTTCGCGTTCCAGCGATTTTTCGATGAGCCTCGAGTTTTCGACGGCGAGCGTCACCTGGTCCGCGAACGCCGAGATGACGTCGGCGTCTTCGCGGTCGAACCCGAAGTCCATCGACTTCGTCGCGTACAGGATGCCGATGACCGCGTCGTGCGACACCAGGGGGACGATCGCCATCGACCGGATCTTCCTCCCGGCGTCCCGCAGGTGCTTCGTCCGGTCGTCCTCCCTGACCTGGTCGATCACCACGGGCTTCCGGGACTCGATCACGAGCTTCCTGAGCGAACCGTCGTTCGTCCCCGACACCAGCTCGATTTCCTGGAGGGAGATGTTCTGGAGGGCCACCGTCCGGAAAGCCGGGCCGTCGGGGACCGCTCCCTGGCGGGGTCGGCCTTTCACGGTCGCGCCGGAATCGGGGATGACCTCCAGCCAGGCCGTTTCCGCCTCGCAGACATCGAGCGTCATCCTGGTCACGAGGTCGACGAGTTCGTTGAAATCGAACACCCGCGTCACGAGCTTGCCGAGGTTGTGCAGGGAGAGGACTTCGATGTTTTTCCGGTCGTACGCCTCGGCCGTCGGAATGTGGAAGAGTGTGCTGACGAACGTCATTCCGAAGTAGATGGCGCCGAAGAGGCCCATCACCGCCACGAACGTGGCGAGCTGGCGCGAGTAGTAGGTCAGCGACTGGGCGATGAGCGAGGATTCCCCGACGGAGGCCATGTAGATCGGGATGTAGACCACGAACAGGATGAAGCTGAGCGCCATCGTGATCAGTTTTTCGCGCTTCGAAAGATACACGATCCAGGAGAGGCGGAACGAATTGAGCAGGATCGCCCCGACGGTGAGCCCGAAGGCGATGGAAATGACGACGTCCGACTCGAACGGCCGGTACGGCACCGTGACGGCCACCGTGGCCAGGAGCACAACGAGAAATATCCTGAAATTCCGCTTGGTCTCCTTGCGCCTCTTCGACATGATGACGTCGCGGAGGATCAGGAGGATGAAGAGCGAGGTGGTCCCGAAGACCACCGCGTACAGGTTGGCGAAGACCACGGACTCGAACGCCTCCGGCAGTGCCGAGTCGTTCTTGATCTCGAACCCGGTCGAGGAGATGCCGTACAGCGTCAGGCCGGCGACGCCCACGACGAGCGTGAGGACCAGGGCGAACCCGAGCTTCCGAACGACGCTTTGCCCGCGGCTCCAGACGGTCTCGATGAAAAAATAGAGGGAGAGGAACGCGCCGGCGACGAGGAGCAACTGCAGGATCGTGAACGCCCCCAGCTCCACGTCGAGCTTCGACACGATCACGTCGAGGACGAATTTCGAGACGAAGAGGACCCCGCTCGCTGTGAGCAGGAGGATGTTCTTCAGCCTGGTTGTTCGCGCGGTCACCGCCTCACCCGTCAGAGCTTGACCCGTATCCAGCTCGTGGACCGGAACTTCGAGTAGTTCATCGCCGAGTAGGCGATGATGTAGACCGGAAGCGCCAGCCACGAGCCCGTGACCCCCCACCCCAGGACGATCCCGAAGAAATACGTGAGCGGGAGGAAGATGATCCAGTGGGTGAGGATCTCGACCCACATCACGTAGACCGTTGCCCCCCCCGCCTGGAGGGCGTTCGCGAAAATGATCCCCGAAGAATAGAATATCTGGGCGATCCCGGCGATGCGGAGGATGGGCCTCGCCACGTCGATCACGTCGGTGCTGGTCGTGATCAGCCGCAGCACGAGGTCGGGGATCAGCACGAAGACCAGGCCCACGGCGCAGGTGAAGATCGTCCCGAGCTTGGCGGTCTCAAAACCGTACGCGTGCGCCATCTTCACGTCCCCCTTGCCGAGCGACTGGCCGACGAGCGTCTGGGCGGCGATCCCGAACCCGAACGACGGCATCAGCGAGATGAAGATCGCCGAGGTCACGACGTTCGTGGCCGCCTGCTCCACCGTCCCGATCACCCCCGTGATCGCGACGAACGAGAGGAAACCGAGCAGGATGAGGATGTTCTGCAGCGACACCGGCACCGATATGTTGACGATCTGCGCGATGGTCTCCCGTGAGATCCTGAAATGGGCGTAGTACTGATACTTCTTTCGATAATCGGGGAGAAATGTTACAACGAAGAAAAAGAGCCACCCCAGCGCCATGCTGAGGGAGTACCCGATGCCCGCGCCAGCGAGCTCGAGCCGCGGGAAGCCCCACGTGCCGAAAATCAGGAGATAGTTGAAGAAGATGTTGAAGACATTCACGATGATCGCCGAAAACATGAATATCTTGGTATGCCCGATGCCGAAGAAAAAACCCCGGTACGAGACGATCAGGAGGAAAAACGGGAGGCCGATGAACTGGTATTTCATGTACTCGGCGCCGGCGCGCGCCACCGCTTCGTCCGCCGAAAAGAAATTGATGATGTCGTAGGAGAAGACATATCCCACGAAACCGAAGACGATCCCGAGGAGCGCGCAGACCACGAGGGAGTTGTTGAGGACGTCCCCCACCCCCACCGGGTTGCCCTCGCCGTGGCGCCTGGCCACGAGGACGTGGGTGCCGGTGCTCAGGCTCGAAAACAGGCTGGCGATCGCCCAGGATCCGAGGAACCCGAGGCCCATCGCCGCAAGCTGCACCTCGGTGTCCTCCAGGCGCCCCACCATCGCCGTGTTGACGACCGAAACCACCATCTGGGACGAGAGCCCGGCGATCGCGGGGGTCGCGATCTGCAGGATGTCCCGGACCAGGTTTTTCCGCAGCGTCAGCATCGTTCAGGGCGGTGCGTCCGGGCGGAAGGCCTCCGGGTGCGAACGACCTTCGGCGATCAGAGGGAATATCTGGTGATCGCACGCTCCGAATCGCGGGCGAACGCCGATGTCGGGTACTCATCCTTCAGCTTCTTCAACAGCCGGACGGCTTCCCCGGGATTGCCCGCGGCCCCGTGGCATCTCGCCGCGGAATTCAGGTACTCCGGCGCGGCGACGCCGTCCGGATCGGTCCCCGCCGCGTCGGCGTAGAGTTCCGCCGCCTGGGCGAACTGTTTCAGCGCTTCGTGGCACGCGGCGGCCCCCGCAAGCGCCCCGGCTTCGAGCATCCTGTCGGCCGGTGAGAACGCGAGGTAACTCTCGAGCGCGTCGGCGTATTCTCCGAGGCGGTAGTACGCCCCGGCGAGGTAATAGCGCGCCAGTTCCCCGGCGTCAGTCCCGCCGTAATTGTCCACGATCGCCTTCAGCCCGAGGATTCCCTGTTCGGGCCTGCCGTCGATGGCGGAGCGCTGGGCGGCCGGGTCCGCCGGCGCGGCATCCACCACCATCATGACGCGGGAAAGCTCCGCGGCCGCCTTCTCGTTGTTCGACCGGCGGTTGTTGATGAAAATGACCCCCGCGACGGCCAGCACGACCAGGCCGGTGAGGGCGTAATTGATGTATTTTTTATTCTCGTAATAAAAACCTGTCGTCTTGACGTAGGTCGTCAGGAGTGAGTCCTGCTTGATCTCCTTTTTAACGAGTTTTTTCTTGGGTGTTAACACGGTGACAGTCCTTTGATTGGTTGAGGTGCGCCCGGCGCGATTCGAACGCGCGGCCTACAGCTCCGGAGGCTGTCGCTCTATCCAGCTGAGCTACGGGCGCGGATTATATTGAAAACAGACATATAATGTACATTTTTTCGTCTCGATTATCAAGGCGAGGACGAGAGCGCCCTGGTCAGCGATACCCCGGATATGGCCCCCTCCCGGACGATCGCCAGGGTCCCTTTCGAGCAATCCACGACGGTGGACGGGGGGGATTTCCGGTCCCCGGCGTCGATGATCAGGTCGACGTGGGGCGCGAATTCCACGCGGAGCGTCGCGATGTCGGGAGAGGGCGCGAGGCCCGACCGGTTGGCGGATGTCGACAGGAGCGCCCCCCCGCAGCGAGCAGCCGTCCTGCGGCAAAAATCGTCCGCCGGGAGCCTCACGCCGACCGTTCCGGTCCCCGCCGTGACGAGGCCGGAAACGGCCGGGGCCGCTTCGAGGATGATGGTGAGCGGCCCCGGCCAGAACGCCTCCATCAGGCGCCGGGCCGCCGGGGGGACGTTCACCGCCAGCCCCAGCGCCATCGACTCCGAATCGACCAGGACGAGGCTCGGCTTCGTCTCCGGCTTCCCCTTGATCGAGTAGATCCGGGCGACCGCCTCCCCGTTTTCCGCCGGGCAGGTCAACCCGTAGATGGTGTCGGTCGGGCAAAGGATGACTCCGCCCCCGGTCAGCACCGCCGACGCGCGGCGGACCGCCGGCTGCAGGTCGGCCTCCCCGCGGACCGTGACGATTTCGGCCGGCGCCCCCTTCATGCCGGGCTCCCCGTCCCGGTCATCGCGAGCGCCGCCCGGAACACCTCGTCGACGGAAACAGCCTCCATGCAGGCGAACCTTCCCACCGGGCAACGGTCGCCGCCGTGGATGGCACAGGGCCTGCACCAGAGACCCCGGTTCTCCAGCACCCGGTCGAGGGAACCGCGCGGGCCGAAACCGAAACCGGGAATGGTCGGGCCGAAGATCGCCAGCACGGGTGTCCCGACCGCTCCCGCGAGGTGCAGCGGCGCGCTGTCGTTGCAAATCAGCAACGCGGCGCTCCTGATCAGTTCGGCGGATTCGAGGATTGAAAATTTTCCGCACGCGTCGATCGCCCCCGTCCTCTCACCGTTCCCGTTCACCGCCGCCGCCACCTCCCCGCAGATCTTCTCGTCCCCCGGGCCGCCCACGAGAATGATCCGGTGGCCACGTCCGGCAAGGGCCGCCGCGAGGGCGGCGTACCGTCCGGAGGGCCATCGCTTCGTCCGCCAGACGCTGCCCGGCGCGATGGCGATGTCTCTTTCCGGTCCGCCCGCCCCCGCCGACGAGAGAAATTCCCGGACGCGCAGCCTCCCTTCTTCGCCGGCCGCGAGCCGCACCGGCGGCGTGGTCGGCACCGCGAGGCCGAGCCCCTCCAGGAGCCGCAGGTTCCGGTCCGCCTCGTGCAGCGCGCGCCGGTAGCGCACGGTCCTGGTGAAGAGCATCCTGCCGACGGACGAATCGAATCCAATCCTCACCGGGATCCCCGCCATCCAGACGAGCGCCGCGCTGCGCAACGACCGGTGGGGGACGATGGCGCATCCGTACTTCCTCCCCCCGACAACGTTCTTCATGCGGAGGAACCCGGCCGGGCCCGCGTCGGCCCCGCGTTTATCGTAGATAAGCGTCTCCCGGATCTCCGGGTGGCCGGCGACGATCCCGGCGGCGGAAGGGGTGACCAGCAGGTCGATCCGCGCCCCCGGCACGAGGCCCCGGAGCGCGGTCGCGAGCGGCAGTGTGAGGATCACGTCGCCGAGGAACGCGGTCTGCACGACGAGGATCGGGTCAGGAAGCGGCATCGTCGCCCCCCTCCGCGGCCGCCGGCGCCGGCCCGAGGTGCTTCCACCGCCTGTGCATCCAGAGCCAGTGGTCCGGATACAAACGGATGTACCGTTCCAGGAGCCTTGCGTGGCGGCGAGTCAGTTCCCGCACATTCTCCTCCGTCGCCCCGTCGAGATCGGACGTCGGGACCTCCTCGAGGATGAAGTCGTACGTGTAATCGGGCCTCCGGACGGTGAAACCCATCATCATCCGTACCCGCGCGCGGAGGGCGAAGGCCGCCGGCCCGCGGAATGTGGCCACCTCGCGGCCGAAAAACCGGACGAAATCGCTTTCGCGGGGGGCGCTCTGGTCCGGAGCGATCCCCACGACCCCGCCGCCCCTGAGCGCGGTCAGCGACTCCCGGATGGCGTGCTCCATCGGCACCACCCGGTTGCCGAACATGCAGCGCAAATCCGAAACGACGCGGTCGACCAGCCGGTTCGACTGGGTTTTCACGATGACGAGGTAGGGCACGCCCGCCAGGCCGGCGCTCCCGGCGCCCGTGAGCTCCCAGTTCCCGAAGTGCCCCGTGAGAAACACCAGCCCGCGGCTGGCCGCGATCGCCTCGAAACGCCCCCGGTGTTCGTCGTAGTGCATCAGCTCCTTCAGCTGCGGGGTGCGGAGCCTGGAAAAACAGAGGAACTCCGACATCGCGATCCCGAAGTTCTCGAACGCCCCGCGGGCGATGCCCCGGAGCTCACGTTCCGGCCTTCCGGGGAAGGCGCTCCGGAGGTTGCCGAGCGTGATCGCGCGGCGACCGGGGAGGAGATAGTAGAATGCCCTGCCGATCGCCCGACCCGCCCTCCCGACCCAGGGAAAGGGGAGCAATAGCAGGCAATTCCGGAAGAGGGAGAAGACGAGGTACTCGAGCCGGTGCATTCCGGGGATCAGCGGATTTCCGCCTCCTCCTGGTACCAGTTCTCGTTTCGCAGTTCGTTCAGGTGGGTGGAATGGACGAGACGATACGACCCGAAGCCGAGCCGGTCGACGAACACGAACACGACGCCGCCCTGGAGGCCGCGGTATTCCCAGATTTCGTACGGACGGGTCTCGGACATGCTCGTATGCCGCTCGATGTCGTCGGGCTTGCCGTAGATGACCATGATCCTGCCCCGGTCGGTGAGCCACCCCTCCTTCCCGCGCTCGCCGTACGCGGCGTCGGCCGCGGCGATCCGGCCCAGGTAGTCCTCCCTCGCGCGGCCCGATCCGGGAAGGGCGTCGCGGCCCGCCCAGAAATTGCCAATGAAAGCCCGTTTGGCGTCCACGTCCGCCAGCTGCTCCATCTGCCGCTTTTCGGCGTCCACGGCGAGGTAGCGCAGCTTCCGGATCTCATCGTCGGCCTCCGCCTCCGTCATGAAGGCGAAGGCGCGCCCCTGCCGGGACGTGACGGCGTCAGGACCGGCGGCCTCGACCGACGGGTTGAAGACGAAGAATTTTTTTTCGCTCACGGCGACCGTCCGCGCGGGCGTCGCGACGGTGTCAACGAGGGAAAGCCTGAAGCGGTAGCTCCCTCCTGGCAGCGATCCGACGTTCATCGAGCCGTACTCCGCGCTGGTCGGGTGGGTCCTCGGCTTCGCCTTCGACTGGAGGGCCACCTCGCGGCCCGACCCGTCGAGGATCGACGCCCGCAGGGCGACGGGGGGCCCGGGCGCGGCGTCGAGGTCGTAGACCTCGGCGTAGAAGTGGAGCACGGGCAGGCCCTCGCCGTACAGCCGCGACGGGTTCGGGATGACCTCGAGCGTGTTCTTGTAAAACGGCGAGGCGCGGTCTCCCGAGGGGCTGATCCGCGAACAGAGCTCGATGTCGCTCAGCGCGCCCGTCCGGACCGGCCGCGCTACAATCGTGAGGGGGAGTGACACGCTGTCCCTCCTCGAGGGATCGATCGAATCCCGGGCGGAAAGGCCGAGGCGGTACTCCCCCGCGGGGAGGGCCAGGGATTCGAAGCTGAGAATGTTTTTCGGGGAGGCGAGGTCCGTTGAATCCCTGAACGTCCGCGGGAGAACCCACGAGCGGGAGGCGATGACCCCCGACGAATCACCGACCGTAAGCGTCATTTCCGCCGCCCCCCGGTAGCCGGTGGAATCCCGGCGATAGGTGATCCCCGCTTCCGGGAGGCCGTAATACAATTCGACATACATCAGGGAATCCGAGGCTGAAAAGCGGGCCAGGTCCGCGTCCAGGCGGAACGATGCGCGTCCCGGGGTCTGCCGGGGGAAGGCCGGCGCGGCAACCATGAACAGGGCGAGCAGGATCAAAGGCTTCGTCAGGTGCATTCGTTCGATCCCTGGAGCTTATGAGGATACGCCGTCAACATATCAAAAACGGGCGCGAAAGGCAACAGCCCGCGGGAAACGGGAATCGGGTCCCGGCAGACCGGGGGTGTGGCGCGGGGTCGTGGATCGGGTTATTTGACGAGGACCATCTTCCTGACGAAGGTCCGCGGGGATTCGGCGGCGTCGAGCGGATTCGTCAGGATCCGGTAGAAATAAATGCCGGTCGAAAGGTTGTTCGCATCGAAATCGACGGCGTGAAAGCCCTCCTCGAGCTGGTCGTTGTCGAAGAGCGACGCCACCTCCCTGCCCGTCAGGTCGTAGATCGTGAGCGACACCGCCGACGGGGTGGCCAGCGTGAATTCGATGGTGGTCGTCGGGTTGAAGGGGTTGGGGTAATTCTGTTCAAGCCGGAACCCCCGCTCTTCGTCCGGGATGACGTCCGCCGCGATATACTGCGGGATTTCGGCCGGCGGGTCGGTATTCGGGACGAGGAAGTCGAGGGCGAAGAGGGGATTCGTGGCCTTGATCCGCAACGGGCGCAGCGACACGGTATCCAGCGGCCCGTCGAAGGCGTGGTTGATCCGCCGCAGGGAATTGAACACGTGCGTGTAATCGAGACCGGGGAACGCCCTCCAGTATGTCAGCATGCTGTCGACGCGGACAGCGACATCGCGCAGGTTCAGCCCGTTGAGCGGATCGGCGGGATGTGTCGCCTCGAAAAACTTCAGGTCGCCGAAATTGGGAGGCGTGATCCCCACCTCGCTGGCGGCGATGTTCAGCTTCAGCGCGATGAGCTCGCCGACCACCGCGTTGTTGTACCGTCGGACGCTGGGATTGCGCATGATGCCCAGGAATGGCTTGTCGAATTTCCTGTCGAATCCCCTCGCCTCCCCGATCTGGGGCAGTGTCCGGCGGAGATAATAGCTTTTCCGGTAGTAGATCCAACCGTACCGTTTCGCGCTGTCGGGCCGCTCCACGCCGATGACCATTCCCTGCGAGAAGACGCCGCGGCCGAAGATCGTATCCCTGACGTTTCCCTCGTTCGGCATCACGCTGATCGTTTTCCGGATCCTGGTGGCACGCTTCCCGAGGCTGTCCTGCGAAAAGGTCCTGAAACAGCCGCCGGCCAGCTTGCCGTTCGAACCGATCCGGTTCGCGAAGATGTCCGTGGCCCCGTTCCCGAGCCTGAAATCGGCCCACGCCACGATCGCGCCTTCGAATCCGTCGCCCGTCAGCTGGGGGTTGTACTGGTCGTTGGGGGAATCCGTCACCCGCTCGCCGTTGAGCGTCCAGCGGTTGGCGCCGACGAGGTCGAGGCGCTGCCCGTAAATGTCGTAGGAACCGCCCCGCTTGTCCTGCCACGCGACGATAAAGCTCGGGCCGTCGCGGACGATCTGGGGGTAATACTGGTGATCGAGGGCCGTCGAAACCGCCTTACCGCCCGAAGACCACAGGGTCGTCCCGGCGGCATTGAGCCGCTGGGCGTAAATGTCGTAATCGGACCCGCCGCGATTGTCCTGCCATGCCGCCACGGCGCCGCCGAGACCGTCCGACGTTACGCGGGGGTAGTACTGGTTCGCATCGACGGGCGCCAGGGGGAGACCCTCGACCACCCAGTTCCGGGTACCGTTCGAATCGAGACGCTGGGCATAGACGTTGTCGTAAAAAGACTCGCGCCGGTCCTGCCAGACAACGATCGCACCGGCGGCACCGTTGGTCACGATCTGGGGATTCCACTGGTTATTCGGTGCCTGCGAGACCGGAATGCCATTCGGGGTCCATGCCGCCCCGCCGTTCCACTTGATCCGCTGGGCGTAGATGTCGGAAAACCCTGACGCGCCGCGGTAATCGCTCCAGGCAATGATCGCGCCGCCGCTGTTATCGGAGACAAGAACGGGATCGACCTGATCGAACTCCGCGCTGGAAATGATGACCCCGTCGGCGGTCCACAGCTGATTGCCGAACACGTTGACCTTCTGCGCATAAATATCAAAATCCGCCGCCCGCTTGTCCTGCCACGCGACGATCACCTGGCCGTCAGTCGCCGCCACGATCTTTGGATAATATTGGTGTCCGCTTGCCAGGCAGAGAGGGAGCCCATTGGGCGGAAAGAGACTTTCCCCGGTCGCGGAAACATGTTGAATGTAGATGTCATACCCCAGCCCGCTGCGGTTATCCTGCCAGACGACATACGCACCGCCCGAGCCGTCGGAGAGGATCTGCGGGTAATACTGGTAGCCACCGGTCACCGCGAGGGGGATCCCGCCGTCAGCCCAGAGCATCCCGCCGTCCGCCGCGATCCGTTGCATGTATAATTTATCCCCCTGACCGTCGCGCCGGTCCTGCCATACGACGATGGCACCGTGGTGTCCATCGGACGCCATCTGGACGTTCCACTGGCTGCCTGAAGCAACGACGACGGGAAGGGTCGAATCCGGCCGGCACGACCAGCGCTGCGCGGCCCGCGATGGGGGGGGCGGGGCGAGAAACAGGATGGAGAAAATTAACGTCGTCGCAAATCTCATATCATATTCCGGTGGATGGCATAAAGCTCACTCGGCCTGATCTGTTGCTTGTTTGCGAAGATACCGTTCGACCGTGAAGACCGCGGGTACCACCCTCATTTCACCAGGGCCACCTTGCGTACCGCGCGATACACCCTGTCGCGACCCCCTTCCACGCTGTTCGCGGGAACGGCCGTGAGCCCGATGAAATAGATCCCCGAGCTGAGCTGGGAACCGTCAGGACGTTTGGCCGACCATTCAAGATGATGTTCCCCGGCGGCGTAGAGTCGCCCGTCCGCGGTGGCGACGATTTCTCCGAGGAGGTTAAAGACCGTCAACGAGACCGTGGATTCGGAAGGGAGTCTCAATGAGACGCGGGTCGATGGGTTGAAGGGATTTGGATAACACTCCCCCACCTGGAATTCCCCAGGAACCCCGCCGTATCCGTCGGCTCCGGTCCGGATGTTCAGCGAAAATTTTGAATCGGGTGAAACGGAAGAACGGAACTGTCCGCGGCCCTTCATCAGGGTCTCCGATATTTCCCGCGAGCCGACCTTTTCAACTAGAATATAAACGAATTTTCCCTGAATTTCTACATTCCAGGAAAAATTTATTTCCCTTTTTACATCTCCCGGACCGCCCGGGATCTCCAACAGGTAAATCGACCCTCCGTCGTGGAAAACGCCGATTTTCCCCCCGGTGAAGGTGGTCCGTGGGGGCTCTCCGGGGGGATCCGGGGGGGCCTCGAAACCGGCCGGAATGGCCCCCCGGCCTGCGCCGGAAACGGGTCCCGGCGAAAAATAGAGTGTCGACACAGTCGATCCATCCTCGACCCTCAATTCATTGAACCGGCGACCCACCGGCTCGTCAGCCCCGACGAGGGACGACTGAAATACCGGGGCCGTGGCGATCAGGACGCCGCTGTCGCGGCATTTCACCCAGTACCCCTCCCCGCCCCTGAGCGAGTCGGCGAAATAATACCCCCCGGGGCCGTATCCATAGAATGGCGAAGCGATCAGGCTTTCCGGCTGGCTCAGGATGTCGCCGGTTGCCAGAGCCGCGGTCAGCCCACCGACGATGTTCCATCCCTGTCGCACGGCGGTGGTCTCCGAAAGCACCGGACACCCGGTCAGGATCACCTGCTCGCTCTTGATCCAGTACCCTTCGCCGAACCGGAGCGTATCGGCACGCGTGTATCCGTTGCGGTACCGGTACGCGCCGCCCGGGGAGAACGGGAAGAGGGCCTGCGTCCTCCGCTCCCCCGCCTCGACGGGCAACGAGATCAGCAGCCACCCGCCCGTTCCCGGGATGGTGACTGGCGTCCCGGGACAATGGAGCAATTCGAGTTCGGTAACCGACGGATCCGCGATCACGACGCCGCTGTCGCGCCGCATGTTCAGGGTGACCAGCCCGCCCCCCGGCGCGTCCCGCATCACGTGCGTTCCGCTCCGCAGGCTGTCGGGATCCCAGGAGAGCGTGAACGGATATCCGCCCGGCCCCGGTTGGAGCGACACCCGCCGCGCGCGACGGTCGTCCGGAAGGGCAAGGGTGTCCCGGATGTCGAGTTTCACGCCATTCGTGCCATCGATGCGCCATCGGACGTCGAACGTCCCGGGCGGCGGAACGGCGGCGAGCTCGGCCTCGCCGAGGCCGGCATCGATGCCGTCCGTCGCGCCGGGGCTCCCGCCGAAGACGAGCGTGTCCTCCCCCGCCCCCGCGTCCCTGACGACCAGCGCGGCGGAATATTCGCCGACGGAGAGGATGGTGAAGACCCCGTCGCTCAGGTCGACGATGTTCGTGTCGTCCGATCCGCGGAGCCGCACCAGCGCCAGCCTGGTCGGGGCGTCCGGCACCGTCCAGGGGAACGCGCCCGCCGCGGCCGGCACCTCGCTCACGTACGACCATGACGCGCCGCTGTCGGTGGAATATTCGATCGTGAGGCTGTCGAAACTCACCGAGGTCCACGAGATCTGCCGGACGGATCCGGCGTCCCACTCCTCCCCCCCGTTCGGCGCGGCGACGGTCAGGAACGCGTTCGTGATGGTGAACCTGGAGCCGCTCGACGCGGTGGTGGAGGTGAAGAGCGCGTCGGAGATCCGCACGAGGCACGATTCGGAGAACACCGCCGGCGTGGTCCAGGGGTACGATCCCTGGTACGACGGGACGCTGTCGGCGATGACCGTCCAGGCCGCGCCGTCGTCGAGCGAATACTCGAGGCGCACGGCGTAGAGCCCCTCCGCCGACCAGGAAACGGAGTACGTCGATTCGGCGAGCCAGTATTCCCCCCCGTCGGGCTGGAGGACGTCGATCGTTGTGGGGTATTGATACTTGTAGACCCCGTTCGACTGGAGCGCCAGGAGGGTGAGCGAGTCGAGCGCCAGCAGGCCGTAATTGAAGTGCGCCCCGGAGGGCAACCCGTCGTTGATCCTTTCCCAATTCGCGCCGGAGTCGCGCGAGAAATAGATCCCGAGGTTCGCGGTGTCGCCCGTATAGGTGCCGTAATACACGAAGCCGGGGTGGACGGGGGAACAGGCGATCCACCAGGTGTCACGGTTGCCGGACGGGACGGTCACGTTGCTCCAGGTCTCCCCCCAGTTCGTCGTCCGCACGATCCCGCCCCCACCGCCGAACTTGCTGGCATACGCCACCCGCGGGTCGAACGGGTTGATGGCGATGCTCGGAATTTCGCCGATCGTCGAATAGACCTTCCTCCAGGATGCGCCGTGGTCCGTCGTCTTCCAGATCCCCGAGAGGTTGTCCCCGAGGTACATCACCGCCGCGCTGTCGGGCCGCAGCGCCGCGTCGCACCAGGCGTTGAACCCCTTCCCGCTGCAGACGGTGTCCCAGCTCGAGCCGAAATCGGTGGAACGATAGAGCGTGTCGAGCCCCATCGTGTACACGGTGTCCGGGTGCCGCACCGAAGATTCGACCGGCTGGCCGAAATAGGAAAAGGTCCCCGACCAGGTCTCGGCCCAGCTCATCCCGCCGTCCGTCGTCTTCATGATACGGTCGGGGGAGCCGACCGACGACTCGATCCCGGCGAGCAGCTGGAGGGTGTCCGACGGAGTGACGGAAACGGATTTCACGATGCCACCACCGGTGACAAGGGCACCGTAATTGAACCACGTGTACCCGCGGTTCCGGCTGACGTAGATCCGGTCGCCCCCGGCCGCGGTGTAGAGGACGTTACTGTCGAGAGGATTGACGGCGAGGGGATTGCCGAGGCCGGGACCCGACAGCTTCAGGACCCAGCTCTGGCCGGGGAGGACCGCGGCCAGCAGCGCCGTGAGGCAGAGCAGTTTGACCCCGAGATGCATCTCCCTACCAGGTAAGGGTGAGGCCGGCGCCGTGCGTCAGCGTATGAGCAGCATCTTCCGGACCGCCGTGTACGACCCCGCCGTGAGGCGATAGAAATAGACGCCCGACGCGAGGTTCTCCCCCGTGATCGTCACGGTGTGGTACCCCGATTCCTGCCGGGCATCCACCAGGGTGGAGACCTCCTCGCCGAGGGCGTTGTAGACGACCAGGATCACCCGTTCCGCGGAGGGGAGCGCGTAGCCGACGGTGGTGAGCGGATTGAACGGGTTCGGATAGTTTTGCGACAGCGCGAATTCCGTCGGCACGGCCCGCGAACCCGCCACCAGCCTGAGATCGGCCGCCTGTTCCCGGCTGATCGCGCGGCTCCCGGACCCCTCGATCGCGACCCGCCATTCGGGCGCGAGATCCCCGGAGCCGGAGGCGAGCGCGTACGCGGCGCCGGCGTCTCCGCCGCGGATGTCCCAGCGGACCGTCACGGGATAGCGCGCCGAAAGGATCCTCACCGGGAACGATTCCTCCGGGCCCCGGTCCGGACGGTGGAACTCCACCATCGAGCCGGAACCGAAACGCGAATCGAACCCGGCGTCGGGGGGGACGGGGGGAAGCTCGAAGAGTTCCGGCGACGGGCTCTCATCGGAACGCGCGCCGAAGTAAAGCGTCTGCGACCGCCCGGAGCCGTCCTCGATCCGGATGGAACTGAGGCCGGCGAGGTGATCCCGCGGCGAAGCCTTGGGGGTCCCGCCCGGGACGTTCGTCGGCACGTTCAACTGCAGGGTGCCCGCAACGCTCGCCTTGACCCAGTATCCCCTCCCCGGGATCAGGGAGTCGGCGTTGACGTAGCCCGTGTCGTCGTAGGCGAAGAAACCGGTGGTCAGGATCCCGCCCGGATCGGTCGAGATTGAGGAGACGGGGGCCGTGAACGAGTTCGGCCCGACCAGGTTCCACCGGGCCTGCACGGAGATCGTGTCGGTCGAGTCCGGGGTACCGATGATGCTGTGTGCGGATGCGGAGGCGATTTTCACCCAGTACCCGGTCCTGTTCTCGAGGGTGTCGGTCCGGACGAAACCGCCGGTATACGTATACGCGCGCGATTCCACCAGTGCCGGCGGAAAGACCGCGATCAGCGATTTATCGGGCACGTGGACCGGCAGCGACATCAGGTTCCATTTCTGGAAAAGGTGGTACGCGAAGGCGAAATTCGCCACGTCCGGATGGAACGCGATCCCCTGTCCGCTGGTGAACCCCATCGGCCCGATCTTCGTCCCGCCGCCCGTGAGCGTATCGATCAGCACCAGTTCGTTCGGCGTCACGCCCGCGCCGATGAGGCCGAAGAGGGTTCCGTTGGCGTCGAAGGCGATGTCGACGGTCTGGACGCCGAACCCGGTCGTTCCGACGAGGGTCGCGGTTCCGGACGGAAGGCTGATCTTATAAATGCCGTCGACCGGGGAGCCGCCCTTGACGCTCGCCCAGAGCTCGCCCGTCACCGGGTTGAAGTCGATTCCTGAGAGCTGTTTCCCGCTCGCCGCGACGAGCGTCGGTGTGCCGGTGAGGGGATCGACGGAGTAGATGCCGCCGGTGATCCTCCCCACGTAGAGCGTGTCGCCCCGGTAGGTCATCCCCTTGAGGAAATTGAGCGGGATCTTGGCGATGCTGTGGGCGTCGGCGAGCGAACTGTTCACCCGGACAAGGTCATACTCGGCCGCGGTGGTGGCGGAGTTGGTCGCGAGCCCCATCAGTTCTCCGGTCGTCGGGTGGACGCGGATGTTGATCAGCTGGTTGAACCCCGACGGCCCGACGGTCGAGGATGAGGCGTCGATCGGGTCCACCGTCCTGAGGCGGCCGAAGTCGGCGACCCCGGAACTGGCGTACATCGTCCCGGAGGCGGCCGGATCGACGATGAAGCCGCTGCCGTAGACGGAGATCTTCAGCGCCGGCCTCACGGTGTCGCTGCTGTTGACGATGATCGAATCCGCGAATGCGCCCCGCGCCTCGGGCGCGAAACGCACCCAGAGCGTCTCCACCCCGAAGGTCGCGATTTTCAAAGGGTATGAGGGCGCGTTCAGGAGGAGGAAATTCGAGTCGGGAATATCGATGGAAGTGACATCGAGGGTGTCAATCCCGTTGTTGGTGAGCGTAAACGCCTGGCTGTCGCTCGAATCGGTCACTTCGACCGATCCGAACGACATCGACGAGAGATCGGCGTTGATGTAGGCCCCGGGCAGCGGCCCCATCTTGACCATCGCCACGCGCGTTTCCCAGTCGTTCGTCGCGACCGCGTATTCGGTATTCACCCAGACCGCAAGCGAGTCCACCGGGTCAAGGGCGATGCCCATATAGTCACCCCACCGGTTCCGGCCGCCGCCGACGACGTCGTAGTTGCCGGCGCCCTCCGCGACCGGGATGCTCGCCGAGAGGCCGGGGGGATCGGAATCCTTGTGTCCCGCCACGAACGCCCCGGGATACTCGGTCAGGCCCGAACGCGTGTACGTGACGACGATGTTCCGCTCCGCGTCCGCCATCAGGGCGGGGTAGTAATGCCAGTAGCCGTCGGCGCCCATCGCCTCGTCCTCGAGATTCGCGCCGGTGTGTGGATTGATCCTGACGTACCGTACGGAGGCGTACACGTTTCCCGGTCCGCTCGCGATCGAATGGACCATCCAGAGCGAGCTGTCGCGGTAGACGGCCTTGTGCCGAATCGCGGCGCCCCCCGATTCAAGCGCGGTACCGCCGCCGAGCTGGCTGGCGTTGCCGGGGGAAGTATACTGGACGACGGAAATATTTTCCCCGGTGATGGAAGGGGTCCCGACCGGGTCGAGGATCTTCCAGAGGGTAAAGAACGTGCCCGGGTTGTACGGCGAGGCGTTCACCATGTAATGCTCCCCCGGCGAACCGTAGATGATCGAGGGCCTGATCCCGTCAAGTTTGGCGCTGGGGTGGTCAGGTTCGCGGAGGTCCCAGAAATCGGTCCACGTGACGGGCCCCGCGTCGTTATTATAGAGCTGGGTCTTCTCAATGATGCGGACCCTCGAGTAGAGGAACCCGGGGTTGAATTCCCGCGTCGTGATGTAGATCGCGAGCGAATCGTACCCGATCTGCGGATAGTCGGGGAGGTTGCCGGTGAGCGAGTCCCCCAGCCCCGACGGCAGCGACCAGTTGTACCACGTTCCGATCGGGTCCGCGTCGTCGGAGACGGAGATCAGGAAGCCATAGGGGGCCGAAAAATTTCCGCCGGCCATGATCCACCGGTCGGTAAAATGATCGTAGAGGATCTGGGGATCGCTGAATCCCACCGGCGACGCGACGTTGCTGAACCAGGAGCCCGCGGTGCGGGCTTCGAGGAGCGCGCCGTTCTTGTCCCACACGACAAACGAAGAGTTCACCATCCCGATGACATGGTCGGGTCCCACGGCCAGGATCGGGTCGGGGGGTATGAAGCCGGTGCTGGTGTTCCCCTGGAAATTTTTCAGGACGACCGGTTGCGCGGTGGACACGGCGGCCGCGCTCACGGAAGGGTCCTTCGTAAAATTCGACCCGGCGGGTCCCTTCGGCGGCCGGACGTCGGGCGGGGCGGGAAGCAATGTCTGCGGGGGATTGTGGCCGGCCGCGCCCGGCTCCCGCCCGTACCCTGAAGGGATGTTCCGCCCCCCGATGAGGCTGAGAATGATCGAGTCTCCGCCGGCCACCGAACCCGCCTTCGGTCCGGTGGAGAGGGGCGTCGGGGTGGAGAGGTAGACGTTCAGGACGAGGTCGCCTCCCGTGGGGACGTAACCGCTCGGTCCCCCGCCCTTCCACTCCGCCACGTGGAGATAGTATGTCACCCCGGACTGGACCTCGTATCCGAGGGTCGCAGCCCGGATGGTACCGGGGATGCTGTCGTCGGCGCACGATACCTCGACCAGGCTTCCGCAAACCCCGGTGAAGAGTCCAAGGGCAACGTCGTAATCGGCCGGCGTGCTTCCGACGGTGCTGAACCGGACGTACTGGGTCACGCCGGGGGTGTAGGTGAACCAGACGGTTTTTCCGCCCCCCGAATCGGCGCACGCCAGAATCGGATCGGCCGGGTCGGCGGTCGCGAGCCGGGAGTTCTGCGTGTACGTGAATGGCAACGACGGGATGGACACCGCGCCTGCGCAGGAGTCGTTCGCGGGAATCTGGGCCATCACGGCGGCGTCGGCGAATAGCAGTGCGGCGACGACCGCGAAGGCAAGGCGGCAGCAATTGGTGATCATCGGGAATCTCCTGATTATTCGAAGCGCGTGGCGTTACGTCAGCGCGGCGGCACCGACCGTGCGATGGAGGATACGGACACTGGAGTATACTCATTTAGACAAAAAAGGTCAATATCCCGTACCCTTTTTTCCCATTATCCCGATGCAGACGCCCCGCGACCAGGTCGATGTCACACGACCGGTGAGGCCCCGGACGCAGGATCCACGGTGCGCCGGTCTCCCCTACGGGGGTGAAAGCGGACCGGATCCGGAGAAACCGCCCGGCGCGGCGAGCACCAGGAGACCGCCGGTTGTCGACCGCACCCAGTACGCCCGGCCCGGCTGGATCGTGTCGGCGGGCTGGTAACCGCCATCGAACTCGAAGAACATCCCGGCCAGGTGGCCGTCGGGAATCTGAACCACGCCGGCCACGGGAACCGGGACGCTGATTGACCCGATCAGGTTCCATCCTGGTCCGACCGTGAGCGTGTCGCGCGCGATCTCCTCCCCTGCGAAGGTGACGGTCTCCGGCTCCGCGAACCTGAGCCAGTATCCCACGCCCGGCAGGGCGACCGTGTCGGGAACGTATGCGTCGCTGAACGCGTAGAGCGGAGGCACCGCGGCCGGGAAAGCGGCGGATACCGTCGCGTCCGGGACTCCGACGGGGAGTGAAACCAGGTTCCATTTCTCCTTGTAGTCCGTCGAGACTTCGCGATTTGCTCCGGGTGCTTCGGCGGGCGAGGCGTCGTTCTGCGGCTCCGGGCTACGCCTCAGAAAATCGTACCCGTTGTCCCCGGAATCGTGTCCGTTCCCGGCATGCTCCTCCCCGCCCCCGGCCGTCATCGACGCCGAATCCGACGATGCCCCCGCTTTCCTCTCGATGCTCGCGGTGTTCCCGGGCGCCGCCGCCGGGGCCGCCCCTTCGAACAGGTTCGCCGCGCCGTACCCGACGAAATCCACCACCCCGGGATCCGACGGGGACGTGACGGGCGTCGTGTCGGAACAGAGCGCCACCTTCCCCGACGTCGCGGCCATCGAAAATCCGGCCACCGCGTCGGGGGCCGGCAGAGGCTGCGTGCCGCCGCTCCCCGGATTCGCCTGGATGAGGAAAAATCCGCGGGGACGGATGGTCCCGGTGAACGTCGATCGCGCGCCGAACGGCCCCGACCCTCCCCCCGCCTGGTACTGGATGGACCACCCGTTCATCGCGATCTCCGACGAGGTGGGATTGTAGAGTTCGATGAAATCGTGCGTGTAGAGCGCGCCGCTGTTCCCCCCGCCCCCGTAGATTTCACTGATGACGACATGGGACGCGGGCTGGGCGTCGACCGTCCGGCCGAACGCGCCGGCAAGGAGCGATGCGGACAGGATGGAGAACACGAACAGGATTGGACTACGATATGACATGGGGGGCCTCCCGAAAATGACGACGTTGCAATGAGGTCCGCGGGAGGACCGCCGGGCGGAAGGGACGAACCGAAATTAATTATTTACGGAAAGGTAACCGGTTCGCGTCAACCGGTCAAGGGGGGTTGAATTAGAACTTCGTGAGAAAACGGTGAGTGTAATGGGGGTTTCCCCTACCGCAGGAGGACGAGGTTCTGCGTCTCGATATATTCGTCGGTGACGACCCGGTAGAAATATACGCCGCTCGGCATGGGGCGTCCCTGGTTGTCCCTGCCATCCCATCGGGGCGCCCCATTCTGTCCGGTATACGATCCGGACGGGAATGTCCCCGCGACCCATTCCCTGATCATCCGACCGAGGTCGTCGAAAATCTGGATTGTCACCGGGGAGGCCATGGTCAGCTTGAATGGAATGCTGGTTTCCACGTCCCGGGCGGGAAGAAACGGGTTGGGCTGATTCTGACTCACACGGTTATACCGGGTTCCATTCGGCGGAGGCGGGGGGGAAATCGGCGGATCTCCCCCGCCGTTGGTGGTATGTAAAATGATGCCCCCGGTTCCCACCACCCAACCGGAGAGAGAATCCGGGAAGGCGATGGAGTAAAAAAAACGATCAGTTCTCGATTGAAGCTCGAACCAGTTGCTCCCCCCGTCGATGGTACGAAGGAGGGTCCCGGATCCTCCCGCGATCCATCCATTGCTGGCGTCCGTGAACGTCACCGTTTGAAATGAGACGGACAACGGCGTGGAGGTTTTTTGAGCTTTCCAGTCCATGCCCCCGTTTGTCGTTTTCAAAACCCTGTGATTCTTCCCGACGGCCCAACCCGTGTCCCGGTCGTAGAACTGTACCGCCAGGAGCGTTCGGTCGTCGAACGACACGGAGTCCCACGACGCACCGCGGTTGGTCGACTTGAAAATCGTTGTCAGTTCGTTGGATGCGCCATGATTCCCGAGAAGCCATCCGGTGGAATCGTCCACGAAGAACAGGCTTGAATAGGAATATGCGGAATCCCCAGGTTCATTATCAGCCCAGGAGACCCCGGCATCTGCCGTCATCAGAACCGTACCGTCCTCCCCGACGATCCATCCGGTCGATGCGTCGATGAAGAAAACGGAATACAGAAACCCGGTCGGACCCAGCGATAGCCTTGTCCAGGTGAATCCATCCGTGGTCCGGAGGACTTCACCGAGGTCCCCGACCGCCCATCCGGCCGTCGGCGAGGTGAAAAAAACCGACCGGAGGGTATTGTTCGTGGGGGTTGCGCTCCGATTCCAGCGGCTGCCGCCGTCCCGCGTCCAGAGAACCGTCCCGCCGCCACCCACAACCCACCCGGTATTCCGGTCAATGAAGAAGGTGCCGTTCAGCTCCTGGGTCGTGTTGTCGGCGACACTCACCCATAATGCACCCCTGTTCTGGGTGATCTCGATTTCGCCATTGTCACCGACTTTATACCCTTTGGCCAAGCCGGAAAAAGCGAGGGCATTGAACCTTTCACCGGGGCTGGTGAGCTGCGCAGTCCACGTGAGCCCGCCATTGGTCGTGGAGAGATAATAATTTCCGGAGAGGGCATACCCGGAGGCCGAGCTGGTGAAGTGGACCTCCTCGATTGTTTCGTGGATCCTGGTGAGCTGCGGAGACCAGCTTCTGCCCCCGTCGCTTGTGTACAGCACGACCCCGTCCGTCCCGGCGACCCACCCGGTATCCCGCGTCGGAAAACTGACCGCGTGAAAATTCCCCCGTGGCACGGTGTCGGGCGTGGAGAACCAGAGCCCCCCCCCGTTGGTTGTTTTCAGGATCACGCCGCCGTCCCCGACGATGTAGCCCGTCGTCGCGGTTGGAAAGGCGATGTCACGGAGCGTGTAGAGCGTGCCCGAGTTCGAGAGCTGCCATATTCCGCCGGCATTGGTGGAGTGCAATATCGTCCCCCGTTCGCCGACGATAAATCCGGCGTCAGCGCCGGCCGACGTGGTCGCCTCAAATCTCCCGGAGGTCACCGGGGAATACCGCCGGTTCCAGGTTGCGCCCCCGTCGGTCGTCACGAAGATCGACGCACCAGCGCCGACCACCCATCCATTCAGGGGAGAGGTGAAGCGAATCCCTGAAAAGACGATCGGGTCGGCGGAGATCCTCGAGACGGACCAGGTCACGCCTCCATCGGTGGATTTGACAAAGGTCGAGGCTGCCCCGGTGATGAGCACCGTGTTGAGATCAAGCGCCTGGGCGGCCTCGAGGTTATTGCCCTGTGGAAGGGGGTTCTGCCAGTTCCAATCATTCGACTGTCCGACCGCGAACGAACATAATGCCAGATGAAAAACACAAGCAAGAAACGCTGATCGTATCGTTTTCATCTCGTGTCCGTTTTGTCCGGTTACTTCATCAGGATCATCTTTTTCATCTCGTCGATGACGCCGTCGCGGGTGGAAATCCGGTAGAGATACACGCCGGATGAGAGGTCTCGCCCCCGCACGTCCCTCGTATCGAACACCACCTCGTGCAAACCGGCATCGAGGGGTTCATTGTCGAGGAGGGTCGCGACGTTCCTTCCCAGGACATCGAACACCGTAACCGAAACGAACGTGGCTCCCGGAAGGGTTATCCTGATCGTGGTCGTCGGGTTGAACGGATTTGGATAATTTCCTCCCTCCGGCGGGACATCACCGGATGCACCCGGTTGGATCGAGAACTCGCCCGGGGCGGTGTTCTTCAGGATCGCGCCGAGGGATCCTGCGACCCAGGCGTTCTCCTCGTCCAGCACGTCCATGCACTGCAGCGCGCGGTTCGTGGCCGATATCTGCGGCACCCAGGTCGTGCCGCCGTTCGTGCTTTTCAGCAGGAGACCGACGGTACCCAGCGCCCAGACGGTACTGGTGTCGACCGCACGAACCTTCCGGATGGACGAGAGCACCCCGGTGTTCTGCGAAAACCAGAGCACTCCCCCGTTCGTGCTCTTGAATATTCTCCCCCGGTCCCCCGAGAGCCAGCCGTGGGTACTCGTCGCGAAATCAACGCTCCGGATGGCGCCGCTGAACGCCGGTGTCGTTTGGACTATCCAGGAGGAACCGCCGTCGGTGGTCGATATGACCCGCTTCCCGGAACCAACCGCCCATCCCGTGGTCGTGGAGGTGAAATCGATCTCGAAAAATGTTTTCGATGTCTGCGTGAGCAGTCGGATCCACGTCAATCCCCCGTCGGTGGACTTGTAAATTCTTCCCCGCGTACCCGCGATGTAGGCCGTATCCTGGTTTACGAAATCAACCGAATTGAGGGCCGTCAGACCTCCCACCGGTATTTTCAGCCACGTCGCGCCCGCGTTCGTTGTCCGGAGGAGCACGCCCCTTTTACCGACGATCATGCCGAGGCTGGGAGTCGCGAAATGAACATCCTGAAGCCACGCGGATACGCCGGAATTCTGGGGAAGCCAGTTCTTTCCCCCGTCGGTCGTGTGGAGAATGACGCCCCGCGAGCCGACGACCCAGCCGTTCAATGGATCCGGGAAATCAACGCCGGAATAGGTCGCGGAGACCAAGGTCTCCCGCGACTTCATCTCCCACGTCGCGCCGCCGTCCGTCGTGCGGTAGACCTGGCCGAACGCCCCGACGGCCCAACCCGTCGTGACACTGACAAACCTGACCGAGGTAAACGTCCGCGTGCTTCCCGATAACTGCTGGGTCCAGGTACCGCCGGTGTTCGTCGTCTTGAATATTTTTCCGGACTCGCCGACGATGAAGCCGACCGACGGGGACACAAACTGAATGTCGTACAGGTTTCCGCTCGAGAGCGGCGGAAAGGTCAACCAGGTCGTCCCGCCATTCGACGTTCCGATCACCGTTCCCCGATCCCCGACACTGAACCCGAGCAGGGAATCGATGAACCAGACGGAATTCAGGTGTCGGGTCGTTCCGCTCGACTGGGTCGTCCAGGAAACCCCGTCATTCGTCGTCGTGTAGATCGTTCCGCTGTCGCCGACGATCCAGCCCCGGGTTGTGGTTGCGAACGTGATATCCCTCAGGCCCCGGACGGACGGGAGCAGGTGGGCCTGCCACGACGCTCCGCCGTTGACCGTTGATCGCAGGGTGCCGAACTGCCCGACGATCCACCCCCTGGCGGGATTGCGGAAATACACCCCCTGAAGCTGATAGGAAGTGAAAGCATTCTGGGGTGTCCAGCTGATGCCGCCATCGGTGGTCTTGACGACAGCCCCCCGGGTCCCCACGGCATACGCGATGTCGGGAGTCACCATGTCGATCGAGGATAACACCCCCGATACGCCGCCCGTCAGGTGTTCGGCGTTCCAGGTCATTCCCGCGCTCCGGGTCCGCAGAAAGGTTCCGATCGATCCCACGGCCATCATCGAATCCGCGTGAAGGGCATCGACACTGAACAGGTGATTTCCGGTTGGCGATGGGTTGAGCCACTGCCAGGAGGGGTTCGTCGTGTCGAAAAATATTTCGTCGGTATAATCGGCGAGGGCCGTCTCCCGATCAAAGTCGAAGTCGAACTCCTCCTCCACCAGCACTTCCTCGTCCTCCGCCGGGAGTTCCTCGTCACCCCCGTCTTCCTGGGCGAACGCCGGAGTGGAAAACATCAGGAGCAGCACCGCTGCTGTGGCGATGGGCCGGAGCCACTCGAGGCGACCTCGTGCCCCGGCATCTCGATGCACTCGTTCGTTTTTCATGTTACCCCCTGATAGTTGAACCCTGGATTCCGGTGAAACCCGGTCCCGGGATGCGGAGAACACGGTCATTCCCCGATCCGAAACACGATATCGTTTATCTCATCGCCCTCGGGTGAAGCCTTGATTTCAACGACCTTGGATACCAGAGTGCTTCCATATCCGAGCTCTGATAGTTCCCTCTGATCGACCGATAGTACGTAACGCCCCGGCAGCAGACCCAAAATCTCGAACTCACCCGTGGAATAGGTCGTTTGTTGAATCGGGAAGCCGGCCCTGGGCCCGGACTCCGGAGAGATCCGTATGGTCAGATTTTGAAGCCCGGTCTCCCTCCCGGCGACGAAGGCGGTGACCCTTCCCCGCACGACTCCGCCTGCCACCAGCGGGATGTCAACCAGGCGGATGTTGTTCGGCTCGGAGATCACCGACACGGTACTGTATTTTGGAACCCACAACGGGTTGTCCAGATTCTGGGGATCGATCGTGAAGAAATATTCCTCGAACGGGGTCGTACGTTCGATTAAAAAACCGCCGTCTTTGTACCGTATCGTCCGCCTGGAAAACGCGGTCGAGCTCTTGATACTGCCCCTGGAGATGTATTCCTCCCCCGGATCGTGAATATCGTTGGCGTTGGCGTCAACGAAGGGCTGCACGATGATCGCGCCGGAGTTATTGTAGCTCGAAATATTGTCAAAAAATACGTCGCCGGTCGCCATGGAATACGCGACGGAACCGTACAGCGATTGCGAGGATGAGAGCGTCCCGTCTCCCGCGAAGTTGACCTGGGAGCGGACAGCCGTGAATGGAAAATCGAGGATGAACTGGATGCCCGCGAATGTGTTGTTGAATTTAAAATTCCGATCGTAATAAATCTGCATCCAGAATCTCCGGGCGATCCTCTTGCTGAACTCGAACCTCGCGCTCCTGAACCCCCCGTTATCGTGATGGTACCGTGTGATGCCACGGAAGATGAATCCGCCGGACGCCCTGAAACTGAGAAAAGCGCTCGTGGTCGCCGTTTGAAGGGATGAGGTCCGCGAGCTGGGTTCCCAGGACCGGCTGTGGAGGATCCTCGAACTGAACAGCCCGAACATCCCCCCCGCGGAGGCCTGG
>CAZQSM010000011.1:0-2727 GCA_964596065.1 uncultured Chlorobiaceae bacterium | reverse complement strand
GCTGTGGAGGATCCTCGAACTGAACAGCCCGAACATCCCCCCCGCGGAGGCCTGGAGTGAATGCCGTTTCCCCCCTTCGAGCTCCGTCCGCGTGCCGACCAGGTTCAGTCCGAAGGTCCGGGACCACAAGGGTACGCTGAGCGACGCGAGGGCATCGTTGTGCAGCCTGGCTTTATTGTAGTACGAATCCCGTCCGTACCACGAATATCGGAGACTGATGCCGACCTGGGAGGGCCATCCGGCCGTGAGGATGTACCTGGAATAGGCGGAGGGAGCGAGGACGAAGTTTCCGACCAGGATATCCGTGAACCTGGTCGTCGCGCTGAGTTTCGGATGATAATTTTTCTCTGAAACCTCCGAATAGTCGACTCCCCCGCCGACGGTGATCCTGGAATTGATGCCCCAATTGACGTTGCTGTTCCCGGACCATTTCTGATTTCCGAGGCGTGAGAAGCCGCTGCTGACGGTGTACTCGACCTCTCCCGGAGGCACCATCTCCGGGGGAACGACCACGCGATATTGCGTGACCTGTTCCACGCCAAAGGGGTCGTAGGTGCGGACTTCGTAGTCCTCCACACCATAGGTCAGCGTATTTTGAAATGAGTATTGGCCGGATGTCGTGGCGGGCTGGTAATCGACCAGGATATCGCTGGCATAGAGATCGGCGATCCCGCCCTCGGGAAGGTTTCCCGTCAGGTTATCTGACGCAAAATAGATCCGCCGCTTCGCGGGGCGATTGGTGATCTCGACGCCGGCGAGGCTTTCAAACCGTAGCCCCATCGACAAAATGTCCCCGAGGGTGATCTGCCGCAACACCGGGTTGTCGAGAAACGCGTAGCGAACGTTGCTCTGGATGTCCCTTCCGGTGATCACGCGTCCGACCGTTCCGGAGAGCCTCGTATTCATGTCTCCGCCGAGGATCGTATTCCCCAGCCTGAACGAATAGGACCGCCGGGGTGTCCCGCGCTGGAAGGTGGAAGAGGTCAACCGGTAATTGAGTCTGCCGATATCGAAGGCGTTGAATTGCCGCCCGAGCGCCAGGTCCGGTTCGATGGTTTCCTGCTTGAGGTTCCGGAGCAGTCGCGCTTTCTCGCGATCGCGTTCCAGGTACACGGGCAGTCGATGCCTTGACTGGATCGTGACAAGGAGCTTGCGCGGGTAATACTGAATTTCGATGTCGAAGAGCTGGCTGAAGATCTCCCCGGAGAGAAACAGGTCTCCGCCGGAAAGCGCGAAATCTTCGCGGCGCAGGGATATGGAGCGGTCGCCCATTTTGGCGGTCAGATTCCCGGCATCGATCGCGAACGCATTATCGCGTGTGAGAAAGATTCCCTCCGCGACACGGGATGAGGGATCGAACGCGATGGGGATCTTCAGAAACTGGAACAAGGCCTGGAGGGGGAAATAGGCACCCTCCCCGAGGGTGACGATGTCGAACTGGCTCCGCGCCCCCCCCTTCAATTTGACGTCAACGGGCACGCTGGTCAGCGTATCGGCCGGCGTGGCCGTCTGGGCGGAGGCGCCGGGGGTCAGCATCGGCGTGATCGATACGACGAGCAATAAACACATGCCGGTTACGATGGAGCGGATCATCGCATGTCCTGAATCGTCATGGGATCGTGCATTGGTATAAATACCTGTCGTCGTCTGCCCTGACGCGGTATTGGACCGGAATGTCGGGACGCTTGTTGTCTGTGACGATCTCGATCTCATAGGTGCCGGTGGAAAGGTCCCTGACGTTCAGTCTCACCGGATACACCATGTCCCGGTAGATGGCGACCGGGTGTTTCTCCGTGCTGACGACCCTGCCATCCCTGTCGCGCACCGTGAATCTCATCGTGCCCCAATACGACGCATTGCCGAGCCGGGAGAGGTCAATGCCGATCTTCAGCCAGCCGGAATCAACAGCCGCCGAGACGCGGTGAATTTTGATCCCGGATCCCACCGATCCCGCGCGGACATGCAACGGAAGATCGAGCCGTGTGAGGAGTTTGACTCCCGATGATACCTGCTGGCTGAGGGATTTCGAGGTCGGGGATACGACCGGTTGGGAGGAAATGACGACCCGCGCCAGATATTCGCCTGAAATCAGCCCGATGGGTGGCTTCACCATCACCTTGACCACCTGCGATTCGCCCGGGTTCAACGCGAATCGACCCGGATAGGCCGTGAGCCAGGGTACGGCGTTGGGCTCCACCGTTGACGTCGAATCGCCATAGATCATGTAAAACCGTCCGCTGTCGTTGGCCACCGGATATCCGTACCGAAAATCGAGCCAGACCTCCTCGCGTTGTTCGCCCGAATTGAGGATGGTCATGGAGGCCGTCCGGTTCGGCAGGTTGACGAAGAATGATTTCGGGAAGACGTTCAGGTCCGCTTTGGCCGGCAACCAACCGCATGCCGCAATTACAATAAAAAAAACACACCGCCAACTTCTGGTCATTTCCGATACCGTGAAATTTTACCGGGTCTCATCATCTGAATATATGAAAAATCCTAAAAAATACGTACTCGAAAACCGGCGGAAAGGCGTCTCCCCTGAAAATCTACAGACGCACATGGGGATGAGGAGAGCGCTCCCTGCCCCCCATCCAGAGGCATGATAATAAAATGGTGCTCCCGCCCACGAGGAGCGAGAGCACCATTCGACTCACTGAACAGATGCTATTGTCCCGGATTAGTTACCCGTGGCGATGGCCGTGCAGATCACCTGACCGAAGTAAGCAT
>CAZQSM010000010.1:0-44199 GCA_964596065.1 uncultured Chlorobiaceae bacterium | reverse complement strand
GCGCGGTGGTGTTCAGGATCAGGGAGGGGAAAATCACCGGGAAGCAGCATTTCTACCTCTCATGCCTCCTCGGCCAGGAGGAACCGGCCGTGATCGGGCACTTCCTCACGACCTACTACATGGAAACCGAGGACCTGCCGGCGGAAATCCACCTCCAGTCGGAGCCGGAGGACGGGGCGGTCCTCGCTGAGTGGCTCTCGGGCAAGAAAGGGGCCCGGGTCGAGCTCGTCACGCCGAAGGCCGGGAAGAAGGCGCGCCTGATGGAGATGTGCGGGAAGAACGCCGGCCTCTTCCTCGGGATGCTCCTGATCCAGCGGGAGAAACGGCGGGCCGTCCCGGCCCCCGCGGTGGAACTGCTCGCCAGGGACCTGGGGATGGAGGGGCCGCCGCGGAGGATCGAATGCTTCGACGTCTCGACGCTGCAGGGGTCCGACACGGTCGGCTCGATGGTGGTATTCGTCGACGGGAAGCCGCGCAGGAGCGAGTACCGGAAATTCAACATCGCCTCCCCCGGCCGCCCGGACGATTTCGCCGCCATGAGGGAGGTCGTGGGCAGGCGGTATGAGCGCGTGCTGGCGGAAGGGTCCGACCTCCCCGACCTGATCGTGATCGACGGCGGGAAAGGCCAGCTCTCGAGCGCGCTCGAGGCGCTCTCTCACCTCGGGCTTGCGGGGGAGCCGGCCGGGGAGGGGAAACGCCCGAGGGTGATCGGACTCGCGAAGCGGCTCGAGGAAATCCACCGGCCGGACGCGGACGATCCCCAATCCATTCCGAAGAGCTCGCCCGGGTTGAAGCTCCTGCAGTCGATCCGGAACGAGGCGCACCGGTTCGCGGTGGCCCACCACCGCGCCCGGCGGAGCGGACGGACGCTGCAGACCGAGCTCGACCTGATCGAGGGGGTGGGGAGGAAGCGGGCGGTCCGGCTGCTCGAGGCGTTCGGCTCGGTCCAGGGGGTGCGTTTCGCCACCCCGGAGCAGATCAGGGAAGTCGTCGGGGAGGCGACGGCGGCCAAAATCAGCAGTTATTTCAGCACGGACGAGGGCCATTCCCCCCCACCAACATCCTGAGGCTTCAATCGACCCCGGTGCCGGGCGGAACGGCTATTGACATTGAAATCCGAATGACGTATACTCTTCCCGTTCGGAGTCACGGGGGCGGTATGAACAATGTGAGCGTGTGATGGACCGAAAACAACCGCTCCTCCTGATCCTGGCCATCGTACTGTTCGGCGTCGCGATCGCCGGCGCGATCTGGGTCTTCGGCGAACGGAACGTCAGGATCCGGCGCGACGCGATCATGGCCGACATCCGGCATCTCGCGGCCGACGCCTACCAGTACCGCCTCAGGCCGGTCTCGATGGGCGGCGGCGGCGGCTCCTACAGACAGTACGCCATCCCGTCAAAGCTGCTCTCGAACGCCCTCGCGAGTTACCGCATTCCCCCCGCCTTTCCCCCTGACACGCTCCTGATCGAGGTGACCGCGTCCCAGAACCTCGGAACGATTTCCGCGGGCGTGGGGCCGGACGGAACGGTGATCATTTTCAGCATCGCGGGCGACCTGGCGGAATAGGTACGAAACCGGTAAAAGGCCCCGGCGAAGTGCGACTGGCGCGCTCCCCCCACGATCCCTGACCACCCCGAAGCTTTACTCCGTCCCGTGAAACTTTCCGGGCGGATCTGCGTACAAACCCCTGATGATCGACCCCCACCAGATGACCTCACCGCCTCCCAGGGATACGCATATGGCAAACGTGATTCGCCGCCGACTGCTCGGCCTGCTGCTCATCGCATTTGGATTTTCCCAGGCACCCGGCTCAACCGGTTCTCCCTCTCAATTTCCCGTCGTTTCCCGATACCTGCCGACCGGCGGGGCCCCCGCCCGACTCAATGAGGTACAACACCTGCTCTTCGGCGGGCGTGTCTCCCGGGACGGTGGGGAAGTGCCAACACTCCGGTCGAATAGACCGTTCAGCCTGTTCAAACAAAGAGGTGTAAACTCCCACTCCTCGAGCTCCCAAACTCTCTTCCGCCCGATCCAGGTCGTGGACGAGGCGTGGGACGAGTTCGGGGCCGCATGGACGAATGTGACAAAACTCGACCATGTCTACGATTCCCTCGGCAGGGAGCGGGAGCGCACGGGTTGGATGGGTTTTATGAATTTCTGGGATCCTCTCTATAACGCCCTCTTTTCATATGACCAGAACGACCGGGTGACTGCCGTCGTCACGAGGATCTGGAACGGGGCCTCCTGGCAGACCAATACCCGGGATAGCATCGTGTACGATCAGTACGGGAATCCCGTGGAGGAAACAGTTGCGATCTATAATGGAAGCGGCTGGGATCCGTTGCAGCGATACCTGGTCTCATACGACGCCAGCCTGCGGCTCACGGAACTCGTCGTGCAGTCGTGGATTTCATCGAAATGGACGAACTCCACCCGGTACGCCTTGCAATATGACGCCATGGGCCTCCTCACCGAACTCCTGACCCAAAACTGGACCGCAGGGGCCTGGACGAACGCCGGAAGGGAATCATACGCGTATGATGCGGGGGAACGCCAGACCGGAAGATTGGTCGAATATTACTCGGGGGGGGTCTGGAACTACGACTACCGCGTCACCTGGACGTACGATGGGAGCGGGTATCTCGTCGAAGAGTTGTTGGAGAACTGGAAGTCGTCGGCCTGGACTCCGGACGAGCTGACCAAGTACACAAACGATGGACAGGGACTTCCCGGCGACATTCTCACGCAGTACTGGAACGGTTTCGACTGGATCGATGAGACGATCGCCTACCGAAGTTATGACGAGGACAGGATCGTCGAGGAATTCACGCAGAGGTGGACCGGCACGGAATGGGTCAACTTTCACAAGACCTCCACTGCCTGGCAGATGTACGTGACATCCCCGACCATCACGCGGTTCTATCCCGTTTCGGACAAATGGAACATCGTCTCCGTCCCCCTCCTCGTCGCGGATTATTCAACGACGGTGGTGTTTCCCGCAGGGGTCAGCAGCGCCTTCGCGTTTGACGCGGGCTACGTCGCGAGCCCGACGCTCGAAAGCGGAAAGGGCTACTGGCTGAAGTTCGACGGCGCACAGAATGTCCCCGTCACGGGCGAACTCCTCACGGCAGACACAATCACCGTGGCGGCGGGGTGGAATATTGTCGGGTCGATCGGCGTCCCGGTCCCGGTCGTGAACATCTCCACGATCCCGGGAGGATTGGTGAGTTCCAGCTTCTTCGGCTTCAATGCGGGTTACGAGGCGGCGACGGTGCTCGTGCCCGGGAAAGGGTACTGGGTGAAAATGGCGGAAGCCGGACAACTCGTCCTCGGCGGACCGGGGAATGTCCCGGCCGCCGCCCGGATTCAGATCGGGCTCGACGATGCCGATCCTCCGGCGCCTCCCGGGGTGGAGGATGCCGGGGTGGCGCTTCCCGCCGACTATGAGCTCGGACAGAACTATCCGAACCCGTTCAATCCGGCCACGACCATCGGATACGCTCTGCCCACCGAGGGGCATGTCCGACTGAGCGTGTTCAATGTACTCGGGCAGGAAGTGGCCGTTCTCGTCGACGGGTGGGAGGCAGCGGGATCCAGGAGCGTTACCTTCGACGCCCGGAGCGTCCCGAGCGGGGTCTACACGTACCGGATCACCGCCGGAAACTTCACCGCCACGGGGAAAATGCTGCTCGTCAGATAATTCCGGCCTGAGGACATCGCCGACGCGCCCCGGTCGAATGTCGGCCGGGACCTCGTGTTGTATTCATCGCCGTAAATTCATATCTTATGCCGGTCACAGCGATACGGCACTTCCCGGGCGCTTAGCTCAGCTGGTTCAGAGCGTACGCCTCACACGCGTAAGGTCACTGGTTCGATCCCAGTAGCGCCCACACTCCAGGGTAATGCCCGCCGTCACGGGGGGAGTTGCTTCTCACCGGGATTCTGCGTACCATAGACGGCAATTATTCACAGATTCCTTTAATCCCGATCCAGAGAGATCGGAAAGGAGAACGAAATGCGGCACGCACGCAAGCCATCCACCTCCACCCCCGCGGGTTCCGGAGGTTTTTTTATGCCCTCCCATGAACGTTAAATCCCACGTCCTGGACCATGCCGGCTTCGAACGCACTCTCACGCGCCTGGCCCACGAGATTCTCGAGCGGAACAAGGGGTCTGAATCGATCGTGATCGTCGGGATCGTCACGCGTGGAGAACACCTCGCGAGGCGCCTGGCGGCGAAGATCCAGAACATCGAACACCGCGAGCTGCAGATCGGGTTCATCGACATCACCCTCTACCGTGACGACCTCCGCGGCAGGATGAGCCAGCCGGTGCTGCGGGGCACGGACATCCATTTCGACCTGACCGACAAGAACATCATCCTGGTCGACGACGTGCTCTTCACGGGGCGCACGGTCAGGGCGGCGCTCGACGAGCTCGTCGACCTCGGACGGCCCGCGTCGATCCAGCTCGCGGTCCTCGTTGACCGCGGCCACCGCGAGCTGCCGATCAAGGCCGACTACGTCGGGAAGAACATCCCGACCTCGAAAGCTGAATCGGTGAAGGTCCTGATGGCGGAAACCGACGGGGAGGACGCGGTCCTCCTGATCGAGTCGGAAGGAGGGCGTGCCTGATGCCGCTCTCGAGCCGGCACCTCCTCGGTCTGCGCGGGACACCGCGCGACGACATCCAGCAGATCCTCGACACGGCGATCTCCTTCCGGGAGGTGCTCGAGCGGCCCATCAAGAAGGTGCCGACCCTCCAGGGTAAGACCATCGTCAACCTCTTCTTCGAAAGTTCCACGCGGACGAGGATCTCGTTCGATCTCGCCGAACGGCGCCTTTCGGCCGACGTGGTCCAGTTCACCGCCGACACCAGCAGCGTGCGCAAGGGGGAGACGCTCCGTGACACCGCCCGTAACCTCGAGGCGATGAAAATCGACATGGTGGTGGTGCGCCACTCCGCCGCGGGGGTCCCGAAATTCCTCTCGGAGGTGCTCGGCTGCAACGTGGTCAACGCGGGCGACGGCGCCCACGAGCACCCGACGCAGGCGCTGCTCGATCTGTACACCCTCCGCGAGCGGTTCGGCACCCTCGAGGGCCTGAAGGTCTGCATCCTCGGCGACATCGCCCACAGCAGGGTGGCCCGTTCCAACATCCACGGCCTGCTGACGATGGGGGCGAGGGTGTCGGTCTGCGGGCCGAAGACGCTGGTCCCGAGGGGGATCGAGTCCCTGGGCGTGGAGGTCCATCACGACCTCGACGCCGCGATCCGGGACGTCGACGCCATCAACGTCCTCCGGATCCAGCTCGAGCGGATGGAAAAGGCATATTTCCCCACCATCCGCGAATACCACAATGTCTACGGTCTCACCGCGGCGCGGCTCTCGAAGGCGAAGAAGGACGCGGTCGTGCTCCACCCGGGGCCGATCAACCGCGACGTCGAGCTGACGGCCGACGTCGCCGACGGCGAGCAGTCGCTGATCCTCCGCCAGGTCCTCAACGGCGTGGCCGTCCGGATGTCGATCCTCTATCTCGTCGGCACCGGTTCCTGACCATATGAAAGAGCAGACAATGGAAACCCTCCTCCTGAAGAACGGCAACCTCCTCGACCCGGCGAACGGCGTCGACGTCGAATCGGACCTGCTGATCGTCGACGGGCGCATCGACGCGATCGGGAAGAACCTGAAAGCGGGGCCCGGCGTCAGGGTGGTCGACCTGAAGGGGAACGTCGTCACGCCCGGACTGTTCGACATGCACGTCCATTTTCGCGAGCCTGGGTTCGAGCACAAGGAAACGATCGAAACGGGATGCGCGTCGGCCGCGGCGGGCGGATTCACCGGCGTCGCCTGCATGCCGAACACGAACCCGCCGATCGACGACGCCACCGTCGTCAGTTTCATCCGCGAGAAGGGAAGGGGGGCCCTGAAGGGCGTGGTGGACGTGTTCTGTATCGGGGCCGTCACAAAGGGGCGGGAGGGGAAGCAGCTCTCCCCGATGGCCGATCTGTCGTCGGCCGGGGTGGTGGCCTTCTCCGACGACGGTTCGCCCGTTTCCGATCCGGAAATCATGCGCCGCGCGCTCGAGTACGCGGGAATGTTCGGGAAACCGGTGATCCAGCACGCGGAGGAATCGACGATGACCCGCGGCGGGGCGATGAACGAGGGCGTGACCTCGACGGTGCTCGGCCTTCCGCCGATCCCCCCGGTCGCCGAGGAAATCATGGTCGGCCGGGACGTCCTCCTCGCAAAATACGTGGGAGCGCGGTATCACGTCGCCCACATCAGCACCCTCGGCACGCTCGAACAGGTCCGCTCGGCCCGCGAACGGGGGGTCGCCGTCACCTGCGAGATCACCCCGCACCATTTTACGCTGAGCGACGAGGCGGTGGACGGTTTCGACACCAACACGAAGATGAACCCGCCCCTCAGGAGCGCCGCGGACCTCCGGGCGATGAAGGAGGGTCTCCGGGACGGCACCATCGATGTCATCGCCACGGACCACGCCCCCCACAGCCTCGCCGAAAAACAGGTCGAGTATGTCAACGCGCCGTTCGGCATCGTCGGCCTCGAGACCGCCATCGGATTGACCGTCACGCAGCTGGTGGAACCCGGCATCATCTCCCTCTCCAGGATGGTTGAACTGATGTCGGTCAACCCAAGGAAGATACTGCAACTTCCCCCGATCGGCATCGTGAAGGGGAGGAACGCGAACCTGACGATCATCGACATCAGCACCGAGTGGACCGTCGACCGGAAGACGTTCCGGTCGAAATCGAACAACTCCCCCTTCCATGGATATACACTCCGCGGGATGGCGGTCGGCATCGTCAATAACGGTCAGGCCCTCTTCCGGTAGGGTCGCCCGCCTTGTCCGAACATCCCGATCTCCCGGGACCGCCCTGTCCTAAAAACTGGGCAATCATTCCTGTAAATCATCCAGCGGGAAGATGGGACCGATCCCCGGACGCGCAATTACCGCTGGAACAGTTCAATTTCGCCTCCCGGTTCTCTGGCATGCCGATTGAATTACACTAGGTCAGGTACCATTGAAAGGATCTGCAATGAACGGAAAATTCACACTCCTGCTCCTCGTCGGGTCGATTCTCGGGGGATGTAAAACCAGCGTCGTCTCCCCTGACCGGACCCCGCCCTTCGCCCCCCGCGGCATCTACACCGAAACCGGTGACGACTTCATCGTCATCTCATGGCTCAGCAACCAGGAATCGGACGTCGCCGGCTATAAGATTTACGTGAGCGGGTCGTATGACGGCGTCTATACGGTCATAGGACAGACCTCCGGCATCTCCTACACCGACTTCGGGGCCGACAACGGGAGCACGGTCTATTACGCGGTGACGGCGTTCGATGACGCCGGGAACGAAAGCGGCCTGAGCGCCGACGTGGCGTACGACACGCCGAGGCCCGACGGCTCCGGCGTCGCGCTGCCCAATTTCCGGACCAACCCGGGCCTGGCGGGATATGATTTTTCGACCTACAGCGTCGGACCCTACGACGACGAGTTCACCGACATCTATTTCGAATATTTCAACGGCGCCCATTTCCTGGACGTCTGGGACGACACGGAAATCCAGGACATGGGTTACACGGAGACGCTCTCCGAGATCCGGTACGCTCCCACGGCCGGATGGTCGCCCACGCGGGACGTCCGGCTCATCCTGGGGCACACGTACGTCGTCAGGACCTGGGACAACCACTACGCGAAGGTCAGGATCAGTTCGCTGTCGGACACCCGGGCGATGTTCGACTGGGCGTACCAGCTTCAGCAGGGAAACACGAGGCTGAAGCCGCAGGGCGAGCGGGGAACGCTGAAGGCCGGGTCGGGCGTCCTCTCCCGTTCGAACTGATCTGTTGACTTTGGCCGACCGAAGGAGTATTATTCCGTTCAATATGCGACAATTGACGATCCTGCTGACGCTCCACCTGATACTGGCGCTCTGCCCGGCCGCGGCCGGGCAGCGTCATTTTCCGGCCGGGGATTCCACGGCCCGGGATTCCACGACGGCGGCATCCACGCTACGGGATACGACCGATCCGGACGGGCCGGCGTCGCTCTTCAAGACGATCGAGAGGGGACTCTCGGAGGGTGACGCGCGCCTGATCGCCCCCTACTTCAGCCGGACCGTCCCGCTGAACGTGCGCGGAAGCGCCCCCGGGTATTACAGCGCCAACCAGGCGGGCGAGGTGATCCGGCATTTTCTCTCGGCCAAAAAATTGTCTCCCTTCAGCTTCACGACCATCGGCGGGGGCGAACACCCCTTCGCGACGGGTGCGGCGGGGCTCACCGCCGACGGCCAGGTGAGCCGGGTGCAGATCTACGTGAGGCTGTCCCGGGACAAGTCCGGCTGGGTCATCACGCAATTCAACATCTATTGACCGCTCACCGCAGAGCGTGAAAAGCCTCCTGCCGGTCATCCTGCCGCCGTTCTTGTTTCTGGCTCTGCTCGCGGGGATCGTCATCGACGAACGGCTCACGCTCCGGGAGACGGAGCTGCACTGGGCTGCGGTTTCCCGCGATCTGAAGGCGGCATCTGACGCGGGGATCCGGGCGGTCTTCGCGGAGTTCCAGGGCGAGGCGCATCGCGCGGCCCAACGCGCCGCCGGGTCGATCCTGGAGCTCATCCAGCCATCAGGGGCCGGCCCGGATCGCGCCGCCCTCTTCGATCTGCTCGCCCTCGAACGACGGCCCCCGCTGACGCTCGAATATTATGATACCACCGGAGCGCTCGTCGCCTGGTCGGGACCGGCGGGGGAGGAGGACGGTCCGGTCGTCGCGGACGCGGGGCACCGGTCGTACCTCGAGAAGGGCCCCGTCGTATCCACACTGGTCGTCAACGTCCCCCTGATCAGGGGAGGGACGGTCGTCGGACGGGTCGTGGCGAAGAGACTCTTCAGCGACACACACCCCGCCAGCGAGCGAAGGACGGGCGGCCGCGCTTCCATTCCCTCCTTCGAGCGTGTCGCCGGGGACCGGACGGGGCTGATCGTCGACGTCATCGTTCCCGGGCCCCGGAGTGACCGGCGCCCGTCATTCAACGGCGCGGTGACCGCGGAAGCAGCCTCCGATCTCTTTGTCCCCCTCAGGGGTATCGATGGATCCGACCTCGCCTACGCGGTGGTCCGGGCGCCCGACCAGACGTCGATCGCCGAACAGACCGGGGACCGGTACCGGGGATGGCGCGGGCTCGCGTCCCTCGGCCTGGTCGCGTCGATCATCGGCACCGCGGCATGGCGCTTTCGGACATGGCGCCATCATCCGGCCTATCCGGCGGCCCTGGTCGGTACGCTCTGGATCCTCCGGTACCTCGTCCTCGCCGTCGACCTCCCGGGTCGCGCCGACCCCGGGGAATTGTTCGATCCATCCCTGTTCGCGTCGTCCTTCGGGTACGGCGCGGCCCGATCCCTCGGCGACATGGTCCTCTCCGCGTGTCTGCTCGCGCTCACCCTCGTGGTGGCATTCAGGTTCGTCGTGCGTCCGAAGGACGCGGCGGGCCGGCGCCCTGTCCCGGGAACGGCCGCCGGAGCGGTCGCCGGCATCGCGGCGCTCATCATCCTCACCGGCCTCCCCGGCCCCCTCACCCGGGGTTTCCACGCGGTCATCCAGAGCGTGGTGTTCGATTCGCGCATCGATCTGAACGACCCGAAGATGATCTACCCGGGGCTCACGACGGGGGCGCTGCTGCTCGGTTCGCTCCTGCTCGTCTTCGCGTCGCTCCTGGGAGGGATGGTGTTCCTGCTCGGGGCGAGGCGGATCGCCGTGGGGAGCATCCTCGGGACCAGGCCGGGAACGGCGTGGCCGGTCGTCGCCGGTATGGCGCTCTCCAGCTCCCTTCTCTTCGACCTCCTCCATCCCAACCCGCTCGGCAGTCCCCTCGGAAGGATCGTGATGGTCGCCGGTCTGCTCGCGCTGGCGTATGTCGCCGAACGTCGGTACGCGTCCTGGTCGTCCGGAAGCGTTCCCGGGACGCTGTTCATCGTCTCCCTCGTTTCCGCGGCGGCGCTCATCCCGGCGCTCGACGAAAAGGTCCACGACCACGACAAGCGGTTGATCGAAGCGGTCGTGCAGGAGATCGCCCGGCCGGAGGACGACTGGATGAAGCACCTCCTGAACGAATCGTTGACGGCGCTCTCCGACACCGGCTCGGCGTGGGTCTTGCGGAGCGGAGAGGCCGCGCGGGTGCGCAAACTCGCCTACAGCGCCTGGTCGCGGAGCGCGCTCTCCGCGGAGGGGAACACCTGTTCGATCACCTTCGTCGACCTCGAGGGGAGCGTGGTGTCCCACTTTCACGTCGGGGCGGCGCCGCACTGGTCGCGGGAGGTGCCGATGGACGAAATGCCCCGGAGCACCCGGTTCACGTCGAGGGAATCGAAAACGATGCGCGGCCGGTCGACTCCCTGGTACAAGGGGTACGCGCCCCTCTTCACCGCCGACGGCCGCTTCGCCGGCGGCGTCTGGGCCGGGATCGCCCCGATCGACCCCGCGACGATACTCGCCATGGACCAGGACCTGCTGACGATCTCCGGGAGGGCGGATGCCCGGGCGCCCGGCCGGCAGCTCCTCTTCGCCGAGTACGGCTCCGACGGTCTGCTTACGTCGTCGAACGACGACCTGCCGGTCGGCCGCCGCCTGCCTGCGGGGGCGGAACCGGAGAGCCTTGCGCTCGCGGGCCGATGGCTGACCGACCGGATCGGCAACGATACGTATGAGACCTACTACCAGGCGATCCCGGGGGGGACGGTGCTCGGGGTCAGCATCGAGTCGCCCGACACCGGATGGCATTTCTACAGCTACTCCCGGTACATCCTCTTCTTCACCAGCGTCTACCTCCTCAGTTGGGGGCTCTACGGGCTCTGGCGCGCGGTGAAGGTGAAGCCTCGCCGCCTATCCTTCAGGGCCAGGCTCATCGCGGCGTTCGCGATCGTTTCGCTGATCCCGGTGGTGCTGCTTGCCACCTACAACAGGCAATCGCTGAAGGAGGAGGCGGGCCGCTCCACCGACGCGTTCCTGAAGTCGGAGACCGACCGCGCGTTGAACGACATCCGCGGAATGCTGGAGATGACGGTGCCGTACGAGCTCAAGCGGGTCACCGACGAGGCGCTCGAGGAGGTCGCGGCCGGGCTGAACACCCAGGTCCACCTGTACGCCGATGCCTGGCTTCTCGGCTCGAGCAGGCCCGACCTCTTCGCCGCGGGCCTGATCGACCAGCGGCTCCCGGCCCCGGTGTTCACGGCGATCTTCCTTTCGGGCGCGAATTTCCGCGCCGAGGAACAGACCGTCGGCGCCGCGAAATATCTCGTCGGTTACCGGGCCGTCCGGACGCAGTCCGGCGAGGCGATCGGGGCCGTGGCGGTGCCGTCGCTCTCCAGGCAGGGCGCGGCGGAGGTCGACCTCGCCCGGCGCGACGTCATCCTCTACGGCACCTACATCGTGGTCCTGGCCATCGCCCTCGTGGCCGGCACCGGCCTCGCGAACCAGATCGCACGGCCGGTCCGGAGGCTGACGCTGGCGGCCCGGCAGGTCGCGACGGGGGATCTCGACGTCCGGCTCGACACCACGCGCCGCGACGAGCTCGGGGAACTCGAGTCGGCGTTCCAGGGGATGACCTCGGACCTCCGGAGGATCCAGGAAAAAATGGTCAGGGTGGAGAGGGAACTCGCCTGGAAGGAGATGGCGAAGCAGGTGGCCCACGAAATCAAGAACCCCCTCACGCCGATGCGGCTCTCGATCCAGCACCTGGTGTCGTCGTTCCAGAAGGGGGCGGACGGTTTCGCCGGCCTTCTGCAAAGCGTCTCCACCACCGTGCTCGAACAGATCGACGCCCTCAGCCGGATCGCCTCAGAGTTCTCGGCGTTCGCGAGGCTGCCGGAACGGAAGGTTGCGCCGTGCGACATCCACGACGTCCTCAACGAGGCGATCTCCCTCTACCACAGGGAAGGGATAAGGTTCGCGACGTCGCTCATCCCGGGCAGGCCCCTGGTCAACGCCGACCGGGAGGAACTGCGCCGCGCGTTCATCAACATTTTCCGGAACAGCGTCCAGGCGGCCGCCTCGGAGGTGTCGATCGGCATCAGCACGCGGATGGAAGGGGCGGGAATCGTGATCGCGATTACCGATGACGGCCCGGGTATGGCCCCGGAAACCCTGCAGCGGCTCTTCGAGCCGAACTTTTCGACGAAGACCGAAGGGATGGGGATCGGACTGACGATCGTCAAAAAAACGATCGACGACCTGGGGGGCTCGATCGACGTCGAATCCTCGCCGGGCCAGGGCGCCACCGTGCGGATCCGCCTCCCGTTGACGACCGATGGAGATGCCTGACCGGCCCGGTGATAGGGACGGGGTATGCATTCTCGTCCCTTCCTGGAGCGGCGTCCCGTCAGGGGTGCGCGCCGCGGTCAGCACGAGGATTGGAGGGGTGAGCCGCGACCCGTTCGGAATGAACACCAGCTTCAGGGTGGGGGACCGGGAGGAGGATGTGCGGGTCAACAGGGAGCGGTTCTTCGCGGCCGCGGGGGCGGTGGGCGGAAGGATCGCGACGGTCGGGCAGGTCCACGGCGCGGACGTCGTCCCGGTCGACCGGCCTGGCCATTATCCCGGCTTCGATGCCCTCGTGACGGCTACGCGCGGGCTCTGGCTCGGCGTTTCGGTCGCCGATTGCGTCCCCATCCTGCTCTACGACGAAGAACACGGGGCGATCGGCGCCGTACATTCGGGGTGGAGGGGAACACGCGAAAATATTGTCGGAAAATGCGTTAGCGCGATGACCCAATGCTATTCCACCCGGCCCGGAGCGCTGCTCGCCTTCATCGGACCCGCCGCCGGCGGGTGCTGCTACGAAGTGGGAGAGGAAGTGGGTCGCCATTTCCCCGTCGATGTCGTGACGCCGGCCGGCGGGGGAAAATTCCGGCTCGACCTTGTCCGCCGGAACCGGAATCTTCTGACCAAATCGGGTGTTCCCCCCGAGCGGGTGGAATGTTCGGACCGGTGCACCATTCACGAAGCCGCGACCTTTCACTCATACCGCAGGGACGGGGAGGATTCCGGGAGGATGTTGGCCATCGTCGGAATTGCTGAATCGTGATCGAAAACGCCGACTTTCGCTTTTTCGATGTGATACAGGGCATTGTTTATCACCCGCATTCTGCCTACATTTTTCCGGGTTAAACCATACCAGAATTCGAACCATGTGCGGAATAATCGGCTATATCGGGTCTAAAAACACGCTTCCGATTCTTCTTGACGGCCTTCAACGGCTGGAGTATCGCGGATACGACTCCGCCGGTGTGGCACTGATCCGGGGCGGGAAGCTGGAAGTCCATAAAAAGGCCGGAAAGGTCGCCGACCTGGTGAAGGCCCTGAACGGCCATGGCCAGGGCGCGGGCGTCGGCATCGGGCATACCCGCTGGGCCACTCACGGCGCCCCGAACGACCTCAACGCGCATCCCCATTCCGATTGCGGGAACAAGCTGGCGATCATCCATAACGGGATCATCGAAAATTACTCGACCCTCAAGAAGAAGCTGATCGCCGACGGCCACACGATCAGGACCGAAACCGACACCGAAATCCTCGGGCATCTCATCGAGGAGATGTACAAGCGCACGCCCGACCTGTTCACCGCCGTCCGCCACGCCCTCATCGAGGCCGAGGGCGCGTACGGCATCCTGGTCATATCCGCCGACGAACCGGACAAGATCATCGCCGCCCGCAAGGGGAGCCCGCTGGTCATCGGCGTCGGCGAACACGAAAACCTGATCGCCTCCGACGCCGCGGCCCTCGTGGACCACACCCGCCAGGTCGTCTATCTCGCCGACGGCGAAATCGCGGCGATCACCTCCGACGAGGTGAACATCAAGACGATCTACGACCAGGAGATCGTCAAGCAGGTGGAGGAGATTACCTTCGACATCGAACAGATCGAGAAGGGCGGCCACGAACACTTCATGTTGAAGGAGATCCTGGAACAGCCCGAATCGATCACCAACTCCCTCCGCGGCCGGCTGCTTGTCGACGAGGGGACCGCGAAGCTGGGCGGCCTCGACACGGTCAGGGAGAAACTGCTCGCCGCCGACCGGATCATCCTCACCGCCTGCGGGACGTCGTGGCACGCCGCGCTCGTCGGCAAGTACATCATCGAGCAGGTGGCCGGCATCCCCGTCGAGGTGGACTACGCCTCGGAATTCCGGTACCGCGAACCGATCGTCAGGCCGACGGACGTCGCCTTCGTCATCAGCCAGAGCGGGGAAACCGCCGACACGCTCGCGGCATTGCGCGAAGCGAAGTCACGCGGCGCGACGTCGCTCGGCATCGTCAACGTCGTCGGGAGCACGATCGCCCGTGAGACCGAGGCCGGCATCTACATCCACGCCGGTCCGGAGATCGGCGTCGCGTCCACCAAGGCCTTCACCTCGCAGCTCGCCGTGCTCTCGCTCCTGGCGCTCTTCCTCGGAAGGCAGAAGGGGATGTCGCTGGAGAAGGGGAGGGTGCTGGCGGCGGACCTCGCGGAAATTCCGGAAAAGGTCCGGAGCGTCTTCTCCGCGGCCGATCAGATCAGGTACATCGCCGGGGAGTTCAAGCACGCGCAGAATTTCATCTACCTCGGGCGCGGCGCGAATTTTCCCACGGCGCTCGAGGGGGCGCTCAAACTGAAGGAGATTTCGTACATCCACGCCGAGGGCTATCCCGCGGCGGAGATGAAGCACGGGCCGATCGCCCTGATCGACGAGAACATGCCGGTGGTGTTCATCGTGCCGAAGGACAGGATCTACGACAAGGTCCTCAGCAACCTGCAGGAAGTCAAGGCCCGGAAGGGGAGGATCATCGCCATCGCCAACGACGACGACGACCAGATCGAGGGTCTCGCGGATTTCGTCATCCGCGTCCCCAGGACGTACAGCTATTTCGGGCCGATCGTCAACTCGATCCCCCTCCAGCTTCTCGCCTACTATATGGCGGTCGCCAGGGGCGCCAACGTCGACCAGCCCCGGAACCTCGCGAAAAGCGTCACCGTCGAATAAGCCCGCCCCATCGCGGGTCCCTGGAAATTCCGGTTGTTTTTGACGCCGGAATTTCCCATTTTTTGCCACGGTATCTCATCATTATCGAGCGGAGTCTTGCACTGTGGCAGAATCACGCCAGTTCCAGCCCAACCAGTTTGCCCTCATTCTCGGCGCCTCGAGCGGTTTTGGCGAGGGAATTTCCCTCGAGCTCGCGAAACGGGGGATGAGCGTCATCGGGGTCCATTTCGACCGCGCGGCCACGATGCCGAAGGTCGACGAAATCGTGGCCGGGGTGAAGGCCGCCGGGGTCAGGGCGCTGTTCTACAACGTGAACGCGGCCGACGCCGCCAAGCGGGAGGAGACGCTCGACGCCGTCGGGAAGGCATTCGCATCGATTCCCGGGGCTGCCATCCGGGTTCTGGTCCATTCGCTCGCCTTCGGCACACTGAAGCCGTACATCGGCAATACCGCCGCCGACTCGATGACCCAGGCCCAGATCGAGATGACGATGGACGTGATGGCCAACTCGCTCGTCTACTGGACGCAGGGGGCGTTTTTCCGAGGGATGATGAAATCCGGGGCGAGCATCTACGCGATGACCAGTTCCGGGGGCCACTCCGTGCTCCCGAACTACGGTGCCGTGTCCGCGGCGAAGGCCGCGATCGAATCGCACATCCGCCAGCTCGCGCTCGAACTCGGCCCCCACGGCATCAGGGCGAATTCCCTGATGGCGGGGGTGACCGACACCCCGGCGCTGCGCAAGATCCCGGGGGCCGCGAACATGCTCGACATCGCCCGGCGGAAAAACCCCCAGATGCGCGTCACCACCCCGGACGACGTCGCGCGCGCGATCGCGCTGCTCGCGCAGGACGACGCCGGCTTCATCTCGGGCAACGTCATCGGCGTGGACGCGGGCGAGGACATGGTGAGCTTCATCGGACAAAAAAGTCCGCGGGAGCTGGAATAACCCCCCGGAAGATTGTTTTTTCCCCGTCGATTCATTATATTTTTCGACGATTTCCTCCAATCGTCGGAAAACGTCAACCGCGCCGATCGGGCGCCGGCCACTTTGTGCATTTAATCGAGAGGTGACCTTATGCCGCCGAAAGCGAAAGCCAGGACCACTGCGAAGAAACCGGCCTCGGTGAGGATCGACCCCAAATCCTTCTCCATCATCGACCTCGTCAAGGAACTCAACTCCTTCAGCGTCGATAATTACTGGGACCTCGGGAGGTTCCTGGTCGACAAGGTGATGCCGCTGGCGAGGAAACAGGGGATGTTCGAGGAACAGGTCCTGAAAATGGTCTCGAACCACCCAGGAATCAAGTTCCCCTTCAGCATGCTGAAGCAGTGCCAGCAGTACTATTCGTACTACCCGGACGTGAAAAAGCGCCCGTTGCCGGAGGTGTTTTATTTCGACCTCGCCACGAAGGTCGACGAGACGAAGCGCCGGGATCAGTACGAGAAACTGGCGCTCGACCAGCGCTGGACCATCACCGACCTGCGCAAGAAGATCCACGACGACGAGCTCGCGAAACGGATGGACGAGCGGACGAAGTACGGCTTCGACCTCCGGGAGCGGAACGTCTGGACGTTCGAGACGCCCGACCCGCGTTTCGGCAAGGCGAACTTCAAGGGCCGGCTGCCCGGCCAGATCGTCGCCAACGCGCTCCATTATTACACGAAGCCCGGCGATTACATCGTCGACCCCTTCGCCGGAAGCGGTACGACCGGGGACGTCGTGGAGACGGTGCCGCACTTCAGCGACCGGAAGGTCAAAATGTACGACTCCGAGCCGACCGACCAGAGGATCGCCAGAAACAACCTCCTCCATACCGGGATCCCGGAACAGACCGGGACCGTTGACTACGTGTTCCTCGATCCCCCGGCAGAGTACACCCAGAAGGACTCCTCGGGTGATTTCGGGATGGGGATGGAGGCGGTGAAGGCCGACTTCGCGCTGAAATTCAAGAGCATCGTGCGCGAATGCGGGCGCATCCTCAAGTCGGGCGGTCGCGTCTCGATCGTCATCGAACCGGCGATCGCCGTCGGCGAGTTCGTCGACTTTCCGGCCGAGGTGTCGGCGTTCTTCCGCGAGATGGGGTTCAAGCAGGTGGGAAAGGTGTACCTCCCGAGGCGCTCCTCCGAGGGGATGAAGGGGACGCAGACCATCGACGAGATGCGCGGCATCCGCCTGGTGAGCTCAGACTGCCGGGAACTGCTCACGTACCAGAAAGTGTAATCGGTTTGGCCGGGCGGTCTTCCGGCCCGGGCTTCGCTTCACTGCTTGTTGGACAGGTAGCTCAGCTGGTAGAGCAACGGCCTGAAAAGCCGTGTGTCGGCGGTTCGATTCCGCCCCTGTCCACTTGTTTTCGCCGCCTGCCGCCCCGGGATTCAGTCCTTAACCGGATGATGGTCTACACCCGCAAGAAATTCGCCCGAGCGCTTCTCGCCACACATTTCTTGTTTTTCCGGGGACCAGGTAAAATTATCATCTCCTGCTGGTCACAACTCGCCAAAAACCGCCCCTTTTCGATGCAGATTCCATCAAATTGATCCGATCAGCGAAAAAACGGCAGAAAATCGTGAACATATCGCCATCGATTTGACATTGAGGATTATTTACACCAATATTCCCCAGGGATGCGGCAGATCGATTTCTCCCGCTATTCACCGGCCGGCGAGCAGTATTTGGGAGCTCTGTATGACTGCTCACCATCCCGTTCTTCAGACGATCCGTTCCTGTTCATCCTGGCGGCACGGTGCCGAATTGGCCTGACATTCCGGTTCAATACCCCGCAGACGCGCACCAGCTGGTCTTCGCAGTGCAGTAAGCTCCGGAAGGAGACCCTGTGGGGTCAGGGGCGGGGAGGGTCGTGCACCAATCATGCTCCCCGGGATATCTCCGGCACGATCAGTACTCATCGATATCGTCACATTTTTTCCAGACCAACCACGGGAGAGCGATGGTAGGCCGGGAAATATCGCATTATAAAATCATCGAGCGGCTCGGTCAGGGTGGCATGGGTGTCGTGTTCAAAGCCCATGACGTGAAACTCGACCGGTTCGTGGCCATCAAACTCCTCCCGCCTTCCGACACTGCCGCTGACGACCTGAAATCCCGGTTCATCCAGGAAGCGAAAACCGCCTCCGCCATCGATCACCCGAATATCGGTACGATCTATGAAATTGATGAAACCGGCGATGGGGAATTGTTCATTGTGATGGCTTTCCTGGAGGGAGAAACGCTCCGCGCAATCATTAAAAATGGTCCCCTCCCCCTCGAGGCCGGTTGCGACTACGCCCTCCAGATCGCGCACGGCATGGCCAAGGCCCATGCCAGGAACATCATCCACCGGGATTTAAAACCCGCGAATATCATCGTCACGACCGACGGTATCCTTAAAATCATCGACTTCGGTCTCGCAAAGCTGATGGGGGGGATGCAGCTGACACAGGTCGGATCCACGGTGGGAACGCTCGGGTACATGGCGCCTGAGCAAGTTCGGGGTGATGACGTCGGCCCGTCGTGCGACATCTGGGCGCTGGGAGTGATCTTCTATGAAATGCTGGCCGGATTACCCCCGTTCCGGGGAGAGTTCGATGCCGCCATCCTGTATTCGATCGGCAATGAAGAACCTCCGCCGCTCGAATCGTACCGTCAGGACATTCCGGATCATGTTCGGGGAATCGTGAAGGCGCTTCTCGAGAAGGATCCCACAAAGCGACCTGCCACGATGGACGATGTCGTGAGAATGCTTGATGACAGGTCGGCCGTATTCCAGCCGTCCTCCCGCTCCATCACCCCCCGAACGCCGGGCCGCTTCGTGGCGGCTCTTCGAAAGCGGTGGTTGTATGCCGCGGGACTCCTCCTCTGGACGGTCGTCGGATTATTCATTTACTCATTACTGACACCCACCGTGTCCCACCGGATATCGCCGGGGCTTGAGAAATCGATCGCCATCCTCCCGATCCGGTTCTCGGGGGATACCGCCTCGTCGTTCAATGTCGACGGCATCGCGGTGGACATGAAGCGGTACCTTGCGAAGTATCCGGGTGTGAAGCCGGTGTCGAACAGAAGCGTTAAATATTTCGCAGAAAAATCGGTGTCGGACAGCGCGCTCTTTTATGAGCTCGGGGTCAATTTGTTGATCAAGACGAATATCCGCCTGACGACTGCCGGGATTGTTTTTGACGTCGCCATCATCACGGCCTCGAACCTGGAACCGGCCTGGGAGAGGCAGTATTCGTATCCCCGGAACGAACTCCATCTTCTCCCCAGGGACGTCGTCGCCGACGTTGCCGACGTTCTCGGGCTGGATCCGGCCAGCATTCCTCCGACGGAGACGACCGATCGGCCGGACGTGTATGAGTCTTACCTCCAGGGCCTCCATCATGAACTGAGGTCCGACCAGGCAAACACGAAAAAAGCCCGCGAATATTTTGCAAACGCGGTCGCTTCCGACCCGGACTTCATTCCCGCACTGATCGGGCTGGCCGCGGCGAAACTCGAAGAATTCGTCCAGGGGTGGAACCCATCGTCGAACGTGCTCCCCGAGGTGGAAAATTATTGCCGGACGGTTGTTCGCCTGGATTCAGCAAATTCCACCGCGTATGCAATTCTCGGCAAGATGTCCGACCTGTCAGGGCGTCGCGCGGAGGGGATGGCGTTCCTTGAACGGTCGCTCGCGCTCGATCCGTACAATGTGCTCGCGCTCTCGTATCTGGGCCAAATGTATATCTTTGAACTGGGAAAACCGACAAAGGGTCTCGTGCTCCTCGAAACGCTTCATCGCGTCGAACCGTCGGATTACCTGACCACCCTTTCCCTCGGGGTCGCCCATGCGCAGATGAATGATTACGATCGGGCGATCAGCGTCTTCCGCCAGGCGGACGTCCTCAACCCCGGGCATGTCTGGACGTTGTTCAATTTCGGGTACGCGTTTGAACACCTCCTTCGAGCTGACAGCGCGGAATCGTATTATCAACGGACCCTGGCGGCAGACCCATCGTACTCGTCCGCGGCGTCCCAGCTGGCGGGTCTGTATGTCGCGCAGAATCGGCTGCGGGATGCCGATACAATTCTTCGAACCGCACGGCCGGCCGCCCAGAATGATCCGGAATTGTTGTATCTGCATGGGATCGTGTTAAAAAAACTGAACCGCGACGATGAAGCCAGGACGTTGTGGCGTGCGGGGAAAACCCTCGCGGTCAACGGGCTGAAGGAACATCCATCCCGGACAGACCTGCTGGCATATCAGGCCCTGTTTTCCATCCGGCTCGGGGAGAAATCGGATTACCGTGCCATCGCGGAAAAAATCATCGGCATCGATTCGATCCACGAGGAATCGATCCTGGGAATCGTTCGTCTGTACGCCCTTCTCCGGGAAAAACCCGCGCTGCTTCACTGGTTTACCATGATGAAGGGGATGAACAAGGCCGAATACGACGAGGCGTGGTTGGAGCATTCCGTGGACCTCGAATTTTTCCGAAAGGACCCGGATCTGCTTGTTTTACTGGATAATTAACGATAGAAAGGACCAATTGTCGGCGGAAAAATGCCCCAATCGTTGACATTGCATCCGGTTTTCTGTACCCTGATTGCATCCACGAGTCCGGAGGAGGCGCGATGAAAAACACCCCGTTCCTGCTATTGATGTTGGCGGTGCTCCTGGTTCCGTTCAGGAGTGCCGTGAATGCCCAGTATCCACAGATTAAAATCATGACGGTCATTTCCGACGGTCGCGATTCCGCGAAGACTGTCCATTGGGGTGTGGATCCCGATGCCACGACGGGGATCGATCCTTTCCTCGGCGAGATCGAGCAGGCGCCGATCCCTCCTGCCGGCGTGCTCGATGCCCGGTTTGTCGGCGACAGTCTGGACAGCGGAACCATGGTCGACCTCCGGAGATTCAACAATAACATTCAGATCGATACGTTCCGGATCCGGTACCAGCCGAGCCTCCAGGGCGGGTATCCCATGAAGATAAAGTGGTCGAAGGACAGTGTTCAAAAATATTACCTGTCATCGGTCCGCCTGCTCGACAACGTCGGTCCCGGCGGTATTTTACTCAACATCGATATGAAGTTGCAGGACAGCGTCGTCATCACCTCCACATCGTTCAACACGGTGAGAATCGTTGCGTCGGGTCCGCGCGGCCCGAACACGATCCGGGGCGTGGTGTACGACGATCTGGATGCCAATGGCATAAAAAATCCATCCGACCCGCCCGTGCCGGGATGGAAAATCATGCTCTCCGGCGAACTATCGGATACCACCGTCACTGACGCGGCTGGCGAATACAGGTTCACGGATCTTCCCGACGGCGTCTACAACGTCGCTGAGGAGCATCCGGCCGGCTGGGTACAGACGGCGCCACCGGGCGCAACGTACGCGATCGCCCTCTCCGGCGGAGACGTCCAATCCGGGAAAAATTTCGGCAACTATCAACCCGGATCCGTCGCCGGGAAGAAGTTCAACGATCAGAACGCGAACCAGGTCCAGGATCCCGGGGAACCCGGAATTGCAGGATGGAAGATCCGGCTCGACGGTGCCGTTCAGGACACACAGCTGACCGACGGGTCGGGTGGCTACGCGTTCACCGGGCTGATGCCCGGAACGTATTTCATCCATGAGATCGAGGAGCCGGATTGGGTGCAGATCAAACCGTCCGTCCCCGGATACTATACGGTGAACCTCACCAGCGGCCTGCACGTGACCGACCGGGATTTTGGGAATAAACAGGTCATCGCCCAGATCATCATTTCGGCGAAAATCTCGGACGGAAGCGACTCTTCGAGAACCGTCCGGTGGGGAGTGGATCCGACCGCGACGAAGGGTATCAACAGTCTTCTCGGGGAGGTCGAACAGCCGCCCATACCCCCCGTCGGCTCCCTCGATGGCCGGTTCGTGGGGGACAGTCTCGGTTCCGGGACGATGGTCGATATTCATAAGTTCGTCAGCAACGCCCAGGTGGACACGTACAGGATACGCTACCAGCCGAGCCTCCAGGGCGGGTATCCGATGAAAGTGACGTGGTCGAAGACCATCGTGCAGCAGCGATATCTGTCGTCGGTTCGCCTGCTCGACGACGTGGGCGGCGGCGGATCGCTGTTGAACATCGACATGAAACTCCAGGACAGCGTCGTCATCACCGACACCAGATTTAACACCGTGAGGATTGTGGCTTCCGGTCCCCGCGGAGCGAATGAGATCAAGGGGCTGGTGTTCAACGACATCAACGGGGATGGGGTCAAGGGCGTCTCCGATCCCCCGATCGCCGGATGGAAGGTGTTCGTTTCGGGGGGCCGGGTGGATTCTGCCCTGACGGACGGGGCCGGGAAATATCTCCTCACGAACCTTCCGGACGGGAATTATCTCGTGACTGAAATTCCGCCCCCCGGATGGCTTCAGACGGCGCCGGCCGGATTGAGTTATTCGGTCAGTCTCGCGGGAGGGGATGTCTACGCCAATGCCAATTTTGGAAATTTCCAGTTGGGTTCGGTATCCGGGAAAAAATTCAACGACCAGAACGCAAACCAGGTCCAGGATGTCGGGGAGTCCGCAGTCCCGGGCTGGAAAATTCATCTCGAGGGCGCGAGGCGGGATTCGGTCCTCACGGACGGCGACGGGGAATATTCCTTCGCCAATCTTGGCGCGGGGGTTTATCGGGTTCGTGAACAACAGGACTCGGCGTGGGTGCAGATCAAGCCCGGGGCGCCCGGGTATTATACATTCACCATGACGAGCGGCCTGAACGTTCCGGGTGCCGATTTCGGGAATAAACTTGCCAATGTTTTCGTCGGCACCCCCGGGGGATCGTGGTCTGATTCCTCCAACTGGTCGTTCGGCCATCCACCGGATTCAACCCAGGTCGTGGTGATTCACTCGCCGGTGGTCGTGGATCAGCTGGTGAATGCCTCCCTGCTCGGGCTTCGCATCGGGGAGGGGGGATCGATCAGTTACGCGACCGCTGAAAGCCTGACGGTTCTCGGCGGAGTGCAGATCGACAGCGGCGGCATCCTCGTTTTTCCGGGCCCCCTAGCCCTGGGTGCGACCTCGGCCGCCCTGGTCCAGCCAAACCTGATTTGCTACGGCGACTGGTCGAATCAGGGGACCTTCATCCCCGGGGGCTCACTCATCACGATGGCGGGCAACAATCCCAAAATCATCGAACCGACGACGTTTTATGATCTCGAAATCCGCGGGGCCAACACGTCGTCGGGGGGAAACATCGGCATTCTCAACACCCTCTTCCTCCGGGAGGTGTTCGACCTGGCCGATGATGACACGCTGGTCATTCTCAACCCGGCTGCCGAGGCCATCGCTGACACCGGCTCCGTCTCCGGAGGCACGATCAAGCGCGCCGTCCAGGCGGGGGAGGCCGTCCCGTACCGCTTTTCCGATCCCGGGACAACCCTCCGGTTCGATCCGGGGGGCACACTGCCGGCGTTTATGCTGGTGACGCTGCAGGCGGATACCCAACTCCCGTCATTTGCCCTGAACTGGAAGATCGTTGGAGGGGTCGCGAATCCGGAGGCAAACACCGTATCGTTCGATTCGGTCACCGAATTCTCGAAGTGGGCGCTGGGCGGCCCGAAGCCGCAGTCGACCTACGGGCAGCCGACGGTCAATCGGTCGTATGTCATCGAACCGACGGGCGGGTCCGGGTTCTCCGCCGACCTTCAGCTGTCCTACCATCAATCCGAGGTTCCCCCGGGCGGGGATGAATCATCACTGATGCTCCTGAAGGATCCCTTTGTCGTCGCGGAGTTGAGGGAGAACTGGAACATCGTGTCCGTGCCGGTCCTGCCTCCCTCGAACGGGGTAGCCGACGTCTTTCCGGCCGCGACGACCCAGGCGTATCATTTCAACGATGGATACGTGACCGGCTCCGAGGTGGAATTCGGGAAGGGATATTGGATAAAGTTCCCGGCGGGGGACACCGTGTTCTTCGAAGGCGACGATCAGAGTTACAATGAGATCGCCCTGGAGGCCGGATGGAACATGATCGGCGCGCTGAGTGTTCCAGTCCCCGCCAGCGCCGTCGTCACCGATCCCCCCGGCATTCTCTCGGGTAGTTTTTACGGTTATCGGGGTTCCTACTTCCAGGCGAGCGTGCTCGAACCGGCCTCAGGGTACTGGATCAAGGCGAACGCGGCGGGAACTGCCGTGCTTTCGGCCTCCTCCATCCCCTTCGGGAAGGGCGCCGGAGAGGCAGATCGCGTCGCTCCGGGAAACGTGTTGACCGTTCGCGACCGGGCGGGACGGGAGCAGAACCTGTATTATACTTTTAACCAGGCGACCGACAGGGAACGGTTCTTGTTCCCGCCGCTTCCTCCTGATGGTGCATTTGATGTCCGGTTCGGATCCGGCTACGGGCTGGAGGTCGGAGGGGTTGACAAGCGTGAAACACCGATTCACATCAGTTCAGCTGTGTATCCTGTCGGCCTCAGATGGAGCGTCAATGAGTCGACCGCCGGGGCCGCGCTGATCATCGGGGAGGATCGATACGCCCTGAATGATGATGGATCGGCTCTCGTCGAAACCCCCGGGACACCGGTGTACCTCAGCCTGGACACGGCGCTGTCGGCGCCAAAATCGTTTGAGTTGCGGCAGGCGTACCCGAATCCGTTCAATCCCAGCACGACGATTGGGTACACGTTGCCGGAAGCGTCGCATGTCATTCTCCGCGTCTACAACCTCCTTGGCGAGGAGATCACAACGTTACGTGACGGTCCGGAGAGTGCGGGGGAACACAGCGTCGTGTTTGATGCGCGGCAGCTTCCCAGCGGCGTGTATTTCTATAGGATCCAGGCGGGGAATGTCTCCGCCGTCCGGAAGGTGCTGTTCCTGCGATGATACGATCGCTCTGACGCCGCCTGGCCTGTTCGCGGGGAATTCCCCCTCAGGGATGAGTGACGCCCCGGGATGGTGGCGTTAAGGGCCCTGGTCGGTCGTCACACAGTTGGATCCACGTTGTGGTACGGTTCGGAAATCGCGCTTTTTAACGGGTCCGGCCTGAACAGCCGCGTGTCGGCGGTTCGATTCCGCCCCTGTCATCAGCACGTCCGCCGATGGAACGGCGGACATTGAACTCCCGCCTCCCGACGTTTCACTCCCCCGGCCATTCACAGACCGTCGAGCGCACTTGACAAACGCGCCGCCATACCATACATTGGCCGGAGCCGTACTTGACGGGTTCATCATTCATCAGAAGAGGAGATTGACATGAAGCTGGCCGTGACACTCGCACTGTTCGCATCACTGACGGCGGCGGCCGTAACCCCCGCCCCCGCGCAGGGGAAACCGATCCAGCTCTCCCTGTTTAGCCCGGTACAGATCGTCCCGGAAAACGAATCGATCTCCGGCGTCCGTCTCAGCCTCCTCTACGGTCGCAATGCCAACATGTCCGGCTTCGATTGGGGGTTGGTCACGAGCACGACCGGAAATTTTACCGGCGTCCAGTGGGGGTTCGTCAGTATGGTCGAGGGCGATTTCGAAGGTTGGCAGCACAACCTGGTGAGCATCACCAACGGATCGTTCAAGGGCCTGCAGGTCGGAGCCTATAATTCCGCCAAATTCGTGAACGGCCTTCAATTCGGACTGTTCAACACCGCGGGTTCGATGAAGGGGATCCAGCTCGGATTTCTCAATTTCATCAAGGAGGGCGGGTTCATGCCCTTTTTCCCTCTCGTGAACTGGGGCGGGCTCTGACGGCCCCGGTCGGCGAGGGGGCGCGGCGGTCCGCTCCGTCCTCCTGTACCTCCGGACGGTCTGATCTCTTCACTTGATCCGGCGTCGCCAATCACGTATACTTCGGTGAAAGGCCGGGGCCCGATCAGCTGATGCCGCAACCCGTGCGTCCGGGGGATGCGACGGAAAATATCCCGGCCCCGATTCTCCCGTCGAACCGTGGTAACGATAATGGACCGCCTCGATCAACTCTGGGAATGGCTCGACCGGATCCTCACCTACCCGCTGATGCATTTCGGGACGGTGGAGGTCACGCTCGGCCTCATTCTGTTCATTGTGGTGTTCTTCTTCCTCCTCGTGTTCCTCACCGGCAGGATGAAGAAGTACCTCGTCGAGAGGATGCTGGCGAAGCGGGGGATGGACATCGGCGTCAGGGCCGCGATCGCGACAATGGTGCGGTATTTTGTCGTGGTCCTCGGTTCATTCATCATCCTGCAGACCGCTGGCATCGACCTGAGCGCGCTGTTCGTGCTCGCGGGAGGACTCGGCATCGGCCTCGGCTTCGGCCTGCAGAGCGTGATCGCCAATTTCACCAGCGGCCTCATCATCCTCTTTGAACGCCCGATCAAGGTGGGGGACCGGATCGACGTGGGCGGCGTGACCGGCGATGTCACCAACATTTCGCTGCGCGCGACCACCATCCGGACCAACGAAAACATCTACATCCTCGTCCCGAACGCCGATTTTACCGACAGCAAGGTGACGAACTGGACCTACTCCGACCGGGACATCCGCGTCAACATTCCGGTCGGGGTGTCGTACGCTTCCGATGCCGAAAGCGTGAGGGATGTCCTCCTCGACCTGGCCCGGGGGCACGCGGGAGTCCTGGCCGATCCTCCCCCCGACGTGATCTTCCACGAGTACGGCGACAGCTCGCTCAACTTCATCCTCAGGGTGTGGACCAGGGAATACATCACCAAACCGAACGTCCTGCGGAGCGAATTGAACTTCAGGATCCAGAGGGCGTTCCGGGACCACAAGATCGAGATTCCGTTCCCGCAGCGTGACCTCCACATCAGGAGCGGGGTCCTCAACGTGAAGACGCAGGCATGACGAGACCGGCACGGCGCGGACCATCCGCCGGCGTTGGACGGGGGAGCGGGCGGTGCTGACATTCAGGGGGGTCAGGAAAACGTTCGACCGGATCGTGGCGCTGGACGACCTCTCGCTCGAGATCCGGACCGGCGAGATCTTCGGACTCCTCGGGCCGAACGGTGCGGGAAAAACCACGCTGATCGGCATCGCGGTGGGGCTGCTTGCCGCCGAAGCCGGGGCGGTGTTGTACGACGGCGCCGAGATCGCCGGCAGGACGTCCGCGCGCTCCTCCCTCGGCGTCGCCCCCCAGTCCCTGGCGCTCTACGACGACCTCACCGGCGAGGAAAACCTCCGGTTCTTCGCGCGGCTCCACGGCCTTTCCGGACACCGGTTGTCGGAGCGGGTGGAATGGACGCTCGGGTTCGCCGGACTGGCGGACCGGCGGAAGGACCGGGTGGGGACCTATTCCGGGGGGATGAAACGGAGGCTCAACCTGGCGGCCGCCCTCCTCCACGATCCGCGCATCCTCCTGCTGGACGAACCGACGGTCGGGGTGGACCCGCAATCCAGGAACGCGATCTTCGACAGCATCGAGGCCCTCCATGGACAGGGGAAGACCATCGTGTACACAACGCATTACATGGAGGAGGCTGAACGCCTCTGCGACCGTGTCGGCATCATCGATCATGGGAAGCTGCTCGCGCTCGACACCGTGGACGCCCTCCTGGCCCGTTACGGCGGAAAGAGCAGGGTGGTAGTCCGGACCGCCGGGCGTGAGAAACGGATCGAGACCGACGACCCCATCGCCGAGATCGTCAGGCTCGAACCCGGAGACCGGGCGGCCAGCATTCGAGTGGAGCACCCGGACCTCGAGTCGGTGTTCCTGAACCTCACCGGCCGTACGCTGCGGGACTGACGATGTCACCGGTCATGACGCTGGCGATCAAGGACCTGCGGCTGCTTCTGCGCGACAGGGCCGGTTTTTTCTTCACCTTCTTCTTCCCCCTGCTTATGGCGGTCTTTTTCGGGACCATCTTCTCGGGGGGAGGGGGCGGGGAGAGGGGGATGGCCATCGTCGTCGTCGACGAGGATTCCTCGGCGGCGTCGAGGAAATTCATCGATCGGCTGGCCGGGTCCGCAGCGCTCAGCGTCGAGATGGCCGGGAGGGTGGACGCCGAACGGTCGGTCCGGCTCGGGAAGCGAGCGGCCTACGTCGTACTCACGAAGGGATTCGGCGAGGCGAGGGAACGGCTCTTCTACGGCGAAGCTCCGACCGTGGAACTCGGCGTTGATCCCGCGAGGAAGGCGGAAGCCGGCCTGCTCGAGGGGGTCCTGATGAAACACGGGGCGGAGTCGATGCAGGAGACCCTGGCCGACGCGAACCTGCTCAGGGTCATGCTGGGAAAGGCGATCGATTCACTCCATTCCCCCGGCGCGAGGCAATACGCCGGCCGCGACAAGCTCCTGCGCTTCCTGCCCGAAGTCGACCAGTTCCTCGGTGGGGCGGCCGACAGCGGCGCCGGAGGCTTCACGGAGGCGAACGGATTCCAGGGCCTCCAGCCGCTCATTGTCCGGCAGGCGGCCGTCGTACGCGAACGCACCGGGCCGCAGAACGCCTACGAGATCAGCTTTCCGCAGGGCATCGTCTGGGGGATGATCGGATGCGCCGCCGCGTTCGGCATCTCGTTGGTCCTGGAGAGGACGCGGGGGACGCTCATACGATTGCGCATCGCCCCGATCACGCGCTCGCAGATCCTGGCCGGGAAGGCGCTCGCCTGTTTCGTGACGACGATGTTCATTTCGGTGAGCCTCCTGATCATCGCCTTCGCCTTCTTCGACGTCGTCCCCGGCTCGATCATCCACGCCGGCCTGGCGGTCCTCTCCGTCTGCGTCGCGTTCGTCGGCATCATGATGCTCCTCGCGGTGCTCGGGAAAACCGAGCGCTCCGCCGGGGGGATCGGTTGGGCGGCCCTCCTGGTGATGTCGATGATCGGCGGTGGGATGGTCCCGCTCTTCGTCATGCCATCCTGGATGCAGACCCTCAGCAACGTGAGCCCCGTGAAATGGTCGATACTCGCCATCGAGGGAGCGCTCTGGCGCCATTTCACGCTGCCGGAAATGGCCCTTCCTTGCGGCATCCTGCTTGCCGTCGGGATGGCCTGTTTCGCCGTCGGGGTGAAGGTGTTCAGGTGGACTGATTCGGCGTAGGGTCGCCGGCCTGATATTTGACCCTCCGCGGGGATTTCCATACATTCGGGTATCCGGTTTCCCCGTCCCGGGGATCGGTTCCGCGAGGCGGGGGCACGCCGGGGAACGGAGGCACCATGAAGATTTCCACGCGAAAGGTCGGCGGATTCGACGTCCTGACACTCGAGGGGGATTTCCTCGCCGAGACGGAACAGGCCGAGTTCAAGCGGGAGGTCCGCACGCTCGTCACCGGGGGAACGAAGCACCTGATCGTCAACCTGGAAGCCATCCGGCACGTGAACAGCTGCGGCCTCGGCTCGATGGTGTGCGCCGTCGTGACGATGCGGAAAAGCGGGGGCGATGTCCGCTTCACCGGGGTCAACAAAGATGTCGGGAAGATCCTCGAGATCACGCACCTCGACAAGGTCTTCAGGGTGTTCCCCGGGATCAGCGAAGCGACGGCGGGGGGGGTGCCACCGCCCTGATCCCCGGCGAAACGGAACGGCCGGCCGGACGGACCGACGGACCGACGGACCGGGGGGGGCCCGCCAATCCCCCTGGCACGGGCCGATGACAGTGTCACGCTCCTGGACTCCCCCCGGGCAATTCCTCCGCAGACGTCACATCCTCCTTCTCCGCCTTTCCCATCTCGATCGCGGTGAGGGTACATTCCTCCACGAGTTCCTTATCCCCGGCCTTGTGCGGGGATATGCCGGACGCCCGTGATTGACACTCGCCCCGCAATTCTGTACCTTCGCACAAGACCATCATCCCAGGGTTGAACCCGATGGACCCGGACGGTTTACACGAACGACTCCGCCTGATCGACGAGCGCCTTCGCCGGATGGAAGAGCGGCTGGGTTTGCCGCCGCTGAGCACGGCGACGCCATCGGCGGCCGCACCGGAGCGGGGGACCGTCACTCCCGGTACACCCGCGGTGAAGACGCCGCTCGCGGAGGACGAACTCGAGTTCGAACTGGGCCAGAACTGGTTCGCCAAGGCGGGCATCGTGGTGCTCGCGCTCGGGATGGCCTTTCTGCTCACCTTTCCCTACACCGAGCTTCCGCCCGCGGCCCCCGGAATTCTGGGATATCTGCTGGCGGGCAGCCTCTTCCTCGGGGCGGGCATTCTGCGAAAGTCATTCGACCTCGTCTCGCGGTATCTCCGGGGGGCGGGGATGGTCCTCCTCTTCTTCACGACGCTCCGCCTCTTCTATTTCGGTCCCGAACCCGTCATGCAGGCGGGATCACCGTACGGGATCCTCCTCCTGCTCGGGGTCCTGCTGTTGAACGTCCTCGTCGCCGTACGAAGGATCTCACCCTACCTGTTCTCCATCGCCCTGACCACCGGATACGCGACGGCCGTCGCCGTCGGGTCGGACTGGTTCGTCCTGTCGATGATCGTCGGGATGGCCCTCCTCACCGTCGCGGTGGCCCTCCGGGCCGGATGGACGGGCGTGCTCGCCTACGCGACGGTCCTCACCTATCTGACGCACCTGGTCTGGGCCCTCAATAATCCCTTCGCGGGAAATCCGGCCGGTTTCGTCACCGGGCCCGCCGCGAGTCTCTGGTTTCTCCTGCTCTACGCGCTGGTCCTTTCGATCGGCGTCCTGTTCAGGCCGGACCGGAAGCAGGAGGGCATCGGTGTCATCATGGCGTCATTCCTGAACGGCGGGGGAAGCTACGGCGTCTTCCTGCTCCATTCCGCCGCCGCGTTTCCGATGACCATGGTCGGGATGCACCTGGCCGCCTCGGCGCTCCTGCTGGCGCTCGCGATCGCCTTCTGGATGAAGGAACGAAGCCGGTTTTCGACCTTCGCCTACGTGATGCTCGGCTATATGGCGCTCTCGGTGGCGATCATCAAATCGACCGCCATCCCTGAAATGTTCGTCTGGCTGTCGGTCCAGAGCCTCATCGTCGTGGCCACCGCCATCTGGTTCCGGTCCCGGTTCATCGTCGTCGCGAACTTCGCCATCTACCTGCTGATCGTGATCGGCTACGTCGTCGTCGGGGGGGAGGAGAGCGGGATCAGCATCGGCATCGGCGTCGTGGCCCTCGCCAGCGCCCGGATCCTGAGATGGCAGCAGGACCGGCTCGAATTGAAGACGGAGATGATGCGCAACGCCTACCTCGCCACGGGGTTTCTGATCTTTCCCTACTCCACCTACCACCTTGTCGCGGGGGAATACGTTGCCCTCTCGTGGGTGGGCATCGCGGGAATGTATTACCTGATGAACCTCATCATCCGATCCCCGAAATACCGGTGGATGGGCCACCTGACGCTTCTCGGAACCGTCCTCTACGTCGTGGTCATCGGCATCGCGCAGCTCGGCCCGACGTACCGGATCGTGTCTTTCCTCGTCCTCGGGACGGTGCTGCTGGTCGGATCGCTGATTTTTACCAGGCTGAGGTCGAAGAAGGGGGACGCCGGCGATCAGGGTCCCGCGTAGATTTCACGCAGCATCGCGGCGCAATCGGGGCAGGGGGTGGCCTTCTTGACGTCGATCTCCCCGACGTATGTCGAGGAGCGCATGACGCACTCGAACTGCCGGCAATGGAACAGGCCGAACGTATGGCCCAGTTCGTGGATGATCTCCTTCTCCAGACGCCCGATCAGGAGCCGGTGGTTCCCGGGGAGCCCGTAGTACCGGTTCGAGAGGCGGTGGGTCGAAACGATCGCCGCCGTCCCTCCGAACTCCGCCTCCCCGAAGACGAATGTCAGCACGGGAATGAAGAGGTCGACGTCGACAACCAGGAGATGCTTGTCGTCACCGGGATGCGGGCGTTCGAGGAACGCGGAGAGGATCCTGGTGGAATTGTGCTGACCGCGCATCGGATCGTACGCGGGCCGGAGTTCCGGCTCCATCCGCCGGGCGAAGACCGGCATCCCGAAGACCCTCGCAGCGTTCTCCGCGACCGCTGCGAGCTCCGGGAGCAGCGCCACCGACGAGCCGTTGAGGATATGGATTGTGGGACTCACGCGGGCCTGGGGATGCCATACCGTTCGATCTTATTGTAGAGTGTGGCGCGGTCGATCCCGAGGATTTCGGCGGACCGGCTGATGTTCCACCTGTTCTCCTCGAGGACGTTTCGGATGTGTTCCCTCTCCATCGCCGCCAGGGAGCCGCCGGAGGGCGCCTTCCCCCGGTCGTTCACCTGGATCGGAAGTTCATGGGGAAGGATCGACGGCGATTTCCCCACGACCATCGCGCGCTCGATGGCGTTTTCCAGCTCCCGCACGTTTCCCGGCCAGTCGTAGCGGATCAGCATGTCCATCGCCTCGGGGGAAATCGAGTGGATCGACTTCCCCATCGCCTGGGCGTATTTCCTGACGAAGTAACCGGCGATGTTCGGGATGTCCGATTTTCGTTCCCGCAGGGGCGGGACCACGATCGTGAAGACGTTCAGACGGTAGTAGAGGTCCTCCCGGAACGTCCCGTCGGCCACCGCCTTCTCCAGGTTCTTGTTGGTCGCGCAGATCACCCGGAAGTCGACCGTGATGGTGTTGTTGCCCCCGACTCGGGAGAATTGTTTCGTCTCGATGACCCGGAGGAGGTCCATCTGGGTCTTCGCGTCGATGTTGCCCACCTCGTCGAGGAAGAGCGTCCCGCCGTCGGCGAGTTCGAGCTTCCCCTTCCGCTGGTATTGCGCGCCCGTGAACGCGCCGCGCTCGTGGCCGAAGAGTTCGCTTTCCAGGATCCCCTCGGGCAACGCCCCGCAGTTGACCGTCACGATCGGGAAGAACTTGCGCTGGCTGTTCCCGTGGATCGCCCTGGCGATCAGTTCCTTCCCGGTGCCGCTCTCTCCCCGGATCATCACCGTGGTGTCGGTCGGTGCCACGGTCTCGATCAGCTCATAGACCTTCTTCATCACCGGCGCCTCGCCGATCATGTCGTCGACGCGCGAAAATTCGGTGATCTGCTCCTTCAATTTGACGTTTTCACCGGCGAGCTCCCCCTGGCGGAGGGCGTTCCGGACGAGGTGGGAGAGGTGGTCGGGATCGACCGGTTTGGTGACGTAATCGAACGCCCCCGATTTCAGGGCCTGCACGGCCGTATCCACCGACGCGTGGGCGGTGATGAAAATGATCGCCGAAGTCGTGCCGTTTTCCTTCAGGCGCTGCTGGAGTTCCATTCCTCCCATCCCGGGCATCTTGATGTCGAGGAGGATCACGTCCCAGTGCCTTTCCTGCAGGCACCGCAGCGCGGCGGCGGCGTTGTCGGCCGTTCCGATGTCGTAGCCGTCCTCGCGGAACCATTTCGAGAGCGAGTCCCGGACGTTGGATTCGTCGTCGACGATGAGGATCGAACTCTTGTTGATCATAACCCACCTGCAATGTTGTGTTCAGCCTGTTTCGACGGACCGACCGCCGGCGGGACCCGCGGAAGGACGATGTGGAAGGATGTCCCCGTGTCGGGCGTCGACGTCACCGAGATCCGGCCACCGTGGCGCTCGACGATCCCGTACACGACGCTCAGGCCGAGGCCGACCCCGCGCCCGTCCTTTTTCGTCGTGAAGAACGGTTCGAAGAGCCTCGGCAGGTCCTCCTCCGCGATCCCGACGCCGGTGTCCGAAACCGTGATCTCGATTTCGTCGTCGGGGAGGGGATCGACGCGGACAACGATCGACCCACCCCCCGGCATCGCCTCCACCGCGTTGATGAAGAGCGCCACGAGGGCCTGCTGGATCTGCCCTTCGTCGCACATCAGCGCGGCGGTGTCGTCGAATACGTGGATGTCGAACCGCACCGAAGAGATCTCGAAATGGTGCCTCACGAGCCGGCCCGCACGGTCGATGATGCCACGGACCGGGACGAGCGCGAATTCGTTCACCTGCTGTTTGGAGAACAGGAGGAGGTTTCTCACAATCGTCCCGCACCGCGTCGTTTCCCTCGCGATCAGGTCGACATCCTCGAGCGTGGATTGCATCGCGGGGGCCTGGCCCGCCTCGTTGCGAATGCGCCGCCCGATGAGCCGGGCGTAGGTGAGGATGGCCTCGAGGGGGTTGTTCAGTTCGTGAGCGACGGTGGCCGCGAGCTTCCCGAGCGAGGCCATTTTTTCGACGTGGACGATCCGCCTGTGGATCTCCGTCAGCTCCGACGTCTTTTCGATCACCTTCTCCTGCAGCGTGTCGGCCCACCGCCGGTTCTGTTCCTTCTCATGGCGGAGCGACGAGGTCATCGCGTTGAACGCGTCCCCGAGCCGGCCGAGCTCGTCCCTCGAGGGGATATCGATGCGGTGGTCGAGGTTCCCGCCCGACACCTCCCGCGCGCCGTGCATCAGGATACGCACGGGCCGGATTACCGTCACCGAAAAATACCACCCGGCGACCGACGCGACGATCAGGATCGTCACGACGGCGAGGATGATCACCGTCCGGTGGGCGTCGGCCATCGCGGCGTCGGCCTCGGCGAGGGAGAGGCGGACGTCGAGCACGCCGAGGACGGTTTGCCCGGCGGGGTGGGCATGGCACGCTGAAGTCGAGCAGGAGGGGTCGTTTCGGATCGGCGTGATGACCCCGAGGATCCGGTGGCCGTCCGTCGACGGAAAAATGCGCGTGCGGTTGCCGGGGGTGAGCGAAGAAAGGGGTTTTTCCTTTTCGTGGCAGGCGTAGCACGCCTCGGCCTGCAGGTCGACGACCGTGCGTTCCTCCTGCTTCGAGGTCGAAAACATGATTTCGCCCCGCTTGTTGAAGATGCGGATCCCCTCCACGCCCGGTTCCGTGCCGATCATCGTGATGATCTCGTGCACGTCCTGGCGCCGGTTCAGCAGCATCCCGTAGTGGGTCGACTGCCTGATGACGTCGCTCATCCGGTTGGCGCTTTGCAGCACCTGCTGGGTCATCCGGTCGCCGTAATAGCGGACGGTCACGAACGCGTAGACCCCGAAGAGCGTGAGCAGGAGCAGGATGGAGCCGACCAGAATCCTGAAGCGAAGGCTGTGCCTGATGGCCATAGGTTTCCCCTCCTGGATATTGCAAGATGCGTGCCATGGATCGGGGGCACCGACCCGGCCTGTCGGGCTGAATAACGCCCCGACGCGTCCGGAGGCGGGGAATATTCTTATATCTGAGAACGGGTCATCGTCGGCCCCAGAACACCCTCCGCAGGATGCCGAGGTATTTCACCGGACCGATGAGCGTCGCGAGGTCGTCCACGAATCGCCCGCCATCCTGAAATGTCCTGCCCACGTTCGCCTCCTCGGGGCGGACGCACTCCATCACCACGCTCGTGAACATCTCCCGGTCGGACCCGAATTTCGACGCGGCCTCGCGGTCGTTCAGGAGCGTCTTCCTCGCGGCGGTTTGGTTGTCCGGTTCGAATTCGAAGAGCCAGGCGTCATCGGTGGCGGGCCCGTTCAGGATGCGCGGACGGTCGGCGAGCAGCGGATTCCCTTCCCCCGCCGTCGCGCCGAACGGGAGTTTCACCGGGAGGGTGCCCCCTTCGAAGATCAGCCAGCAGCAGAAACCGTCGGGGGAGATGTGTTCGCCTTTCCGGGGGAGGACCACAGAACGCACCGGAGGCAGCAGCCCCGCGACCCCCGGTTCCAGGTAGAGGCGGCAGCTCCCGCCGTCGAGGAACGAAACTTTCAGGTGGGCGGGCGTGTAGAGCGATACACTTCGCGGGCGCGGTGGGGAATCGCCTGCCGCTCGCGGGGAGGGGGCCGGGGCCGCCCGCCTCGCGTCGCCGGAAAAATGACTCCGCATCGCCTCGTCGAGCGGACAGTGGTCGCACTCGAACTCCCTGTCGCAGAGGAGGTAGGAGAGGATCCCCGCTTCCATCCAGACGCAGCGGTTGTTGCTCGTGCCCAGGCGGCCCGCCGGGCCGTCAGCGGAAGTGGACTTCATGGTAGCCCCCAATCGATTTCGGTTGTGAAATCAAACGCAGGTCTTCCCGGATGTCGTCGGCCGTCACCGGCCGTCCACCGGCATCCGGCGAGCGCCCGGCGCCATGGCCGTCGTGGCTGAAGAGCGGCAGGTGTTTCGAGGCGAACGCGAACACGATGAAACCGATGGTGACGATCATCGCGGTGATGCTGAGCTCCATCCAGGAGGGGAAGTAGGAGACCCCCGACCACGCCTCCATCCCGGTGATGCTGATGTTGATCCGGTTCAGGAGGAACCCCAGGATGATCATCACGGCCCCGGCGAAGAGTCCCTGCCTGCTCCGGCGCACCTTCGCCAGCGAGAGAAGCAGGAGCGGGGCGACCACGCCGAGCCCGATCTCCAGCCAGTAGAGGTACGTTTCCGTCCGGGGAAGGAGCAGCAGCCCGAACGCAGAGCGCGTGGAGAGGTCGGCGATTTTCATCGTCAGGTAGACGGCCAGCATCACCACACTGACACGCGCGATGTCGTCCAGCAGGTCCATCTCGAGCCCCTTGTTGAACGCCCTCGAGCTCATGAACGACTCGAAAATCACCATCGCGCACCCGACCGCGATCGCCGAGAAGAAGAAGAAGACCGGGAGGTACGGGGAGTACCAGAGCCCGTACAGCTTCTCCGGGACGATCAGGTAGAGCGAGCCGAGGGACGACTGGTGCAGCGTCGAGAGGAGCACGCCGATGATGATGAGCGGCATCGTCATTTTCCGCATCACCTTCTGGGCCTTCACGAGGCCGAATTTTTCCAGGAGGACCGGGGAAAATTCGAGGGCCAGGACGGTGGTATAGAGCATGACGCACCAGGCGACCTCGAACATCACCGAACGCGGGTTCCACATGATCAGGGCGTGCCAGATCTGCAGCGGCCGGCCGAGGTCGAACATCAGGGCGAAGATCACGAGGAGGTACCCCATGAACGCCGTCAGGATCGTGGGCCGGAGGATCGGTTCGAACCGTTTGATGTGGAAGATATGGACCATCGCCGCGAGCGTGAAGCCCCCCGCGGCGAGGCCGACGCCGCAGAGGATGTCGAACCCGATCCAGATCCCCCAGGGAAACTCGTCGGTCAGGTTGGTGGTGGCCCCGAGGCCCTGGGTGAAGCGGATCACCGTGGAGTAGATCCCGGCCAGGATGATCAGGGTCGCCGTGACCCTCCAGAACGTCAGTGAACGCAGGTAGTTTTTCATATGCTCATCCGTTCATTCGTTGGTCTGTTGATCGGTGTCGCCGTTCCGCCGGCCCGCTGACGCCCGGACCTCCTCCTCCAGCTTTCGCACTTCGGTCCGCCGGCTCGTTATCCACCAGATGCCGTAGAGGAACACCCCCCCGACGCTGACGACGGTGGGGATCTTCGAGAGGGCCTGCCAGGTGAGCCCGGGGAGGGCCGTATTCGCCATCTGCGTCTTGAACCCGAGATCCTCGAAGGGGACGCCCGACAGATACAGCACCGACGTCCCGCCGACCTCCTCGACCCCGTAGATCCGGTCGACGTATTTTCCCGGTTCCGCGGCGATCCTGTCGCGCGCTTCCCGGATCAGGTCGTCGCGGTCGCCGAATGTGGTGGCCCCGGTGGGGCACGCTTCCGCGCACGCCGTCGGGAGGCCCCGCTTCTGGCGTTCCACGCAGAAGATGCACTTCTGCACGCGGGGATAGTTGCTGCTCCACTCGTACCGCGGCACCTGGAACGGGCACGCCTGGATGCAGTAGCGGCATCCGATGCATTTGGATTCGTCGTAGAGCACGGGACCCTCGGCGGTCTTGGTGAAGGCCCCGACGGGGCAGACCGAGGCGCACGTCGGGTCGATGCAGTGCTGGCAGAGCCGCCGCACGTACGTCCCGTCGTGCTCCTCCAGCGCCGTGTAGGCGGTGGAGGAGAGGCGTGTTTCCGCCCCCTCCGGCAGGCCGTTTTCGGCCTTGCACGCGTCCTGGCAGGCGTTGCAGCCGATGCAGAGGGTGAAGTCGATGAGCAGCGCTTTTTTCCTGATCATGGCCTGTCCCTTTATTCTTCTGTCCGGAGGAATTGGGCGTCGAGCTGGCCCCAGATGTCATCGTCCATCTGATTCAGGACCCCGGCGATCGGCGGGCCGCCCTCCTGGAGGAACGCGGGACGGAGCGTCCCGTCGCGGCTGACGCCGGCGAGGAGGTCCTTGAGCCGCTGGTATTCCGTCCGGATCCACTGCCGGGTCTCCGATCCGAGCAGGAGGTTCTTCAGGTCGGCGTTGCGGGCGGGCCTGATCATGTAGGCCCATCCGTCGCTGAACAGGCTCTCCTCCAGCAGTTGCGGGTTCCTCGGGAGCGCGTCATTGACGGAGACGATCTCGCAGTCGATCGGGGCCCTCACCGTGAGGCTGTGCCCGTCGGAGCGGAGCGTGAGGATCGGGTCCCCCTTCGCGATCGTGTCGCCGGCCGACCGCAGCAGCGTGATCCCCGGTTTTTCGAGCAGCCGGGAGATGAAATCGTCGACGCCAAGCCTCACCTTCCCCGAGGGGAAGAGGTTCAACCAGGTATGGGATGGCGCGAAGAAAATACCGTCCGGAATCCGGACGGAGAGTTCGCGGGCCGGCCTCGGGGCGATGACCGCCCCGGCGGCGCTCTTCTCCCTCGATCGCTGGACCAGCCAGTCGATGGTGAGGAAGAGCAGCACGGTCGCTATCACGAATAAGACTGTCATTGGTATGCTCCTCAGGTTGATGTTCGGTTGTTCAGTGTTCCCTTCTCCCGTACCACCTGTAAGAATCATGCCAGAGTCTCCGTCGCGGCAGCATCCCGCCAAGTCCAATCGTCGTCGCGTTTTCCGGGAGCGATGATTCCGCCGATCAGGGGGCGTGATGTCGAAAAATACCACACGGCGGCGGGACGAATTCCGGGCGGCCTGTAAACCGGTTCACCATCGACGCTTGGGGCGGCGTCGAAAAATCCGTCACCGGTGTCGTGATATTCGACAGGGAAGGCGGCGGCCGGTCATGATCACCATTGGGTCTACCCGCGCCATTTTTTCTCATTTTTCGGCGGAAGCGGTGGAATGCCGTCGTGAAAATAGGAATCCCGGAACGATTTGGGGGGGTATCTCTGGCACGGTTCTTGAGCCCTTGAAGGAAAAACCGACCATCTCCCATTCGAAAGGCGTCGACGATGAAAAAAAAGCAGGTCATCATTATGGGGGCCGCGGGGCGCGATTTCCATAATTTCAATACCGTCTATCGCGGCGACGACTCGTGCAGGGTCGCCGCCTTCACCGCGACCCAGATACCGAACATCGACGGCAGGAAATATCCGGCCGCGCTCGCCGGTGAGCACTATCCCGACGGCATTCCGATCCACCCCGAATCGGAGCTGCGCGAACTCATCGCGAAGCTGAAGATCGACGAGGTGGTCTTTTCCTACTCGGACGTCTCCAACGAGGAAATCATGTCGAAGGCGTCGGCCGTGATGGCCGCGGGCGCCGATTTCAAACTGCTCGGCGCGCGACAGACGATGCTGAAGAGCAGCGTACCCGTCATCGCCATTGTCGCCGTGCGGACCGGGGCCGGCAAGAGCCAAACTTCGAGGAAGATCTGCGACCTGCTCCGGGAACGGGGGAAACGCGTCGTCGCGATCCGCCACCCGATGCCCTACGGCGACCTCGTCAGGCAGCGGGTGCAGCGGTACAAGAGCCTCGAGGACCTGAAGACCCACCGGTGCACGGTGGAGGAGATGGAGGAGTACGAACCGCACATCGTCAACGGCACGGTCATCTACGCGGGCGTCGATTACGAGGCGATCCTCCGGCAGGCGGAGGAGGAAGCCGACGTGATCGTCTGGGACGGCGGCAACAACGACATGTCGTTCTACAGGCCGGACCTGACCATCACGGTCGCCGACCCGCACCGGCCCGGGCACGAGCTCTCCTACTATCCCGGCGCGACCAATGTCCTGCTCGCCGACGTGGTGGTCCTCAACAAGGTGGAAACCGCCTCGCGCGACAACATCGACACGGTCAGGAAGAATGTCCACGCCGTCAACCCGGGGGCCGTCATCATCGAGGCCGCGTCGCCCATCACGGTCGAAGACGAGACGGTCATCAGGGGAAGGCGGGTCCTGGTCGTTGAGGACGGGCCGACGCTGACCCACGGCGGTATGGAGTACGGGGCGGGCGTCATCGCGGCGAGGAAATTCGGCGCGTCGGCGATCGTTGATCCGAGGCCGTACGTGGTGAAATCGATCGCCGAAACGTTCAGGAAATATCCGGGCATCGGGCCGCTCCTTCCGGCGATGGGATACGGGGAGGAACAGGTCCGGGACCTCGAGGATACCATCAACCGGGTCGAGTGCGACGGGGTCATCATCGGGACGCCGATCGACCTCCGGCGCGTCATCACCATCGCGCGGCCCTCGACCAGGGTAAAATACGACCTGGCGGAGATCACCAGGCCGGATTTATCGACCATCCTCGATGGTTTTCTGAGGAAGATCGCCCGCTGAGGGCCCGCGGCCGGGCGCCGCCCGCGTTGCATTTAGGCCGCGTTTTATTTATACTGAGACTATCTGCATGACTCGTTTCCTGTCGATAGTCTCATGACCGCGTTTCCGGTGAGAATTCTCCTGCTCCCCGTCGTCGCCGGATTCCTCACGCTCTCCGGGTGCGCCACCTATCGCAACGCCACCGCCTACTTCAACACCTACTACAACGCCGGACAGCTGTTCGATCAGGCCGTTGAGGACGTCATGAAAGCGCCCCAGCCGGCGCGCGACAGCAACTATTTCGCCCCGTTCAAGATCAACCAGGCGATCATCGCCAAGTTCGAGAAGGTCATCGAAAAAGGCTCGCGTGTCATCCAGTTCCACGGCGAGAGCGGCTACGTCGAGGACGCGATCATGATGATCGGAAAAGCGTATCTCTACCAGAACGAGACCGAGTCCGCCGCGGGGAAGTTCAGGGAATTGCTCGACAATTTTCCCTCCAGCGACCAGCGCGCCGAGGCCCGGCTCTGGTACGCGAAGGCCCTCTACCAGGGGAAAAACGACGAAGAGGCGCTCCTTGCCGCCCGGGAATTCGGCGTCGCCGGCTCCACGGGGGAGGAGGAGGATATTCCCGGCGACATCCGTCTCGAAATGACAATGCTCGAGGCGCAGATCTACGCCGACCGGGGCGAATACGTGAGGGCGGCGGAAACCCTCGGAAGGATCGGTGACATCGACGCCGACGGAGAACTGAAGGCGATCGCGCAATACCAGCTCGGAACGGTCTACGAGACGACGGAAGATTATCCCCGGGCGGCGGGGGCGTACGCCCTGGTCAGGGAGTTCAGTCCCTCCCCGGCGATGAATTTCAACGCGCGGCTCCGCGAGGGGGCTATGCTCTCACTTTCAGGCCGCCCGGAAGAGGCCCTCGAGACGTTCGACGAAATCATCGCCTGGCCCCTGAAACCGGACCAGTCGGCGCTCGTCGACCTGGAGATCGCCAACGCCTACTGGAACAGGGGCGATTCAGCCGCGGCCTTCACGCTCTATGAGATCATCGATTCGACCTACAAGCGGACCGACGCCGCCGCCAGGAGTTATTACAGGAGGGGGGAGATCTTCGAACGGCACTACCGCAACCTGGCGGGCGCCAGGAAGTTTTTCGAGAAGGCCAAGGGGGAATTTCCCGGTTCGACGGTGACGCAACCCGCGAGCGTCCGGTTCACCTCGCTCGATCATTATGTCAAGACGCGCGACCTGCTCGCGAAGGACGACAGCACGCTGCGGGCGATGCTCAATCCGGATACGAGCGCGGTCCTCTCCGACAGCGGATCGGCCACGGCCGCGGCGCCTGACAGCGCCCTGGCCGACGCCGGCATCGCGGAGGATGATACCCTCGACGATGGGCCTGAAGAGGTCGCCGGGGAACGGGGGCGGCGGGGAACCCCGGCAACGATCTCTTCCGATAATGTCAGCATGCGGATCGTCCGGAGCCGGCCGCGCCACCTCGTCCCGGACCCCGGTGATCCGGACGCCCCCGGGTTGACGGAGGACGACGGGCAGCTGCCGGAGGATCCGGAATCGGCGGTCGCCGGGAAGATGAGAAATGACCCTGTAAAAAAGGCACCGTCGAAGGGGTCGGCCGCGGCGGCGAAGCCGCAGGCCAGCCTCACGGCCGCCGAGCTCGTGGAGCGGATCGCAGCGAGCCGGTTCGAGCTCGGGGGGATTTTCCTCCTCGACCTCGGGCTCCCCGATTCGGCCCTCCACTATTTTTCCACCCTGGTCGGGGAGAACTCCGCGTCGCCACTCGTCCCGAAGGCCCTCTACGCGATGTCCGAAATCCACAAGCTCTCTGCCGATTCGGCGTCGGTCGATTCGCTCTACGACATCCTCCTTGAAGATTTCAGCGAGACCGAGTATGCCGAACAGGTCCGGAGGGCACGGGGAATGGATACCACGGCCGTCAAGGAAACGGAAGAATCCCGCCGGTACCGGGAGGCCGAGCGGCTCCTCTTCGGTGAACACCCCGACCATGGGCTCGCCCTCACAAACCTCAAGGGGCTTGCCGCCGAATCGCGCGACACGCTGATCAGCCCGAAGGCGTACTACGCGATCGGATGGGTGTACGAGAACGCCTCCATCGACCTCGACAGCGCCGACGCCTGGTACACGCGGCTCATCAAGGAATACCCCGCCTCGGTGTACGCCGCCAGCGCGGGGCCGCGGGTCGCCGTACGGGCCGACACCTCGAAGCTGAAACAATACGTCAAGTTCAAGGAGATCAGGCCGATCCCGAAGCCGCAGAAGAAACTCGTCGGTAGAATCGCGGCGGATCCCGCCCAGGGCAGGGGGTCCGCGCTTCCGCCTCCGGGCGAGGTCGGGAAACTGCCGGCCGATCCCGACGACGACGAGTATTACAATCCCGAGGAGGATGACGAGGTGGATCCCGACGCGGACCCTGTCGACCCCGACGAGGAACCAGACGATCCGGGGGATCCCGATGACGACCCGGGATCCGCGGCGGGGGATCCTGTTCTCCGGCCGGGAATTGGCGGCAGCCACCGATGACGCAGGGGTTCTACCCGGTCGAAGCGGTCGCCGAGATCGCCCCGAACATCCACGTCCTGACCCTCCGTGCCCCGGAACTCGCCCGGGAGGTGAGGGCGGGACAGTTCCTCAACATCAGGATGCGCGACCACGTTGTACCCCTCCTCCGCCGGCCCTTCAGCGTGTATAACATCGACGGCGACCGGATCCAGCTCATTTTCAACGTCGTCGGACTCGGCACGAAAATCCTCGCGTCCGGCGCGTCCGGCGGGCCGCTCGACATCATCGGTCCCCTCGGCAATGCCTTCGGCGTGGCGGGCGACTATGAGGAGGCGCTCCTGGTGGCGGGAGGCCTGGGGATCGCGCCGATGCCGGTCCTGACCGCGGAACTGCGGAAGACCGGGAAAAGGGTCCGCACCTATCTTGGCGCACGCAACGGGTCGCAGATCGTTCCGCGGCACCTCGACAACGTCTCGGTCGCCACCGACGACGGCTCGGCAGGGCACCACGGGACGGTCGTCGACCTGCTGCGGAAGGAGATCGCGGGCGCCGGAGAGCGATCGGCGAAAATTTTTGCATGCGGCCCCACGCCGATGCTGCGGGCCCTCTCGGCCCTGGCCGCCGAATGTTCCGTCCCGTGCGAACTCTCCCTGGAAAGCCCGATGGCCTGCGGAATCGGGATCTGTCAGGGATGCCCGGTTGAACTGAGACAGGGACCGAAGAAATACGCGCTCGTGTGTCGCGACGGGACGGTGTTCAACTCCCTCGACGTGGTGATCTGACCGATGGCCGACCTTCGCGTGCGGATCGGGGCCCTCGCCCTCAAGAACCCGGTGCTCGTCGCCTCCGGCACCTTCGGGTACGGGAACGACATACCGCAGCTCTCGGACGTGAACAGGATCGGCGGCATCGTCACCAAGTCGCTCTCGATGAAACCCCGCGACGGCAATCCGCCCGACAGGATCGTTGAGACGGCGGGGGGGATGCTCAATTCCATCGGCCTGGCGAACATCGGCGTGCGGGACTTCATCGAAAACAAGCTGCCGGCCCTCCGGACGTTCGACACGGCGATCGTCGCGAACATCGCGGCGAGTTCCGTCGACGAGTACTGCGACGTCCTCTCGCTCCTGGAGGGTGAGGAGGGGATCCACGCCTACGAAATCAACGTCTCCTGCCCGAACGTGAAGGAGGGGGGGCTGAGCTTCGGGACCCGGCCGGACATGACGGGTGAAATCACGCGCCGCCTCAGGAAACTCACGCCGAAAACGCTCATCATCAAGCTCACGCCGAACGTCACGCACGTCTCCGAATTCGCCAGGGTCTGCGCGGGCGAGG
>CAZQSM010000009.1:0-48591 GCA_964596065.1 uncultured Chlorobiaceae bacterium | reverse complement strand
TGATGGCTCCCTCGAGCCGGAGGAGGAGTTCCTTGGTCTTGACCCCGCACGAATACCCGACCATCGCGCCGTTCGCTCCGAGGACGCGGTGGCAGGGGATGATGATCGGGAGGGGGTTGCGGCCCGACGCCCGGCCGACGGCCTGGAAACCCTTCGGCGCCGAAACCCTGCGGGAGACGTGCTTGTACGTCGATGTCACGCCGTAGGGGATCCGGGAAAGTTCCTTCCAGACCCGCATCTGGAACGGGGTGCCGATCAGGTCGACGGGTATCGTGAATTTCGCGAGCTTCCCGTTGAAATACCGGTTGAGCTGGTCTATAACTTCCTTGTTTTTTGACCGGTTATCGATGATGGCGTCGACGTCGAAATGCTGCTTCAGCCACGCGAAGAAATCCTTCCGGGATTCCTTCGGGACGCTGATTTTGCAGACACCGTTGTCGGTGGAGGCCACGTAGATCCTTCCGATCTTCGACTCGAAGGAAGTGCAGTACACTTTCGTGGCGACCGGACGCAGGTCGGACGCATCACTGCGCCGTTTCGAACCGTCGCCCCGGAATTTTTTTCTGACCAGACTTGCAACCCTTGCCGCGTCACTCGTTGCAATCAGTTCTGCCATGTTCAATGTCGGGTGAAAAGCGTTTGTCTGTGATCGATGCAGGAGTACCGTGAATTAGGAGATGAGCGTAGCAGGACTTGACCGTTTCCCCCCGGGCAGTTCCTCTTTGTTGAATCGGCGACGGTGTGACGTGCGGTGCGATCGATGCGGAACTGATCGCGGATCAGTATACCAATCTCTCCGTAAAAATGCAAGCCAAAAAAAAATATTCGGACATTTTCCGGCGCCCCGCCGGCGGCAAATTCATGCCCGTCGTTCGTGGAACAGCGTGGAACGAAATGGTTCAGAAAAACGCCCTGACTTCGAGACTTCCCGCGTGCACCGCGCGGAGGTACCCCTCCTTCCTTCCTTCATATCGCATTGACGATTCAAGGAATCGCGTCAAGCGATATTCAAATGTTCCACCCCAAATCCATGTCGTGCCCGGAATTCGTCCGCGGGTCAGTTCGTACGGGAGGTCGGTGGAGATGCCGGCGACGACGGCTTCCTCCCGGCCGAAATCGGTCCGGAGCCGGCCGACTTCGCTGACGAGGTACGAGACCGATACCCGCTGGGAATTGAGCGAGGCGGTGGCTATTTCGTAATTTTTGGCGTGGCCGAAACCGAAGCCGAACGTCGACTCCAGATCGCCCGCGGGCCTGTAGGTCCATTCGAGATCGACCGAAGTCGAATGGACAGACCGGTTCCGCACCGACTCCCGGGTCCCCGCCACGGCATCGGTCTGATGGCGGAATTCCACCTGGTTGGAGAGCTCCGCGCCGAGCGACCAGCGGAACCGCGCGCCCCGCTCCCTGGAGTAGACCGCTTCGTCCCCTCCCGAGAGCCGGGTGAACCCCCTCCGCTGCTGGAACCGGACCTTCATGGAAAACCGCGGATCGGATTCGAAGAGGTTCAGCTCCTGGAGGAAGAGGAGCGTCCCCTGCAGGGTCGTGGCGGGACGGCGGAACGTTCCGAGCTTCAGGAGATAGACGTTCCCGCGGACGGTGTCCGCGCTTTTCTCCTCGACGCGCACGTAGGTCTCCCCGGAGAGCGGGGAGAGGAACCCCGGGCCCTGCCACCCGCCCGGGGTGAAGAGCCGCGAGAGGTCGAACCTGAACCGGACGCTCGACCGCAGGTTCAGCACGGGGACCAGGCTGTCGGTCGGAAGGGTGAGGAGGACGTAATCCCCGTCGTACCGCACCGGCCTGAAATCGGGTTCGTCGATGACGCCGTTGGAATTGAGGTCGCCCGCGTACCGGTAGTTCCCCGTCCCCCTCGGCACCTGCTGGAACAGGCGCTCGAGCCGGGACGATTGCTCGGGGCTGACTTCGTAGAAGAGGTCGGCCTGCACGACGCGGTCCGCCGGGGAGAGCCGGGTGAGCGATCGGACGAGCGCGCTGTTTTCCGTTCGCTTCGGCGTGAAGGCCCGGTCGTAACGCCGCTTCTGCAGGAGGAGGTCGATCGAGGAGTGCACCCAGCCCGCCCCGTCGAGGCTCCAGCGGTACGTCTGGAAGAACGATTCCACCGCCTTCGTCAGGTCCCCGGCGCGGACGGAGTCGTCGCGCCTGTATCCGAAATCGGCCGAGCCCGACATCCCGAGGACGCTGTCGATCGAGACCCCGGGGGTGAGCTCACGGAACTCGTAACTGGCGGGCAGCAGGCCCCCGCTGGAATCCGACCGGTCGGCGCGGCGCTCGCTCCTCCAGGTGAGCCGGGGTGTGAAGGGGCCCAGGTCGAACCGGCCGTTCCCCTCCTGGCGAACTCTCCGCGTCGACCGCATCGACGGAGCGTCGTCGCTGCGGAGCAGTTCGATCGAATAGCGCAGGCCGTCCCCCGCCCGTACCCCCGTGGAATACCGTCCAGAGGAGAACCCGGTCCCTCGTTTGAGGAGCCCCGCGTAACCGTCGAACCCCGGCCCGCCCGCCGGCGAGAACGTCAGCGCGGCGTCGCGCAGGAGGTCCCGACCCCCGCGGGCGCCCCCGGTGTTCCACTCCCGGTCGTATTCGATTTCCTCGTAGCGCTCCGGCGGGGCGAAATGCGCGCCCGTCCGGCGCTCCCTCACCTTCAGGCCGAATCCGGCGGCGCCGCTGCCGCCCCGCGACAGGCCCGCCGTCCCGTAGCGAAGCGCGACGTCGTAGGCGCCGTCGCCGTTGTCCCCGTCGTCGAGCGTGGAAAAACTGTTCCGGTCGAACGACGACGCGGCATACTCGGCGTCGACGCCGAATTCCCCCGGGAGCTCGCCGCTGAGTGCGACGTTGGCGAACGCCCGGCGCTCCGCGAACGGCAGGAACCTCACGGGGGCGTACGAGCCCCTCCCGGGGCCGGCGTACCGGTAATGGCCCGCGGAGACCCTCTCGTAATCGCCGCCGGAGGGCCCGACGTGACTGAAGACGACATTGTACACCGCCCTGAGCGTGTCGGAGGGATTGAAGACGAGCACGGTCGTGTCGACCATGCCCCCCGGGACGGGAACAAACACGGTCGTGTCCCGGAGTTCATACCTGCCCTTCCCCGGCCCTGCGAGTACGATTCCCGAACGGGAGGCCAACCCGGGATCGTCTCCCGCCGCGGCAAGGAGCTGACGGTCGGACGGGCTCAGATCGCCGTCCTGGAGGGCGTTCTCGTCGTCGTTTTCCCGGAGGGCCATCCCCCCCACGCTCCACCGGCCGTCCTCCGAGGAGAACCGGGCCCGCCCCCCCAGGAAGTTCCGGGAATACCGGCGGTCGGCGTATTCGAACTCCACCACGATCCTCGACGCGAAGGTGATCCGCGTGCGCGTGGTGAACGTCACCTCGCCCAGGCTGTAATCGATCGTGTAATCGTTCAGGAGGCCCCGCACCATCTCCCGCCCGTCGATATAGACCCGCTCGGTCCCGGCGATGACGATCACCGGAAATTCATTGTTCTTCCCGGTGAGGCGGTAGGGACCCTGGACGCCGTCCACTCCGCGGATATCGTTCGACGCGTACTTCCCGCGGACGGAGGCTCCGCCGGCCTCCGCGCCGCCCCGGACCGGGCCCTCGCCGGGGGTCCAGGCGCCGAGTGCCCCCCGCAACTTTCTGTTGAGGCGGCCGAACCGGCCCTCCGAAAACCCGAGCGAGAGGTCTCCGAGCGTCGCCGCCGCCCCGGGCCCCCGCAGCTCGATGAACACCCGGTCGAGTTCCTGCAGGGTCTGTGTCGTCCCCTCCGCCTGGATCGGGCTGTTCTCGTCGGTGAGCGAAGCGGCCACCTCGACGTCGTTCGAGATGTTCCCCGACATCTGGAGCCTGAACCCGGAATTGAGCGTCACGTCGCGGTTGCTGCCGACGCGGATCCCCCTGACGAGCGACCCGCTCCGGCGGAGCCGCGGACCGAAAAAATCCCCCGGGGTGAAATCGGCGGCGGTGCGGTAAATCGTGTCGGACCGCCCCGTGGCGGTGTCGGCGACGGCCACGGGGGAACGGAGCTGGTAGGTGTCCCGCAGGGCGAAGGGCAGGTACTCGAACACGGCGCGGAACCCGGTCGCGGCACCGCTGTCGCGGTCGACGACGGCGCGCGCAGGCCCGAGGAGGCTGACCGCGCCCCGCCTCGCGTCGAGCGTGAAATCCACCCCCGGGACGAGGACCGCCTGGCCCGCGGACAGCCGGAAGGTGCGGGGGAGGATGAACTCCCGGCCGAGCCGGAGGAGCGTGTCGCCTGCCATCGCGACGATCGTCGTATCGGCCCCGACCCCCACGCCCTGCGCCCGGGCCGGCTGGCACGGGAAACACGCGTGGAACAGGGGGAGCACGAGGTACGACGCCGGCATCCGGAAGCGGCGGATCGTTCGTAAGGGCATCCGTGGATCTGGTTCGGCGATGGTTGACAATCGTACCCTTATGTCATGGGGCACCTCCGTGGAACACGCGGTGAAAAAATTGTACCTAATTTTTCAGGAATATCCAAGGAGGCGGGCCGGTCCGGCGGGGGTTTGTTTTTCAGGGGGGGCTTTGCTATTTTTGGTTTCATGAGAAACGGTTCATAACAAATCCGGCCGCCCCCTGTCCCTCGTCCCGCCCTATATCGAATCGCTGCAGCCGTACGTGCCGGGCAAACCCGTCGAGGAGGTCCGGAGGGAGCTGGGGATCGTCGACGTCATCAAGCTCGCCTCCAACGAGAACCCGTTCGGACCCTCCCCCCGCGCCCTCGCGGCGCTCGGCGGGCGGTTTTCCGACCTCCACCTCTATCCCAACGGGGGGTACGACCTCAGGGTCCGGCTCGCCGCGCTCTACGGACTCTCGCCCGACAACGTGATCGCGGGGAGCGGTTCGGAGGCGATCATGTCGGTCATCATCAGGACGTTCCTGAACGACGACGACGAGGTCCTCACCACCGAGGCGGCATTCATCGGTTTCCAGGTCCTGGCCAGGTCGCGGGGCGTCTCCTACCGGACGGTCCCCTACCGCCGCTGGCATTACGACCTCGGGGCGATCGCCGGGGCCATCACGCCACGGACCAAGATCATCTACCTGGCGAACCCCAACAACCCGACCGGGACCATCTTCACGCGGAGCGAGTTCGACGAATTCTACCGGCGCGTCCCGGAGCGGGTGCTGATCATCCTCGACGAGGCATACTGGGAGTACGCCAGGGACGACGAGCGGTTCCCCGACTCGATGGGCTACCGCTACGACAACGTCATCACGCTCCGCACCTTCTCGAAGGTCTACGGGCTGGCGGGGCTCAGGATCGGCTACGGGTTCGCGCACGCCGAGCTGATCCGCAACCTGCTCAAGGTGAAACTCCCCTTCGAGCCGGGCACGCTCTCGCAGGCGGCCGGCCTCGCGGCGCTTGACGACGAGGAATTCCTCCGGCGCACGCTCGACAACAACCGCGCGGGGAGGGAGATGCTGACCGCGGCGCTCACCGGGATGGGGCTCGACGTCCCGCCGTCGCGCGCCAATTTCGTGATGTTTCCGCTCCGGGACGGGAGCGAGGTCGACCGCGTGTTCGACGGGATGCTCCGGCGCGGCGTGATCGTGCGTCCCCTGCGCGGCTTCGGACTCCCGCAGTGCGTACGGATCACGGTCGGCACCCCGGAGGAAAACGAGGCCGCGGTCTCGGCGCTTTCCGCGGCGCTGAAATCCCGGCCCGACTGAACCCCCGCGGCGACTCCGCCCCGGAAACCCGATTATCGAAAGGACGATGCCGATGACCACGCAACCAGCCGCCCGGCCCGCCGCAGGCCCCCCGGCCCCGGCGGAGGACTTCCTCCCCATCAACGGGACCGACTATATCGAGTTCTACGTCGGCAACGCCAGGCAGAGCTCCTATTTTTACCGCTCCGCGTTCGGTTTTTCGCTCGTCGCGTACGCCGGCCTCGAGACGGGCGTCCGCGACCGCGCGTCGTACGTCCTCCAGCAGGGAAAGATCAGGTTCGTCCTCACCACTCCCCTCGAGCCGGACCATCCGATCTCCGACCACCTGAAGCTCCACGGCGACGGGGTCCGCGATATCGCTCTCTGGGTGGACGACGCCGAATCGGCGTACCGTGAGACCACCCGCCGGGGCGCCCGCGGCGTGATGGAACCGACCGTGTTCAGCGACGAGTCGGGCGAAGTGAAGAGGTCGTCGATCGCGATCTACGGCGACACGGTCCACACGTTCGTCGAGCGGAAGAACTACCGCGGCGCGTTCCTCCCGGGCTATCGTCCGCCCGCGGAGAAGGACGGGGTCGCGCGCCCCGTCGGGCTCAAGCACGTCGACCACTGCGTGGGAAACGTCGGGCTCGGCGCGATGAACACATGGGTCGACTTCTACAGGGACGTGATGGGCTTCCGGATGTTCAAGCACTTCGACGACAATGACATCTCGACGGAATATTCCGCGCTGATGTCGAAGGTGATGACCAGCGGCAATGAGCGGATCAAGTTCCCGATCAACGAGCCCGCGCCGGGGCGCCGGAAATCGCAGATCGCCGAGTACCTCGAGTACTACCGTTCCCCCGGCGTCCAGCACATCGCCATGGCGACCGACAACATTCTGGAAACCGTCGGCCTGCTGCGATCCCGGAGCATCGATTTCCTGCGGGTGCCGTCCACCTACTACGACGACCTCCAGGCCCGGGTCGGGAAGATCGACGAGCCGGTCGACGAACTGAAGGCGCTCGGCATCCTGGTGGACCGCGACGACGAGGGGTACATGCTCCAGATCTTCACGAAGCCGGTGGAAGACCGGCCGACGCTCTTCTTCGAGATCATCCAGCGCAAGGGGAGCAGGAGCTTCGGCAAGGGGAACTTCAAGGCCCTCTTCGAGTCGATCGAGCGGGAACAGGAACTCCGGGGCAACCTCTAGCGGCCCCCGACCATGCGACTCTGCACGTTCGAACTCCCGACCCCCGCCGGCCGGGCGACCCGGAGCGGCGCCCTGATCTCCGGCGCGATCGCCGACCTGAACTCGGCCTGCGCCTGGCACCTCTCCCTCAAGGGGGAACCGCGGCCGGAACGCCTCGCCGGCGCGGTCGTCCCCCCCGACATGCTCGACTTCCTTCGCGCCGGCGAGACGTCGATGACGTTCGCCCGCGCCGCGCTGGAACATCTCGCGCGCGTCGCGGGGAAGGGCCCGGCCCCCCGCGGATTGAACGGTGAACAGCTGCTCTTCCAGCCCGCGGACGTCCGCCTGCTGGCCCCGCTCCCCCGGCCGACGTCCTTCAGGGATTTTTACGCCTTCGAGGGTCACGTGAAGAAGGGGTTCGAGAAACGGGGAGAGCCGATGCCGGAGGAATGGTACAAGTACCCGGTCTATTACAAAGGGAACCCGGCGAGCATCATCGGCCCGGAGGCGGCCGTCGCCTGGCCCTCGTTCACGGAAAAATTCGACTACGAGCTCGAACTGGCGATCGTCATCGGCAAAGAAGGACGCGACATCCCCCGGGGGAATGCGATGGAATACGTCGCCGGGTTCACCGTCATGAACGACTTCAGCGCACGCGACATCCAGCGCGCCGAGATGAAGGTCCGCCTCGGGCCCGCGAAGGGGAAGGACTTCGCCACGGCGATCGGCCCGGTCCTGGTGACCCCCGATGAAATCCCCGATCCGTACGGCCTCCGGATGACCGCGCGGATCAACGGGGAGACCTGGTCCGAGGGCAACTCGTCGCTGATGCACCACCGGTTCGACCGGATCATCGAATTCGCGTCGATGGGCGAGACGCTCCACCCCGGCGACCTGATCGGCTCGGGGACGGTCACGGGCGGCTGCGGCCTCGAGCTGGACCGGTGGGTGAAACCGGGCGACGTCATCGAACTTGAAATAGAGCGGATCGGCATACTCAGGAACACCGTCACCAGGGACTGACCCCGGACACCATCACATCACGAAGAAGGGCAACGATATGTTTCCACTGCAGAAAGGCAAGACGGCGAAGCAGGCCCACGTGGGCCTTCCGAAGGGGACCTACGAGGAGGAACACGGCCGGAAGGGTTTCTTCGGGAAATCCGCCCACCTCTACCACGCCAACCCCCCCACGGCCTGGATCCGGTTCGAGGGGAAGCTGCGCCCCCACTGCATCGACTGCAACAAGCTGAAGCCGACGGACCAGACCGACCCGAAGGGCTCGCCGGTCGCGTTCATCGGCAACAACGACGTGGTCGTCTCGGTGTCGCGCCGGAGCAGGCCGATGCCGTTCTATTACCGGAACGCCGACGGCGACGAGCTCTACTTCGTCCACCGCGGCGAAGGCGTCATCGAGACTGACTTCGGTCCCCTCTCCTTCCGGAAGGGCGACTACATCGTCATCCCGCGCGCGGTCACCTACCGCGTGATACCGAGGACGAAGGATAATTTCTTCCTGATCATCGAGTCGCAGACAGAGTTCGAACAGCCGGAGAAGGGGCTCATCGGCCAGCACGCCCTCTACGATCCGGGCGTCATCACCACCCCCGAGCCGAAGCCGAACCTGGACGACAGGAAGGAGTGGGAGGTCCGGATCAAGGTGGACGGCGAATTTTCCTCGATTTTCTATCCGTTCAATCCGATCGACGTCGTGGGCTGGAAGGGCGACCTGACCGCCTGGATGCTCAACATGGACGACATCCGCCCGATCATGAGCCACCGGGCGCACCTGCCCCCGAGCGCGCACACCACCTTCCTGACGCGGGGCGCGGTGGTCTGCAGCTTCCTCCCCCGCCCGCTGGAGGAGGACCCCGAGGCCCTCAAGGTCCCCTTCTTCCACCGGAACACGGACTACGACGAGTTCATCTTCTACCACGACGGCAACTTCTTCAGCCGCGACAACATCACCGCGGGGATGGTGACGCTCCACCCGCGCGGCATCCACCACGGCCCGCACCCGAAGGCGCTGAAGAACCAGGGGAAGAAGACGCACACCGACGAATACGCCGTGATGCTCGACGGCCTCAACCCGATGCGCGTCCTCCCCGCCGGCGCGAAGGCGGAGTGGAAGGAGTACTGGAAGAGCTGGACGGACAAGGCCTGACGACACCCGAGGAATCCCATTGCTCATCGAACCGAAAGCACATCCGTACAAGGACATCTACAAACTGCTGGTCGGATCGGTCGTTCCCCGGCCGATCGCCCTGGTGTCCACCGTCTCGGCCGACGGGAGGCCGAACCTGGCGCCGTTCAGCTTCTTCAACGCCGTCTGTTCGAGGCCGCCGATCGTGGTCTTCTCCCCGGTGGTGCGCGCCGACGGACATCAGAAGGACACCCTGCGGAACATCGAAGCGACGAAGGAATTCGTGGTCAACCTCGTTTCCGAGGACTTCGCCGAGCGGATGAACAGGTGCTCGGAGGATTTCCCCCCGGACGTGGACGAGTTCGGGGTGTCCGGCCTCACCCCCGCCCCGGCATCGCTCGTCCGGCCCGCCCTCGTGAAGGAGTCGCGGATCCGGATGGAGTGCCGGCTGGTCCAGGTGGTGCGGTTCGGGGACGGCGGGCCCGGCAGCGGGAGCTCGATCTTCGGGGAGGTGGTCTGCTTCCACGTGGCCGACGAACTGATCGACAATTTCAGGATCGATCCGGACGGGCTGAAGGCGGTCGGCAGGATGGGGGGCCCCAACTACTGCCGCACGACCGACCGGTTCGAGATGCCCCGTCCCGGGGGAGCGGGCGCGTGACCTCCGGGCCGTTCGAGCCCGCCCCATGACCGGCCTCGATCCTTCGCTGCGGGAAAAGATCCGCCTCGCGCGAACGGTCGGCGGCGTGCCCCCCGACCGGTATCTCACTTCCTTCACCACCATCCCCGCCCTCCTGCGCCACCGCGCCGCGGAAACGCCCGACCGGGTCTTCCTGGTCTACCTGGACGACGCTGGCGGACGGTCGGAATGGACCTACCGGGAATTTCACCGGCGGGTCTGCAGGACGGCGCACGCCCTCGCGAGTGCCGGCGTCGGCCGGGGCGACCGGGTGGCCACCGTGGCCTTCAACCACGCCGACACGGTGGTCCAATATTTTGCCTGCTGGTGCCTCGGCGCGGTCGTCGTGCCCGTCAACGCCGGAGAGGACGACGGCCGGATCGCCTTCATCCTGAAACATTCGGAGGCGCGGCTGGCGTTCGTGCGGAAGGAATTCGCGGGGAGGATCGAAGCGCTGGCCGGCGGGGTCGGGGGCGGACCCGGCGGCGGAATCCGCATCGTGACCGTCGGGGGTCCCGATGACCCGTTCCAGGCGGCCGTCGAGGGGGAAGCCGACGGGCCGGAAGGGCTGCCCGACGTGACGCCGGAGGACGAGGCCCTGATCGTCTATACCTCGGGCACGACGGGCAACCCCAAGGGCGTGCTCCTCGTCCAGTACAACCTGCTGGCCGACGCCCGCGCCATCGCCGAATGGCACGCGATGACTCCCGCCCAGCGGATGCTCTGTGTCCTCCCGATCCACCACGTCAACGGGATCGTGGTCACGCTGGTCACGCCGCTCTGGTACGGCGGATCGGTGGCCATGATGCGGAAATTCCACACGGGCGCCTTCTGGCCCGCGATCGCGGCGGAACGGGTGACGGTCGCGAGCGTCGTCCCCACGCTGCTCCAGTTCCTCCTCCACGCGGGGCCCGTGCCCGCGGGCGTCGACATCGCGGGGTTCCGGCACGTCATCTGCGGGGCGGGCCCGCTGACCTGCGAACTGGCGGCGAACTTCGAGTCGTCGTTCGGCATCCCGATCATCCACGGCTACGGTCTGTCGGAGACGACCTGTTACTCCTGCTTCCTCCCCGCCGACCTTCCGGACGGGGAACGCGCCCGGTGGCTGCGGGAATACGGCTTTCCCTCGATCGGCGTCCCACTCCCGGTCAACGAGATGGCGATCCACGACGACGCCGGGAACAGCCTGCCGGAACGGGTCCGCGGCGAGATCGTGATCAGGGGCCACAACGTGATGCGGCAATATTTCGCGGGCGAGGAGGTGAACCGCGCGACGTTCGAACATGGATGGTTCAGGAGCGGGGACGAGGGGTTTTTCATCCGGGACGGATCGGGCAGGCCGTTTTTCTTCATCACCGGGAGGCTGAAGGAGCTGATCATCAGGGGCGGGGTCAACATCTCGCCGTTCGAGATCGACGAGGTCCTGATGAACCTCCCCGGCGTCGGGGCAGGGCTCGCCGTCGCGTTCGAGAACGACTGGTACGGGGAGGAGGTGGGCGCATACATCAGGCGGTCGGAGGGGTCAACGATCACCGCGGAGGAGGTCATCGCCGGCTGCAGGAAGCACCTCTCGTTCGGGAAGTGTCCGAAAGTCGTGGTGTTCGGGGATGAGGTCCCGGTGACGTCGACCGGGAAATACAAGAGGACCAGACTCAGGCCGCTCTTCGCCGCGTGGAAAACCGTCCAGTTCAGCGAAGGGAAAGGGCGTCAATAGATGAAGGTGCCGATGTAGATCCCGGTGTTGATCATCCACCCTTTGCCGTTGATCTCATCGGGCACGCCGAGCAGGTCGTACGTGTCGTCGAGCTTCCAGCTGCCCCCCGACATACCGAGGTAACCCGCCCCCGCCCTCACCCCCAGCCACCGCAGGATCGCGAATTCGAACGTCACGGAGGGCTGGATCGCGAAGAACGATCCCTCCATCCGCCTGGAAAATTCGGCGGCATCCGCCGAACCGCCCGCCTCGCCCCAGACGCCTCCCCAATCCTTCGCGCTTCCCTGGTCGCGCCGGAGCGTCAGGCTCATCCCGCCGCCGCCGAGCGCCGCCCCGACGGTCACGTCGAGCCGGGGAACGATCGGGATCGTGTATTCGAGCGTGACGCCGCCGTACCCGACGCTGAGTTCGACGTCCCGCCGCGTGCTGGTCGAGGTTTCCAGCCGGCTCGTGGAACGCGTTCCGCTCATCCCCATCCCGCCGATCCTCAGGTTCTCGACGAGGAGGAGGTACGCGTATCCCTGCCCGCCGTGCATCATCATCCGGCCCCCGTCGAAGGGGGTTCCGCCGGCGGCGACGATCGTCGCGTTCAGGGCGTCCACGTCCATGAAGAGCCACCCCGGCGTGTAGCCGCCGCCGCCGCCGAGCTTTCCCCGGGAGGCCTTCGGCGGAGGCACCGGCTCATACTGGTCCTCGGTCTGTGAAACCGCCGGGGAAGCGAGCATCAGGCTCGCGAGGAGGATGGGGATGAACAATCGCTGCATGGTCGGGGCTCCGGAAAAATTATGTCGAAAAGTACGGAAATTGTGAGAGAGTTCAAAGGCCCAGCGCCGGGGCGATCCCCCGCATCGCGCCGATCACGAACGCGATGTGATCGTTCAGCTCCACGCCCAGTTCGGCCGTCCCCGTGTCGATGTCGTGCCGGTTGACGTTCCTGGCGAACCCCTTGTCCTTCAGCTTTTTCTTCACCGACGAGGCTTCGAGGTCGGCGATTTTGTTGGGACGGATCACGGCGCAGGCCATCACGAAGCCGCAGAGTTCGTCGCAGGCGTAGAGGGCCTTCGCCATCCTCGACACCCGGGGTACGCCGGTGTAGGGCGCGTGCCCGAGGATCGCCTCCCTCACGTCGTCCGGGTATCCCCGCTCCCTGAGGATCTCCGACCCCTTCAGCGGGTGGTCCGGGGCGTCGGGGTACATTTCGTAATCGAAATCGTGGAGCAGCCCGGTGATCCCCCATCGTTCCTCGTCCTCGCCGAATTTCGCCGCGTACGCCTTCATCGCCGCTTCCACGGCGTACATGTGCTTCAGGAGCGCTTCGCTCTTCGTATATTCCTTCAGGAGCGCCAGGGCCTCGTCGCGCTTCATCGTCCACTCTCCGTCATTTGGTTTTCTCGCCCCGTTATTCTACAATATCGCACCATGGTCGTCACCATTCTCGCCGTCGCCAGCATCCTTCTCCTCGGTTTCCTGACCGTGCTCGGCTACAAGACCGTCATCCGCGGGAGCGGCGCGGCGCCGTCCTCCGAACCCCGCGAAAAATGCGCCGTCTGCAGGGAACCGTCACTCAGGTCGGAGTTGGTGGAGCGGCAGATCGGCGATTACAAACTTCTCTATTTCTGCAGGAATTGCATCGTCCGGCTCGCCTCCGACATCGGGATGAAACAGCCCGGCCGGTGAGCGCGGCCGTTCCCGGGGGCGGGTCACGCCTTCGGGTTGGTCGGCCGGATGTCGATTTCGCTCAGCATCACGTTGCGCGGCATCGAGAGCGCGTCGAGGGCGACCGCCGCGATGTCGTCCGCCGTCGGGATGACCCCCGGGCGCGCGGGCGTCCGGCCCGGGCCGGCGAAGTCGGTGTCGACCGAACCGGGGCAGAGGGTGATGACGCGGATGTTGCGGTCCCTCACCTCGAGCATCAGCGATCGGGCGAACCCGATGAGCGCCCACTTGGTGGCCGAGTACCCCGCCCCGCCGACGAAGGAGTTCCGCCCGGCGAGCGAGGCGACGTTCACAATGTCGCCGGAACGCCTGGCGGACATCGAGGGGAGCACGGCCTTCGTCAGCAGGAACACCCCGCGGACGTTCACTTCCCACATCTCGTCGAACGCCTCCGGCCGGAGCTCCTCCACCCTCGCGAAATGTCCCAGCCCGGCGTTGTTGACGAGGATGTCTATCCGGCCGAATTCCTTCAGCGTCTCTTCCGGCAACCGCATGACCTGGTCCTGGTCCCGCATATCGGCGCGGAGGGCGATCGCCTTGCCGCCTCCCGCCCGTACGGCCCCTGCGACCGCGTCGATCTCCTGTTGCGTTCTGGCGGTCACCGCGACCGACGCGCCCCTTCGCGCGAGCGCCGTCGCGACCGCCTTGCCGATGCCCCGGCCCGCCCCCGTGACGAGCGCGACCTGTCCGGACAGGGTCATCCGAGGTCGCCCCCGACCGGCCTGATGACCATTTCATCCACCACGACGTCCGCCGGCATCAGCCAGGCGGCCACCACGGCGTCAGCCACTCCCGAAGCGGACATCATCCTCGTCCGGTTCCTCCGCCGCATCGCGGGGCTCCACATCGGCGTGTCGGTGGCCCCGGGCATGATGTTGTGCACGCGGACGCCGTGCCCGCGCAATTCCTCCCTGAGCACCCGACCGAACCCGAGCATCCCGGCCTTCGTCGCCGTGTAGGCCGAGGACCCTTCAAACGTCTTGACGGCGGCGTTGGAGAGGATGTTGATGATCGATCCGCGCCGGCGCCTGATCATCCCGGGCAGGACCGCCCTGATGCAGCCGACCGGCCCGAGCAGGTTGGTGGCGACGATGGAGTTGAACTCGGCGGGGGAAGTGTCGGAAAAGGATTTGAAGACGGTGACCCCGGCGTTGTTCACCAGGATGTCGACCGGCCCGGCGAGCTTCGTGACGCGCCGGCTGGCGGCGACGGTCGCGCGGGCGTCGGTGACGTCGAACGGCACGCTGAACGCCCGGCCGCCTTCGGCATCGACCTCCCGCCGGAGCCGTTCGAGGAGCACGCGCCGCCTGCCCGAGAGGCAGACGGTGGCGCCGATGGCGGCGAAGCTCCTGGCCACCTCGCGACCGATGCCCGAGGATGCGCCCACCACCCAGACGACCGGCCTGGACAGGGGGGGAGTGGTCGGTCGGCGCGGCGCCATCAGGAGAGCGGCTTCCCGGCCAGGTTGAGGAATTCCGTGCGGGTCCGTTCGTCGTCGCGGAAGGAGCCGATCATCGCGCTGGTCGTGGCGACCGAGTTCTGCTTCTCCACCCCGCGCATCATCATGCAGAGGTGTCGGGCCTCGACAACGACCGCGACCCCGTCCGGCTCGAGGGCGCGGTGGAGGGTGTCCGCGATCTGCTGCGTCATCCGCTCCTGCACCTGGAGGCGCCGGCTGAAGACTTCGACGATCCGCGGGAGCTTGCTGAGCCCGACGATTTTTCCCTTGGGAATGTAGGCGATGTGGACCTTGCCGTAGAACGGAAGGAGGTGGTGTTCGCAAACGCTGAAGAAGTCGATGTCCCGCACGATGACCATCTCGTCGTACTTCTCGGAGAAGACGGCGTTGTTGATCACTTCGTCGGGGTCCTTGCCGTACCCGGAGGTCAGGAACTCCCACGCCTTCGCGACGCGGTGCGGGGTCCGGAGGAGCCCCTCGCGGCCGGGGTCCTCGCCGATGTGCCGGAGCAGGTCGGCGATGGTCCGTTCCATCGATGCGGCCGGTTTGCCGGTCATCTTCCCCCCCGGTATTCCGCGAAGTTATTCGGCGTCTCATACACCCTGACGGCGTGCAACGTCCCGGGGGAGATCCTCGGCTCGAGGATGTTCCAGAAGACGATCGCCAGGTTCTCGGCTGTGGGTATGACTCCCCTCAGGAACTCCACGTCGTGGTTGAGGTGGCGGTGGTCGACCTTCTCCACGATCTCCGCGTCCATGATGTCGGCGAGCCTCTTCAGGTCGAGGATCATGCCGGTGTCGGGATCGGGGACTCCCGAGACGGTCACCTCGAGGTCGTAGTTGTGCCCGTGGCCGTTCGGGTAGGCGCACTTCCCGTAGATTTCGAGGTTTTGTTCCTCGGTGTATTTCGGGTTGAAGAGCCGGTGAGACGCGCAGAAATGCTCCCGCCTGGTGAGATAGATCATCCCCCGAGCGCCTCCAGCACCTCGTCGACGTGCCCGTTCACCTTCACCCTCGGAAACACCTTTTCGATCCGGCCCTTCCCGTCGATGATGAACGTGGTCCGCACGATTCCCATGAAGGATTTCCCCATGAACGATTTTTTCTGCCAGACGCCGTACGCCTTGAGCGTCGACCCCCGCTCGTCGCTCAGGAGCGGGTACGGGAGGTCGTATTTTCCCGCGAACTTCGCGTGGGAAGCGACCGAATCGCCGCTGACGCCGACCACCTCCGCGCCCGATTTCCTGACGCGCGCGATGTTGTCGCGGAAATCGCACGCCTCGGTCGTGCAGCCGGACGTGTTGTCCTTCGGGTAGAAGAACATCACCAGCCGCTTCCCCGCGAAGTCGCCCAGCGAGACCCTCTTCCCGGATCCGTCGGGCAGCGAAAACTCCGGGGCCTTCTCCCCTTCCGCGGGCATCATCAGAAACTTTTCAGCGCCTTCTCGATCTCGGGGTAGGGCGGTTCCGTGCCGGGGGCCTCGGTCGCCCAGGCGTACTTCACGACGCCATCCTTGTCGAGCACGAGCACCGACCGCTTCGCGGCCGTGTAACCCTTGAGCATCCCGAAGCCGTCGTACAGACCCACCGTCTTCTTCGAGACCTCCCTGGTAAAATCGCTCAGCAGGGGGAAGCCGAGCTTGTTCGCCTCGGCGAAGGCCTTGTTGGCGAACGGCGAATCGATGCTGATCCCGACCACCTTCGCGTTCAGGGAGTTGAAGGTCGCAAGGCTGTCGCGCAGGGCGCACATTTCGCTGGTGCAGGCGCCGGTGAAGGCGCCGGGATAGAAGGCCAGGACGGTCTTGCCGCCGAGGAATTCCTTCAGCGACCGTTCCTTGCGTTCGGTGTCGTAGAGCGTAAAATCTGGGACTTTGTCGCCTATCTTCAGGGACATATGGTTCCTTTCAGGGTTGATGGTTGGAAACGTTGACGGAATACCTTGCAGCCGGATGAGCGGGACGCCGTCATGGCATCCGCAGGCAGTGTTAAATTATCAAATGCGGGGACGAAATGCAAGGCGCCGGGCCGTGGCCGGCGCGCGTCAGAAATAGAACCCGTAGAGGACGGCGTTCGGGGAAATCCGGAGCGCGGGGGCGGGAAAATGGATGAAGTTCAGGACCTGGCTCAGCGTCACGAGGAAGGGGCTGGTCTGCGGGATGATGTTTCTCATGTCGTAGTCGAATCCGATGAAGACGACCGAGTAGGGCTTCCCGGAAACACCCGAGACGTCGCGGACCCCGTATCCGGCCGCCACCCGGAGGACGTCGGGCCAGAGCGCGGCGGCGGCGCGAGGGAGGAGGTCGTCCGGCGACACCGAGAGCCAGAATGTCTGCCCCTCATAGTCGTCCATCAGCAGGTGTTCCTGGCCCGCAAACCCCCCTCCCGACGGGCTGTGCAGGAGCGGGGTGGGACGGTAACTCAGTTTCAGGTCGATCCCGGCGAGGAAGCCGCTGTGATACTGCCCGATCGGCCAGAGCGCGCCCCCGAGGTCGGCGAGGAAATCGACCCTGTCGAAGCCCCACGCGGAGAACCCGTCCTCGACTTCGACGAATGTCTGAAACAGGAACGCGCCTGCGGAGCCGAAGTACATCGCCCGGCGGTCGGGCACGTTCGCCCACCCCAGCACCTTCCGGAGCGAAAACGCCCAGAGTGCGGTGCCGTAGAAATGGCCGATCTTGTCGACGCTCCGGCCGTAGGTGAGGTCCTCGCGGAAATGGAACGGCGCCCGGTTATGCTTCCACCACCCGCTCTCCTGGTAGAGGTGGATGCCGACCATCGCGCCGGCCATCGCCCCCCCGACGATGATCAGGCGGGTGCGGTCGACCCCCGCCGCTGAATCGGCCGGGTGGCCGGTGGAGTCGGACGCGGGCGTGACCGGGCCGCCGGCGGCGAAACCGGAATCGACGCCGGTCGGGGGTGTCGCGTGGAAATGGGCCGGGGTGGCGGCCCGGACGGCCGACGCCGCGATGAGGGAGGAGAGGAGGACCGTCAGAGCGCGCGCGCTGGCCCGCACCGCGATCCTGTCGGCGTTCCGGGCTATCGTCCGCTCCGACGCAACGCCGCCCGGAAGTAGGCGAGCGTCGCCCTGAGTCCCTCGTCGCGCCCGACCGCCGGTGTCCAGCCGAGCTTCGATTTCGCGAGCGTGATGTCCGGCTGCCGGACCTTCGGATCGTCCTCGGGAAGGTCCCGGAAGACGATGTTGCTGTTACTGTTGGTAAGCGACACGATTTCCTTCGCGAGGTCGAGGACGGTGATCTCCTCCGGGTTGCCGATGTTGACGGGGGTGGTGATGTCGGAACGAAGCAGGCGGTAGATGCCCTCGATCAGGTCGTCGACGTAGCAAACGCTCCTCGTCTGGGAGCCGTCGCCGAAGACCGTGATCTCCTCCCCCGCCAGCGCCTGCGTGAGGAACGCGGGAATCGCGCGGCCGTCGTTCAGGCGCATCCTCGGGCCATAGGTGTTGAAGATCCGGACGATCCGCGTATCGACGTGGTGATACCGGTGATACGCCATCGTCAGCGCCTCCGCGAACCGCTTCGCCTCGTCGTAGACGCCGCGGACGCCGATCGGGTTGACGTTGCCCCAGTACGATTCCGGCTGGGGATGGAGGAGGGGGTCGCCGTACACCTCCGACGTCGAGGCGAGCAGGAACCGGGCGTTCTTCGCCTTGGAGAGGCCGAGGGCCTTGTGGGTGCCGATCGATCCCACTTTCAGGGTCTGGATCGGGACCCGGAGGTAGTCGATCGGCGACGCGGGGGATGCGAAGTGCAGGACGTTGTCCACCGCGCCTTCGATGTAGATGAAGCTCGTGACGTCGTAGTGGAGGAAACTGAAATGCTCATTCCCGAGCAACCCGGCGATGTTGTCCGGGCTGCCGGTGATGAGGTTGTCGATGCAATAAACCCTGTGCCCCTCCGCCAGGAGCCGCTCGCAGAGGTGCGATCCGAGGAAACCCGCCCCCCCCGTGACAACGCTGACCGGGCGCGCCACGGGGTTATTTCCTCCCCACGCCGAAATAGAGAAAACCCTTCTCTTTCAGCACCGCCGGGTTGTAGATATTGCGACCGTCGAAGATGACGTGCCCCCGCATCAGTTTTTTCATCCGGTCGAGGTCGGGCCTGCGGAATTCGTTCCATTCGGTCACCACCACCAGGGCGTCGGCGCCCTTTACCGCGTCGTAATTATTCACACAGTAGCGCACGTTGCGGCCAAAATATTTTTTCGCCTCCGCCATCGCCGCCGGGTCGTGGACGTTCACCTTCGCTCCCCCCTTCAACAGCGCCTCGATGATGGTGACGGCCGGGGCCTCCCGCATGTCGTCGGTGTTCGGCTTGAAGGCCAGCCCCCAGACTGCGACCACCTTCCCCCTGAGCCTCGACTTGAAATGGTTCGTGATTTTCGCCGTGAACCGGAGCCGCTGGCCGAGGTTGACCTCGTGAACCGACTTGAGGATCTTGAACTGGTAGGCGTGCTCCTCGGCAGTTTTCGAGAGGGCGCGGACGTCCTTGGGAAAACAGGACCCGCCGTATCCCACCCCGGGGAAGAGGAACTGCGTGCCGATCCTGGCGTCCGATCCGATCCCCTTGCGCACCTGGTCCACGTCGGCCCCCACTTCGTCGCACAGGTTCGCGATCTCGTTCATGAACGAGACCTTCGTCGCGAGGAAGGCGTTGGCGGCGTATTTCGTGACCTCCGAGCTCTTCTCGTCCATCACCAGGATGGGGTTGCCCGTCCGGACGAACGGCGAGTAGAGGTCTTCCATCGTCTTGATCGCCCTGGGGCTGCGCGAGCCGACGACGATCCGGTCAGGCTTCATGAAATCGGCGACCGCGGCCCCCTCCTTCAGGAACTCCGGGTTCGAGACCACGTCGAAATCGTGCTTCGTCTCCTTCCCCACCACGGCGCGGATCCTGTCGGCGGTGCCGACCGGCACGGTGCTCTTCGTGACGATCACCTTGTAGGAGTTCATCGCGCGGGCGATCCCGGCCGAGACCCCGAGGATGTGGCGCAGATCGGCCGACCCGTCTTCGGCCGGCGGGGTCGGGAGCCCCAGGAAGATCACGTCGCTGCGCGTGACCGCGAGCCGGAGGTCGGACGTGAAGGAGATCCGTTTTTCATCGAGGTTCTTTCGGAGGATCTCAGCCAGACCCGGCTCGTAAATCGGGGTTTTGCCCCTTCGGAGCATCGCGATTTTTTTCTTGTCCACGTCGACGCAGATGACATCGTTGCCTGTCTCCGCGAAGCAGGTCCCGACGACCAGTCCCACGTACCCCGTTCCGACGACCGCTATCTTCATCCCGTACCCGCGCGATTGATGGTTGATTTTCGGTCAATGATATCGAATTTCGGCATGATTTCCAATCCGGCCGGGAGGCACGCCGCCGGAGGGGCGCTTCAGGTGGTGTAAAAACGCCTGATGGTGGAGAGGAGAAAATCGACCTGCTCCGCCCTGATTTCAGGGTAGAGCGGGATCGCGAGGCACTCGCGGGCCGCTTCCTCGCTGCGGGGGAAATCCCCCTCGCGATGGCCGAGGAACCGGAGCCCCTCCTGCAGGTGGAGCGGGACCGGATAGTGCAGCGCGCTCGCGATCTCGTGTCCGGAGAGGAATTTCCGGAGGTCGTCGCGGCGGGACGTCCTCAGGACGTAGAGGTGGTAGACGTGCGTGGCCCCCGCCGTCACGGCCGGCGTGCGGATGTCCCCCACCCCCCCGAGCGCTTCGTCGTAGCGCGCCGCGAGTTCCCGCCGCCGGGCGGTCCAGGCCCCGAGCCGCTGAAGCTTGGCGCCAAGCACCGCGCCCTGGATCGAATCCATCCGGTAGTTGTGGCCCCAGTGGGAGTGGCGGTACTTTTCCACCTGGCCATGGTCCCTCAGGCGGCGCATCGCCAGCGCCAGCTCCGGGTCGTTCGTGGTGACGGCCCCCGCCTCGCCGAAGGCGCCGAGGTTTTTCGCCGGGTAGAAGCTGAAGGTCCCCGCCCGCCCGAAATTGCCGACGAAGGTATCCCCGAGCCGCGCGAGATGCGCCTGGGCGGCGTCTTCGAGGACGGCCGCGCCGTGTGATTTCGCGATGGCGGCGATCTCCGCCATCCCCGCCGGCTGGCCGTACAGGTGGACCGGCACCACCGCCTTCACGCCCTGGTTGGCGCGGAGGGCGCGCCCGAGCGCGTCCGGGTCCATCGTGTAGGTGAGGGGATCGATGTCGACGAAGACGGGCCGGGCGCCGGCGAGGAGGATGGCCTCAACGGTGGCGATGAACGTGTAGGGGACGGTGACGACCGCGTCACCGGGCGCCACCCCCATCGCCCAGAGGGCCAGGTGCAGCGCGTCGGTCCCGGAGCCGACAGCGACGCAGTGGGCGGAGGCGTGCGCCGCGGCGAACCCCTCCTCGAAGCGGCGGACGGGTTCGCCCTGGATGTAGGCCCCGGAGTCGAGCACGCCGCGGATCGCCTCGTCGATCGGCGCCTGAAGCTCCCGATACTGGCCGGTGAGATCAGCGAATGGAATCTTCATAAAGGAAAGCGGAGGGGGAGAGATTCGAACTCTCGGAGCCCATTAAAGAGCTCAACGGTTTTCGAGACCGCCCCGTTCAACCACTCTGGCACCCCTCCGATTGAACGTTGAAAAATGCAGCCCCAATATATCAATAAATCGCGCCTCCTCCAAGGAGGAACTTCGGGAAAGGGTCGTCCGTCGCGGAGGTCAGGTATGAATCAGGAGTTCCTGTCCGACGAGGATCCGGCTGCCCCGGATGCCGTTCCATTTTTTCAGGTCCCGGACGGTGACACCGAAGGTGGAGGCGATCCCCGCGAGCGTGTCGCCCTTCCTCACCCTGTAGGAAACGACGTTTTTCGACGCGGCGGTCTTCCCGCCGTCGGCGGAGGACGGGCGGACCCTGTCGGGCCCGTCGATCTGAATGTCCAGGGATGTTCCCGCCACGATCGTGTTCGAACGGAGGCCGTTCCAGTTCCGGAGATCGGTGACGCTCACGCCGTGGCGGCGGGCGATCGCCCCGAGGTTGTCCCCCGGCCGGATCCGGTATTTCACCCACGAGCCGGCGGACTGCGCGGCTTCGGCCTGCACGGAACGCTTCGCCTCCACGATGCCGGCTTTCTGGGTCTCGTCCATCGAGGCCAGGCCGGCGTACACCGCGACCTTGTCCGCGGGCACGTAGATGGCGAGCGTGTCACCCGTCCGGATCGGCGCGCCGTACGGAATGTCGTTCCAGAGACGGATGGTGCTGACGCGGACGTCGAACAACTCGGCGATCCGGCCCAGCGTCTCGCCCCTGCTGATGACATACGACAGCCGTTCCTTCCCCTGGGTGTGCCTGGGAAGGAGCGCTTTTTTCGCCGGGGTGACGGCGTCCGGGGCCGGCCGGTCGATGGCGGCAACCGCCGTTCGCGACCTCCCGGAGCCCGAGGGAACGGGTATCCTGAGCGCCTTCCCGACGCTGATGATCCTCGCCGACTTCAGATTGTTGGTCTCGGCGATCAGCGAAACAGAGACGCCGTATTTCCTGGAGATGCCGCCGAGCGTTTCGCCCCTGCGGACATGGTGGACGAGCCAATCCCGCTTTTCCGAATCGGGCACCCTGGCGTAGTTGTCGCTGAACGCGGTGAGCGCGCCCCGCGGTATCCTCAGGTCGTACCCCGAACCCGGCGGCGTGCTCCACTGCAGCAGCTCGGGGTTGAGCTCCACCAGGTCGTCGAAACCCGCCCCGGCGCAGCGGGCGAGCACCCTGAGGTCGACGCAATCCTCGATCCTGACGACGTCGTAGGCGAGCGGCTCGGCGGGCGGGACGTCGAACCCGAACGTCAGCGGATCCATGGCCACGATCGTGGCGGCGATATACTGCGGAACGTAATTCCGCGTTTCGCGCGGCAGGAACGGACGGAGCGTCCAGAAATCCCTGGACCCGCTCCGCCTGATCGCGCGGTTGACGCGGCCCGCGCCGGAATTGTAGGCGGCGAGCGCCAGGTACCAGTCGCCGAACTCCTGGTAGAGGTCGTTGAGATGTCTCGCGGCGGCCCTCGTCGACTTCTCGGGGTCACGCCGTTCGTCGTACCAGAAATTTCCGGTGAGCCCGTAGAGCGATCCGGTCCCCTTCATGAACTGCCACATCCCGACCGCCTTCGCCCAGGAGCGCGCGGTGGGCCGGAGCCCGCTTTCGATCATCGCCAGGTACATCAGCTCCGGCGGGGTGTTCTCCTCTGAAAAAATCTTCGACATCATCGGGAAATATTTCCCCGACCGGACGAGCCACTGCTCGAAATGCCTCCGGGCGCCACCCTGGAAATAGGCGATGTTCTGCTGTACGAGTCCGTTCACGACGAGCGGGATGCTCCCCGCGGCGATCACGGTGGTCGTGTCGTTGCCGGCGGGCGATTCGGCGTCGTCGGTGATCTGGTTGAGCTTTTCGAGCAGCGCGAAGACGGAGGAATTCTGGTCAATGCCGTCGAGGGACGTGATGTGCCGCTCGTAATTCTCCACCACGCTCCGGCTGAGCTCGTTGAATTCCGCGTTGCTGTCGATCCCGGGATAGTATCCGAGCTGGTTGAGGATTTCGATGGAATACTCGAATTCCGACGTCGCGCGGGTGGAATCCTCCGCGTCCATCGCGTCGAGGGCGGCGAGGTAGTGTTGCCGCGCCCGTTCAAGAAGTTGAAACGTGATGCCGTCGTCGGTCGACGCCGTATTCCCGGGAACCTCGCCGACGGTTCCGGAGGTCGCCGGTGGGGCCTGTTTCATCGGGATCGTGCCGTTCCCGGCCTGCGTGGAACGGGTGGATTGCGACGCGACGAACTCTTCCCTCGTCGCATCGGAGGAACATCCGGCGAAAAGGGCCAGAACGAGGGCAATTGCTGTGATCGTTCTCAATAGCATTCCCATTTTACTTATTTAATAAAAATCCTCAAAAATATAGAGATTTGAGACCCTACAGTCAAGGAGTTTTTCAACGGACGGTGATAAAGGGCACACCTATAAGGGAATATTGCCGTGTTTTTTCTTCGGATTGGAGTCGACTTTGTTGCGAAGCATCGCGAGCGTCCGGATCAACCGTCCCCGGGTTGTTGCCGGCTCGATGACGTCGTCGAGGTATCCCCTCGCCGCGGCGATGTACGGGTTGGCGAACTTTCGCCTGTACTCCTCGACTTTTTCCGCGAGCGCGGCCTCGGGGTCGGCCGATTTTTCGATCTCCTTCCTGAAGATGATCTCGACCGCGCCTTTCGATCCCATCACCGCGATCTCCGCGCCGGGCCAGGCGACGTTGAAATCCCCGCGGATGTGGCGGGAGTTCATGACGTCGTAGGCCCCGCCGTACGCTTTCCTCGTGATGACGGTGACCTTCGGAACCGTCGCCTCCGCGAACGCGTAGAGCAGTTTCGCGCCATTCCTGATGATGCCGCGCCACTCCTGCTCCGTGCCCGGCAGGAAGCCGGGGACGTCCTCGAACACCACGAGGGGGATGTTGAAGGCGTCGCAGAACCGGACGAACCGCGCGGCCTTGACCGACGAGTCGATGTCGAGGACGCCGGCGAGCACGGCGGGCTGGTTGGCGACGATGCCGACGGGCCGGCCGCCGAGCCGCGCGAACCCCACGATGATGTTGGGCGCGTAGTGCTCGTGTACCTCGAAGAAATCGGCGTCGTCGACGATCAGCCGTACGACCTCCTTCATGTCGTACGGCTTGTTGGGATTTTCCGGGATGAGTGTGTTGAGGCGTTGTTCCCGCCGCTCGGGATCGTCACCGCAGGCCACGGCCGGGAGCTCCGCGAGATTGTTGGACGGGATGAAGGTGATGAGGCGCCGGATGGCCCGGAGGCATTCGATTTCGTTTTCGCACGCGAAATGCGCCACCCCCGACTTCGACGCGTGCGTCATCGCCCCGCCGAGGTCCTCGAACGAAACGTCCTCGTGCGTGACCGTCTTGACGACGTTCGGGCCGGTGACGAACATGTAACTGGTGTTCTTCACCATGAAGGTGAAATCGGTGATCGCCGGGGAATAGACCGCGCCGCCCGCGCACGGTCCCATTACGGCCGAGATCTGCGGGATGACGCCCGAGACGAGCGTGTTCCGGAGGAAGATATCCGCGTACCCGCCCAGGCTGACGACCCCCTCCTGGATGCGCGCCCCCCCGGAATCGTTCAGGCCGATCACCGGCGCCCCCACCTTCACCGCGAGGTCCATGACCTTGCAGATCTTCTCGGCGTGCGCCTCCGAGAGCGAGCCGCCGAACACCGTGAAATCCTGGCTGAACACGAACACCAGCCGGCCGAAGATCCTTCCTGAACCGGTGACGACGCCGTCCCCGGGTATCCGCTGCCGGTCGAGGCCGAAATCGGAGGACCGGTGCTCGACGAGGGCGTCCACCTCGTCGAAGGAACCGGCGTCGAGGAGGACGTCGAGGCGTTCCCGCGCCGTCAGCTTCCCCTTCCCGTGCTGTTCCTCGACCCGCTTCGCCCCGCCGCCGGCGAGGGACTTCTCCTTGAGCTCGCGGAGCTCCTTCAGCGCGTCCCGCTTCTTCGGTTCCATTGACTCCTGTCCTGGTTGTTGGGGTGTCGGGCGCCGGCGCTACGGTTCGCACGCCCGGTCGATCAGCGCGCCGCCGAGGAGCAGGTCCCCGTCGTAGAACACGACCGACTGCCCCGGGGTGATCGCGCGCTTCGGTTCGCGAAAGTCGATCCTGATGAGGCCCTCCCCGGCGTGGCGAAGGATCGCATCGCCCGGTTCGTCGCGGTACCGGATCTGCGCGGACACCGGCATCCCGTCGGGGACCGACGGGAGGGAGACCAGGTTGACCCCGCCGGCCAGGAGCGACCGTTTCATCAGTTCTCCGGCGTCGCCGACGCCGATGGTGTTGGTGTCGGGGTGGATCGATGTGACGTACATCCTTCGGCCGAAGGCGCCGATGCCGCTCCGCTGGCCGATGGTATAGTTGGGATAGCCGGTGTGCACGCCGACGCGCCGCCCGGCGTGCCGGATCTCCCCGGCCGGGATCATCGCGGAGCGGAGGGGGTGCCGCTCCGCGATGAACCGGCGATAATCGTTGTCCGCGACGAAACAGATCTCGAAGCTTTCCTCCTTTTCCGCGGTGGGGATCCCGTTCTCCCTCGCGACCGCCCGGACCTCCTCCTTCGTCAGCGTTCCGAGGGGAAACAGCGTCTTCGAGAGGGCCTCCTGGCCGAGGCCCCAGAGTGCGTACGACTGGTCCTTGGGCCGGTGGAGCGCGCGGAGGACGCGGTACCGTCCGGTCGCCTCGTCGTACCCGGTCCTCGCGTAATGGCCGGTGGCGAGGTGCGTGGCCCCGAGCGATTCCGCCTTCCGGAGGAGCGCCCCCCACTTGATGGTCCTGTTGCAGATGACGCAGGGGTTCGGGGTCCTCCCCCTGAAATATTCCGCCTCGAAATTTTCGATCACGCTCGACTCGAACTCGGCGGTAAAATCGACGACGTAATGGGGGATGCCGAGGTGGACGGCCACCCGCCGCGCGTCGTTGAACGCGTCGAGGCCGCAGCAGCTCGTCTCGTTTCCGACATTGCCCCCGACCTCGTCGAACGCGTAGGTCTTCATCGTGATCCCGACGACGTCATAGCCCTCCCGCTTGAGGAGGCACGCGGCCACCGACGAGTCCACCCCGCCGCTCATCGCGATCACGACTTTGGTATGTGCGGGATTCAGGGTCATGGGGTTGATAAAAATACAAAAAAGGGGTCGAACCTCAAAACAAACGGGATTTCAACGTCCCGGGGAGCCGGCCTGCGGCGCCTACAGCGTCAGGTCCAGCTGAATCCCCGCCCGCTCCGCGACGTTCGACGGGAGTTCAGACGGGCCGGAGCCGATGCGCGAGAGGTCCTCCTGCCGGAGCCTGGAAAATTTCACGGTGCACCGGAGGTGCCCCGAAACCCGGATGGAACAGATCAGGTACCAGCGGGTCCCCTCGCCCGTGAGTGCCGTGTTGGTCAGCGTCCCGGGAAGGTCCGGCTCCGCGCTGTAGATTCTCGTATCACGGGAGCCGGCGGCGAACAACGACAGCCGGTATTGTACGCTGACGCCGCGCGCGGGTTCGAGACCCAGACCGGCGTAGATCATTCCTCCCTGCGCGCGGTCCCCGCCGTCCGCGAACGACGATCGGGAATACTCGGCCCGCGCCCGGCATTCCACCCCGCCCGCCGGATTCCACCGGACCCCGGCCCGGAGCGACCGTTCGCTGCGGACGACGTTCCGCGGCGGCGCCGGGCTCCCGTTTTCGACCGGATCCGCGGTCACCTCGGCGTCCCGCGAACGGAACCGCGCCTCGACGCCGAACCCTCGTTCCGGCTCCCAGCCGATCGAGACCAGCCGATCGACGCCCGCGGGAGGATGGACCGCGCCCCCGACGGGCGCGACCCTCGAATGGAGATCGAGGTAACCGCCGACCGTCAGGGCCCGGGCGGGGACCATCTCCACGCCGACGTAGGTGCCGGCCTCGTTCCGCCCGGTCGAACCGTCCGCGAACCCGAACGTCCGCAAACGGTCCGGCGCATCGGGCAGCGCGCGCCGGACGATCACGACCCTCGCGTTTCCTGATGGCGCGAAGAGCGCCCCCGCGATCCAGGGGGGCCGCGATTCGCCGGCGACGACTTCGCAGAACAACGTCAACGAAGCGATGCCGAGCCGCAGGTCGGCCGAAGCCCGGCGGACGACGGGCGGGAACGCCGCGGGGCCGCCGCCCTCGCGCAGGCTCAGGGCCGACCGGAGAACGTTGACCCCTGCCGACAGACGGTCGCCGGCCTTCCACCGTATCGCCCCGCCGAACGCCCGGTCGGTCGCCGAGCCCCTGCGACCGATCTCGGTCCCGGTACGGTGGTAACCCGACTCGTCGATACCGGCAAACCGCCCGTCGCCCGTGAGACGTGCTGAGAGCTGCCGTATCGATCCGAAGAACAGGAGCGACACCGGACCCGCGGCCGATTCCACCGCGGCGCCCCTGAAAAAATGCGTCTCGTCCGACGACAACCCGTCGGGAAGGCCCCACGCGTCGCGCAACGCCGGTTCGATCACCGCGGCGCCCTTCCCGAAGGAGCGGGCGCTGCCGAAGAGCATCCCCTGCCCGGCCCTGACGCGGAAGTCCCCGAGCGTCATCGTGGACCCGAATGGGAGGCCGCCGAACGAGACGACACCGGAGACGAAATCGGCGTGGCTGCGCTCCCCGGGGTCCTTGTCGGTGAGGATCCCGGACCGGAACGCCTCCCCCTTCCGCACCAGGAGCCTCTGGGAGGTTTTCAACCGGTCGCCGGCGTAGATGCCTTCGGCATGCCCCGCGGGCTCCTGGAGCAGTCCCGTCGCGCGCAACCTCCAGCGGAGGCGCCACCCCTCGTCCCGCCTCCTCCGGCCCGCGGGCGGCGCCTCCCGTTCGAGTTCGTCACCCTCACCCGACCCCGCGAACTGTTCGTCGAGGGCCGATAGGCCGAGGGAGTCCTCCACTTCGTCCGGACCGGGTGGGGGCGTTTCCGCCTCCTGCGCCGGGAGCGGGGGGATGACGAAGAGCAGCAACACGACGACGGTCCCCGCTCCCGCCGCCGTCCGGCGGGGCCGCGTCACGGCCCGGCCCCGAACCCGATCCAGACGGAGTGGCTCACCCCGAGCACGGGGTGCACCAGCGCGCCGTAACCGACGCTGACCGACCCGGGAGTGATCTCGAGCCCGCAATGGATCCGGTCAAAGGCGCCGGAGGTCCCGAGCAACAGCCCCAGGGCGCCGCCGCGGCCGTACGACAATCCGGCGGACGTGGAGAGCCGTCCGTCCTCCTCCCGCCCGAGCTGCATCGCCAGGACCGGCCCTCCGGGCGGCCCGACATTCAGTGCGAGGCTCACCCCTTCCCGGGTTCGTTCGCCTGTCCGCCCGACGGGCACGCCGATGATGTCGCTCACGCGGATCCCCCAGCGAAGCCATCCGGCCGTCCCGATCACCACTGCCGCGTCAACCCCGGGAATCCACGCGAACCCATAGCGCTCGATCCGGAGGGCGCGGTACCTCGCGGTCAACCCGTAGAGTACGATCCCGGCCCGGCCGCCGAAGGCGAGGCTGACGGTCGTCTCCGAAAGAAGATCGAACCCCGTCCGGGTCAGGGCGACGCCGACCGCGCCGGGACCGGCGGGCAGGGCGAACACCGCGGCGTAGCCGGAGAGTTCGGAGAGGCCCCAGGGCGCCGGGAAAGTGGCGATCCCGGACCGCGCGACCGGTACGGTCGCCAGGAGCGGCGCTGCCCCGAGGACGGCCCACGGATCCCCTCCGCCCCTCAGCCAGACCCCCCCGGAGGCCCGGGCCACGGGGTCGAGGCGGTGCTGTCCTCCCGCCGGTGTCGCGATTGAAAGCGCCAGGATCGCCAGGGATGCGGCGCGCATGGAACCTCCTTCCCGGGAGGGAATGTTGAAGTACAGACGGCAATTCGATATATTACCTGATCACCATCGGACACCTATGAAATCCCTGCTCCTCACCGCCCTCTTCCTCGTCTCCGCTGCAGGCGCCGCCTCCCAGGAGCTCGAGTGCACCGTCACGATGAACACGGAACTCCTCACCGCCGAGGCCAGGGAGAATCTGCGGGACTTCGAGGCGCAGCTGACGAACTACGTCAACTCCTACCGCTGGACCAACGAAGACCTGGGCGGCGAAAAAATCTCCTGGACGATGAACATTTCGTTCCAGGGCTCCCCCCGGCAGAACCGGTACATCGCGCAGGCGTTCATCGGGAGCCAGCGCCGGGTCTACCGGTCGGAGAAGAACACGGCGCTCCTGCGGGTGATGGACGACAAATGGGAGTTCGAGTACGAGCCGAACAAGCAGATCCTCCACGATGAAACCGTCTTCGATCCGCTCCTGAGCTTCATTGATTTCTATTCGTACGTGGTCATCGGACTCGATTTTGAATCGTACCAGGAGGGCGCGGGAGTGCCCTACTTCGAGAAGGCGATGAACGTGGTGCACACCGCGCGGTCGGGAGGATCAGGATGGGAGGCGGGGTCCCCCACGTCGTATTCGCGGGGACAGTACATCGACGAATTGCTCAGTCCGAAATACGAGGACGTGCGGGAGGCCCTCTACCGGTACCATTACCGCGGACTCGATCTCTTTTACCATGACGAGGAGAAGGCGAAGAAGAACATCCTCGGGGCGTTGGAAAAAATCGGCCTGATCACGGCGCGGACGAACCAGCCGAGCCTCGTCATCAAGATTTTCTTCGACACGAAGTTCCTGGAAATCGCCGACACGTTCCGGGGTTATCCTGACCCGTCGGTGTTCACCACGCTGATGGCCATCGATCCCGGCCACCGTCAGACGTACGAGGAGATGCGGGACCGGATCGAATAGCCTCCACCGACGCGGGCGCTCTTCCCCCCGCCGGCCCCCTCAGCGCCGCCTGGCGATGTCGAGAATGCGGTCGCCCACCTGGATCTGATCGACGACCTCCATCCCCTCCACGACCCGACCGATGATCGTGTACCTGCCGTCGAGATGCGGCTGGGGCGACTGGGTGATGAAGAACTGGGACCCTTCTGTGTCCTTACCCGCGCTCGCGATCCCGATCGTCCCGGTTTCGTAGGAGAGAGGGGAAAACTCCGACCGGAGCGCGTATCCCGGCCCGCCCCACCCGTCTCCGCGCGGATCGCCCCCCTGCACCACGAAATTCGGGACGACGCGGTGGAACAGCAGGCCGCGGTAGAACCCCTCCCCCTCGGCCAGCTTCAGCAGGCTCAGGATCGTAAACGGCGCCGCGTTCCGGTACCATTCCAACCGGACCTCCCCCCGGTTGGTTTCAAGCACCATCGCGATCGTGTCGGGCAGGCCCTCGAGCGTTTCGAAATCGAAATCGACGCGGAGCGGTTCCCGGCGGACCGCGGCCACTGACGCCGGGTCCGCGCCGGTGATGGCCCTGAGCGCTCCGGAGGCGGCGAGCGCGGCAGGCGCGTCCCCGGAGTTCCTCAGGGACTCCAGCGCCCCGACGGCGCGCGGGTCCCCCAGCTTCCCCAACGTCCTGCAGATTTCCTGTATGGCCTCGATGTCGGCCGGGGAACGGAGCCTGCCCAGCGCACCAGCGAGCGCGGGCACCGATTCCCGTCGCAGCAGCAGCGAATCGCCAAGGTTCGCCGCCGCGGTGGTCGTCACCGCCATGTCGCCCGAGCCGAGCGCCGCGACGCTGGCGTTGAACGAGGCGGCTGAAAGCTGAGTGTCCGCCGGGTGCTGCAGCGCGAGCAAGTGGAGCGCTTCGAGCGCGCTCCTGCTGATCAGGGGGGACGGGTCCCCGAGACGCGCGGAGATATCGCCGAGCGCGTCCTTCGATCCCGTCGCGGCCAGCGCACCGAGCAATCCCGCCCGGAGCAGCGGTTCGTCGGGCGCGGCGACGCGAAGGTCCGGCAACGCGCTTCCGCCCAGGAGACGGGCGAGGGCCGCCGCCGCCTCGCTCCGGTACTGCCACCGGTGCCCACGGTCCCTGCCGGTCGCGAGATCGCGGATTGCGGGCACCAATCCTTCGAGCTCGGCCGGGAGCGTGCCCGCCGGAACACCGTGGGAACCCGCGACGGTGAGGGCCGCGAGCACGATGTAGGCGTTTTCGTCGGCGAGGAGGCCGTCCAGCGTCGCGGAGATCCGCCGGTCGGGTGGAAACGCGCCGAGGGCCCGGATGGCGTTCACCCTCACCCGCCAGTCTGGATCGAACCTGGCGAGGTCGACGAGGGGTTCCGTGAGCGTGGAATCCCCCTTCAATTTTCCGAACAGGGCCGCGATCTGCATCCTGACGAGCGGATCCCGGTGCCTCGCCGCGCCGATAAGCCGTGGAACTTCCGCGCGGATCCGGGGATGATCGCCGATCCGCTGGAGGGCGTAGGCAGCGTTCCAGGCGCCGGACGGTTGATCGAGGAGGCTTTCGAGCGCGAGACCCGTCGCCTCGGGGGTGGTCACCCTCCGGATGGCAAAGCGGGCGATCGACATCAGCAACGCCGGGCGGTCCTCCCGCCGGCCGGCGCCCAGCCGGAGGACGAGGTCGGTCAGGCCCTGTGCGGTGCCGAATTTTCCGATCTCCCCGATCAGGCGCGCGCGAGCCGAGGTCCGGTCCAACCTGGTCCAGATCAGGTCGTGTTCGAGCGACGCCAGCGACTCCGCCCCGAGGAGGGCGCCCGTCTGTCCGATCGCGAACGCCGCCGCTTCCTCCACGTCCGCCGGGGCGTCGACCAGGTTGTTCAGGAGGTCCTGGAGCGCGGCGGTGTCCTGGAGGCTGCCGTAGGCCAGCGTGGCGTTCAACCGGACGAGCGTGTCCCGGTCGTAGAGATACTGCCGGAGGAGCGGGTCGGCGCCGTCGCGGAGGTCCCGGGCCCGCAGGATCGTCCGGAGCTTGTCCCGTCGACGATCGGCGTCGCTGTCCGGGCCCCCGCCCGGGGCGGTGGACCACGACAGGGCCAGCAGGATCACCGGCAACAGCAGGCGGGTCCGCGCGCTCATCGGTCGACCGGGATCCCGAACAGGTTCGCCGCGTTCGCGTTCGTCGCCGCGCTGACCTCTTCGAGCGGGCGGCCGCACAGTTCCGAAAACCGCCTGGCGATGACGGGGATGTACGACGGTTCGTTCCGGGTCCCGCGGTGCGGCGCGGGGGTGAGGTACGGGCTGTCGGTCTCGAGCAGGACCCGGTCGAGGCGGGCGCTGCGGGCGACCCCCGCCATGATGTTCGGCTTCCCGGGCTTCTCCGCGAACGTCAACGGCCCCGGAAAGGAAATGTAAAACCCGAGGCCGATGACCCGTGCCGCCATCTCCCCATCCCCCGGGAAGCAATGGAAGACGCCCCGGGCAGGAGGATCGGCGTCCGGACGGCCGCGCCAGGAGGGATCGGCCCCGACCGCCTCGGTGACGATGCGGAGCGTGTCCTCCTCGGCTTCCCGCGAGTGGATCACCACCGGAAGCCCGCGGTCGCGGGCGAGCGCGATCTGCCTCGCGAACACCTCCCGCTGGACGCCGCGGGGGGCGAAATCATAATGGTAATCGAGCCCGATCTCCCCGATGGCGACGACGCGCGGATCGCGGCTGAGGGCGAGGATTTCCCCGAACGTCCGTTCATCGGCGCTCGACGCTTCGTGCGGGTGGACGCCCACGGCCGCCCAGACGCGGTCGAACCGCCCCGAGAGCCGCACCGATTCACGGCTCGTCGCCAGGTTCGTTCCGGGGCAGACGACGGCTGCGATCCCCGCGGCCGCGGCGCGGGCCATCACGTCGTCGAGGTCGGAGCGGAAGTCCTCGTAAAAAATATGGGCGTGGGAATCGATGAATGGGAGCATGGCGGACACGATGACAACATAGAAAACCCCCCGAAGAGATGCAATAGGTTCAATTTCCTGTTGAATGTCGGCCCGGGATTTCTATATTACACCGACCGGAATAACCGGGTGCATGTCCGCCAATCACAGGATGGGAACGGATGAATAAGACGCCTGTTTTCCTCTACGTCATCGTCGCGGTCGCCGGCGCGTCGGTCCTCGCGCTCGAGATCCTCGGGACCCGGATCCTCGGGCCGACGTTCGGCGTGAGCCTTTTCCTCTGGTCCGCGCTGATCACCGTGACGCTCGCCGCTCTGAGCGCGGGCTACCTCGCGGGCGGCCACTGGGCCGACGGCGGCGCGACGCACCGGCGCCTCTCGCTCCTCCCCGGGCTCGCCGGGGCATGGATCATCGCGATCCCCTGGGTGCAGTCGCCGGTGATCGGGATGGTCTCGGGATGGGGGCTCAGGGCCTCGGTGCTGGGGGCAGCGCTCCTCCTCTTTTTCATCCCCCTGATGCTGCTCGGGGCGGTCACCCCGTACGCCCTCCGGCTCACCCTCTCCTCGGTCGAAAGGGCGGGACGCACGTCCGGCAGGCTGTTCGCCCTCTCCACGATGGCCAGCGTCGCCTCCGCGATCCTGACCGGATTCTACCTTATCCCCCACCTGGGCGTCCTCCTCCTCTCGACGCTCCTCGGCTCGCTCCTCCTTCTCACCGCGGCCATCGGATTCGCCGGCGCTGGCGGAGGCCGCCCCGCCATCCCCGGATCGCTCCTCCTCGCGTTCGCGGGGCTCGCGGCGCCGTTCTTCTCGCCCGTCGAGCGCGCCGACCCCGCAAGCGGCCTGATCGCCGTCAGCCAGAGCCCCTACGCCGAGATCCGGATCTTCGACCGTGGCGAGGAACGGCATTTCCTCATCGACCACGGGATCCATTCCCGGATCGACAGGACCACGGGCCGCTCGACGCTGCTCTACACGGCGCTGATGGAGTTCCCGATGCGCTATTTTCCCCGGCCGGGGTCGATGCTGCTCATCGGGCTCGGCGGCGGATCGCTGGTGAAAAGCTACGCCGAAGGCGGGTGGGATGTGGACGCGGTGGAAATCGATCCGGAGGTGATCGTGATGGCGCGCGAGTATTTCGGCCTCGGCGCCGCCGGCGGAAACGTGCACGAAATGGACGGCCGGGGGTTCCTGGCCGCCACGAAGAAATCGTACGACGTCGTGCTGATCGACGCCTACGGGAGCAGCTCGATCCCCTTCCACCTGGTGACGGCGGAGGCGTTCCGGCTGGCGAAATCGGTCCTCAACCAGGGCGGGGTCGTGGCGCTGAACGTGATTTCCCAGGGCTGGACCGACCCGCTGGTCCTGGACCTCGCGGCGACGCTGCGGGTGCCGTTTCGTGACGTCCTCGCACTCCCGATGGCTGAACCCCCCGACCGCCTCGGCAACCTGATCCTGCTCGCCTCCGACCGGGACCTCGCGGGGGTACCGGAACCCGAGCGGAACGTGGACCTTGATCCCGTGTGGAGATACGGGTCAGGCTACGCCGTCAATCACGCGTGGGACAACCGGTTCAGGCCGGACGCGGGCCGCGGGGTTGTGATGACCGACGACAGAAACCTGGTGGACATCAGGTCGAATGCGACGATGGCCGCCGCGCGAACGCAGATCATCGAATACCTCGGGCAGATGGGCGTACGATGGTAGGCGGAGAAGGCGGGAGGATGGCGGGGCGTCCCCGCGCACCGCGTCGGGAGTTCAGCGCAGCGGCCTGACCGCGCCGCCGGCTTCGATCCGCACCGGATATCCCTCCAGTTCCGGGGAGATTTCACCATCGAGTCCCGGCCGGTCGGTCTCCACCATCACCACGATGGACGTGTCACCGTTTTCCAGCCGGCCTTCATAGACCCCCACCACCCCGTCGATCTGCATCAACCGGTCGGCGTGATCGCGAAGGACTTCCGCTGCGGGCCTCCTGGGTTTCATCTGCTCCTCCGGCGGGGCTGGTGGACGTTCATCGCCGCATCCCGGCGACGGGACCAACGCGGGCGCCGCCAGGAAGAAGACGACGGCCGCGGCCCTGGCGCGGCGCGGGGACCGGCCGGCCCGGCTGAAAAAAAACACCCGCCGGCGTCGTGCCGGCGGGTGTTCCCGGATTGCGATATCGTTTGTCGTTGACTTCAGTTGCCGACCATCGTCGCGCCGTAGAAGTTCAGCACGTCATTGATCGGATTGGCGATCGCCGACGTCGAGCTGCCCGCGTAGAGCAGTCCGACGGCCTTCGGGTTGGTGGCGATGTCCTGCACCATCAGCGAGCCCGAATCCCCCCCCGCGAGGAACTTCGACCCCTTGTTGGCGATCACGATCTGACCGGTGAAGGTCTTCGTGAAGGACGGGCCCCCGGCGCACTCGTTGTCGTAGGCGATGTTGACCGTTGCGTTGAGCCCGCTCACCTTGCTCCTGGTGAGGCCGGTGGTCCGGCCGCTCTTTTTCACGAGCTGGTTGATCGAGGCGCCGACCGTGGTCGCCGAAATCGCGCCCACTTCCAGGATGGAGCTGCTGACCCTGCCGCTGATGGCGGCGGCGATGCCGGCGTCGACGTTCGCGCCCGGCAGCGATCCGCCGTTTGCGACGAGGTTCGCCACGTCGTTCGAATTCGCGGCGTTGCAGGAGACGTCGATGAGGCCCGGCTGGATGACCGGATCGCCCGGCTGGGCGGTGCGGCTGTTCCCGCCGCTCACGATGTCGGCATACAGGACATGATAATTGCTGAGGATGTACTGCGTCCCGCCCTTTTGGATGAGCGAGCCGAGCGTCCCGCCGCAGCAGTACCCGTTGGCCAGGTCGTACCTCCAGCCGCCGGACGTGCCGAGCTGGATCGGATAGCTCTGTTTCGCCGTGTGACTCACCCCGGTGCCACCCCCGCCCCTGCGCATCGCGCGGAATTCACCCGTGACCTCCGTGACGACCGGGACGCCGTCGATGGCCAGGGGAATGCCCGCCGCGGATATGCCCTTCCCCTTCACGGGGGAGCGCTGTTCCTCCTTCAGGTAGACGAGGATCGCGATGGTACCGTCGTCCGTGAGGCCCGTCGCCGTGCCGACGACCCCGGGTACCGCCATCAGGTCTTCGGTGTACCGGTCCTGCAGGGCCATCACCGCGCGGACCTGCGGATTGTCCTTCGAGAGCGTCGGGGCGCCCTGTTCGGGGATGCCGGCGCTGGGCGTATCCTGCGGTTGATCGCAGCCGACCCAGAGGAACATGGGAACGATCATCACTGCCGCAAGGATCGCGACCAGCATCGTCCCCCGCCTGGAACGAGAAATGCTCATAGAGGTCTCCGTTCGTGAATGATGTGTGGAATGGATGATTTGGACTCCGGCGTTAGATTCGTAGGATCATTCCGGGCGGCCGCGTGCGTTCCCCCGACACGATGGCGGGCAGTCCGTTGGTTTGGATTCACCTAGGGTATCGAATTTTCAACGAAGTGTCAATACCCGCCGTCACATTTTTGCCGATTTTTAAGGGTAGGGGAACGAGGAGTGGAGGAAGGGGGGACCGGGGAACCGGGTGAGGTGATCCCCCCTGGCCGCCGATAAGTCACTATTTTACAACGCTTCCCTCGGGGATATCACCATCCGGTGTCAGGATCCGGAGGATTCCGGTATCATCGGACGCGGCGAGAATCATCCCCCGGGATTCCAGGCCCATCAGTTTGGCCGGTTTGAGGTTGGCGACGATGACGACCTTTTTCCCGATCAGCGCCCCGGACTCATAGTGTTTGGCGATCCCGGCGATCACCTGCCTCTCCTCCGATCCGAGCGACACCGTGATCCGGAGGAGCTTCTCCGATTTCGGCACGCGCTCGGCGGCGACGACGCGAGCGACGCGGAGGTCGAGTTTCCTGAAATCCCCGATCCCCGCTTCCTGGCCCTCGGGGGCCCCGGCCGCGGTTTCCGGTGCGGGCAGTTTCGACAATCGGTCCTCGATCATGCTGTTCTCGATTTTGGTGAAGAGAATTTCAGGCGTCCCGATCAGGTGTCCCGCCGCCGGAGACTCGGCGGCGGCGTCCATCCACCCCGCTCCCGACGGCGTTCCCGGCAACCGGAGGATGTTCCAGATGCGGGAGGCGGTCGCGGGCAGGACCGGTTCGCAGTAGATCGCCAGCGCCCGAACCAGCCTGAGGCACGATGCGATGGTCCCGGCCGCGGCGGACCGGTCGTGCTTCACGGTCTTCCACGGCTCCGCGTCGTTGAAATATTTGTTGGCAAACCTGGCCAGGTCCATCACCGCGTGGACTCCGTCCCTGAACCGGTACTCCTCGAAGGCCTTCCCCACCCCGTTCCCGGCTTCGAGGATCTCGTCCCGTACCGCCGCGGCGTCGGCCGCTCGCCCCGGCGCGTCGGGGACCGTGCCGCCGAAATGGGCGTGCGCGAACGTTACGGTCCGGTTGACGAAGTTCCCAAGGTTGTCGGCGAGCTCGTTGTTGTGCCGCGCCTGGAAATCCCGCCAGGTGAAATCCGCGTCCCGCGACTCCGGGAGGATCATCGCCAGCGCGTAGCGGAGGGAATCGGCGGGAAAGATGTCGAGGAACTCGTCGACGTCGATCCCCCACCCGCGGCTCTTCGAGAATTTGTCACCCTCGAAGTTGAGGAACTCGTTGGCAGGGACGTTTTCCGGCAGGATGAAGCGGGGAGCCCCGGGGTGGTCGTTCCAGGCCATCAGCATCGCCGGGAAGACGATGCAGTGGAACACCACGTTGTCCTTTCCGATGAAGGCGACGTATTTCGTCGCGGGATCGCACCAGTACCGTTTCCATCGTTCCGGGTCGCCGGCGACCGCTGCCCACTCCTTCGTCCCGGAGATGTATCCCAGCACGGCGTCGAACCAGACGTAGAGGACCTTGCGGTCGAACCCCGGGAGGGGGATTCTGACTCCCCAGTCGAGGTCGCGGGTGACCGCCCGGTCCTGCAGCCCCGCCCTGAACCATCCCTGGCAGTACTGGAGGACGTTCTGCTTCCAACCGTCGCGGGCGTTCGCCTCGCGGATGTACTCCTCCAGTCGCGCCTGGTAGCGGCCGAGGGGGAAATACCAGTGTTTGGTCTCGCGGACGGCAGGTTTCCGCCCCGAGATCTTGCTCCTCGGGTCGATGAGCTCCGTCGGGTTGAGGAAGGTCCCGCATTTTTCGCACTGGTCCCCCCTCGCGTCCGGGTTCTTGCACACCGGGCAGGTCCCCTCGACGTACCGGTCCGGCAGGAACATGCCCGCCTCTTCGTCGTAGAGCTGGGATTCGGTTTTCTCCGACAGGATGCCGTCCGAGAGGAAGCGGAGAAAAAACTCCCTGGCCGTTTCGTGGTGGAGCGGGAGGGAGGTCCTGGAATAGTTGTCGAAACTCATCCCGAACCGGGCGAAGGCGGCCCGGTTCAGTTCATGGTACCGGTCCACGACCGCCTGCGGGGTGATCTTCTCCTGCTCGGCGGTGATCGTGATCGGGACGCCGTGCTCGTCGGAACCGCAGATGAAGACGACGTCGCGTTTCATCGACCGCAGGTAGCGTACGTAGATGTCCGCAGGCAGGTACGCCCCGGCGAGGTGGCCGAGATGCAGCTTGCCGTTCGCGTACGGAAGGGCGGCGGTCACGAGCGTTCGGGTGTGCGTGGAGGCCACGGGTTCGTCCAGGAAAAGTGAGCGTCAGCGGTCCGCGCCGGCCGCGGCCCGCGCGGCCCTCCGGAGGTCGATCCGGAGGGCGTGAAGAACGAGGTGAATATAAACATTTTTGCGGAGATCAGAAACGGCCCGGTCGATCGACGAGCAGAGCGCGCCGTAGTCGAGCGATGGATAGCGGTCGACGAACTTTCCGATCGTCCCGGAGTCGTCGGCGTTCACCTCGGCGGGCCGGCCCGCCGAGACGAGCATCGCGTCCCTGAGCCAGGTCTGGAGGAGGATCAGCGACGCCGCGATCTCATCCCTCCCGCCCTCCGCCGATTCGCGGATCAGCGCGAGCGCGTCGGCGGGCGACTTGTAGAGGAAACAGCGGAGCATCTCCACGGCGTCGTTGCGCTTCGCATCGAGGTCGGCCCCGGCCAGGCCGATCGCCGCGGAAAAATTGCCCCCCGCGAGTTTCGCCACCATCGCCGCCCTGGCGGCCGCGACGCCCCGCGTCGCGACGAGGGCCGCGGCGACTTCATCCTCCCCGAGCGGGTCGAAGCGGACATGCTGGCAGCGCGAGACAATGGTCGGCAGGAGCGAGCCGGGATCGGGGGTGGTGAGGACGACGAGTGTTCCCGGGGCGGGTTCCTCGAGGGTCTTGAGGAGCGCGTTGCCGGCCTCGGTGGTCATCTCCCCGGCGTCGAATACCAGGAACACGGCCGGTCCGCCGTCGAACGATCCGAGCGAGGCCCTCCTCCGGAGCTCCCGGATGCTGTTCACCTTGACCTGGTTGGCCCGCGGCACCGAGATCCGGTGGTACGGGTCGGCGGCCTTGGCGCTGATTTCGCGCCTGACCTGTTCAATCTCGGCCGGGGTGAGGCGCGCGAGGGGGCCGTCGTCGGCCTTCTCGCCCTTCCCCACCGGGAGCGGAAAATGGAGGTGGAGGTTGGGATGCTGCAGGGCCGCCGTGTGCCCGCATGCGGCGCACGACCCGCACGGCGCTCCGTCCGCCGCGCCGCAGAGCACAGCGCGCGCAAGGGCGATGGCGGCGGCCTCCATCCCGGCGCCCGCGGGGCCGGAGAAGAGGTAGGCGTGGGCAAGGCGGTTGTTCCGGAGGGCGTTGCGCAGGATCGTCTTGACCCGCTCCTGCCCGACGACGATCTCCCATCCCGCCGCGCCGGCGTCAAAAAGCATGGCCGATCCCGAGGTGGAAGACGCCGTTGGCGAAGGTCTCCTTGAAGAACTTCCTGTCGAACACGGTCCGCCGCCCCGACACCTCCCCGGGATCGTACATCCGCATCCCGAAGTCGATCCTGAAGGGTCCGAAGAGCGATTCGTACCGGAATCCGACGCCGGCCGCGACGGCCAGGTCGGACGCCCTGAACGCGTCGAAATCGTTCCAGACATTGCCGACGTCGACGAAATAGACCCCCCAGATGCTCGCGAGGTTGAGCCCCATGAACCGGCCCTGGTTCTGGAAATGCTTCACGCGGAGCTCGGCGCTCCCCTCGAGGATGAAATTTCCCCCGAACTCGAGCAGTTCCTGGGGCATGGCCCCGAGTCTTCTCGCCCTCCAGCCCCGCACGCTGTTGCTCCCGCCGGAGAAGAAACGCCTGTTGAGGGGAATGTTGACGGCGCTCGCCCGGCTCTCGCCGTACTTGTCCTGGTACCCGGTGCGGAGTTTCAGTGCGAGGATATCCGTCCGGTCCCCGCCGAGGTCGCTGAACCAGCGGCTGAGGACCGAGACCTTGTAATACTGGGTGAACGGCAGCCCCGAGCGGATCCCCGGGAGGAGCTTCGGCAGCAGGCCCGACTCCTCGAAGGAGACCGTGTGGAAATACCCCTCGGTCGGTGACAGGATCCCGTTGGTCATGTCCCGCTGCCAGGTGAACGCGATGATCGAATTGAACTGCGGTTTCTCCTCGGTCCGCAGGCGCTGGATCACGGTGTCGGGTTTGTCGGTCGCGACGAGGATGTCGGGGCTCACCCGCTCGAGCGTCCAGTCGATCAGCCCGACGGCGGTCTGCGAGAGCTGGATGCTCGAACCCACCCGGTTGCGGATGATCGACAGCTGGTAGAGCGACTGTTTTTCGATGCCGATGGAGGTGGTCCAGAACCCGCTGATGGTCCTGGTGAACAGGTACGGCTGGAGGATCCGGAATTCCAGGTCGGCGGACCCGATGACGAGCGAGTCCTTCAGGGGGGTCCCCCTGAGGATCTCGACGATCGACTGGCTCCTTCCCTGGAGCCTCGTGTTGAACGTCCTCCCGTCCCCGAAAAAATTCCGGTTGGTGTACGCCACGCCGAGACCCAGGTTCAGCGCGCCGTTTTCGTCCGACGCGATCAGCTCGGGCGACAGCTCGTTCCTGGGCTGGGGCTTCACCAAGACGCGGATCGGGATGACCCGCGCCGCGAGACTCTCCGGGAGGGTCTCCTGGTCCACGCGGGCGGCCTCGAAGAGGTCGAGCCGGTTCAGGTTGCGCTCGCTGGTGATCCGGAGGTCGCGGCGGTAGAGGTCGCCGGGCCTGAAATCGAGGTGGCGCAGGGCGAGGTTGTCGGTGATGTCGGGCCTCGGGGGGTCGACCGTCACGTCGATGTCGCCGAAGTGGTACTTCTCCCCGGTCGCGAAGACCAGCCGGATCTCGAAGTTGTTGGTCGACGTGTATCTGACCGCCCCCCCCGCCTCGTAATCGAATCGGGAGAACGGGTACCCGGAATTCTGGAGAAAATTGATGACCCGCTGGATTTCCGCGGAAACGACGTCGGCCTCGTACGGATCGCCCTGCCGGACCATCGCGTGCCCGTAAATCTTCGCCTTGAGCTCGGCGGCGAGGCTGTCGATGCCGGCGTAGATGAGGGTGTCGATGAGGGACCGTTGCCCCTCGACAATGTCAAAGCGGATCGAGAGCGAATGGGCCGCCGTGTCGACGGCGTACGACGCCGTCACGCCCGCGTTGTAATATCCCCTGGTCCGGTAGAGGTCCGAGAGGATGTCGACGTCCTGGTCCAGGGTGGCGGGATCGAAAATCTCCGCCGGCGAACCGAACGCTCCCCAGAAGGTGCCGTGCATGAACTGGGAAAATCCGGAGGGCGACTCGCGCGACCGGATGAACCCTGCCAGTGTCTTGTCGGACAGGGCGCTGTTCCCCTCGAAGGCGACGGAGGCGATCTCGTAGCCGGACCGGGATCCCGCCTCCGGGTCCTCCTGGGCCGCGAGGCGCGCGACCGGCAGCAGCGCGACCGCTGAGGCGATCCACGCGGCCGGGAACAGGACCGCCCTCAGCCGGGTGAAGGCCGCCGTCAGCCGAACGGACCGAACAACGGAGCTGCGAAGCATGGAAAATGCGTTCCCGGTATCGATGTTCACAAAAAAACCCATTCACGTCGGATGAATGGGTCTCAGAAGGCCGGGGCCGGCGGCCGGATCGGGGACGGAAGGCCCGCACCCTGCGCCTTCCCCGTCAGTATTCGTTCTCGTCCTCGAAGAAGAAGTCCCCCTCGGCCGGATAATCGGGCCAGATATCCTCCATACTCTCGTACGGCTCATCGACGTCTTCGAGCTCCTGCAGGTTTTCGATGACCTCCGTCGGCGCCCCGGTGCGGATGGCGTAATCGATCAGCTCCTCCTTGGTTGCAGGCCAGGGCGCCTCGTCGAGATACGAGGCGAGCTCCATAGTCCAGATCATTGCGATAACCCCCTCCAGATGTCATGACCCGCGCAGCGGGTACCCGATGGTAAACGGAACGCCAATCGGTGATGAAAAGTTCAGGCGACCGGGGGTGCGCCCCGCCGGCCCAGGAAGTTTACCGCCTCGCGGCGGTCTGCTTGCGGTACTCTGCTGCCGCGAGATCGTCGAAGAAGAAATCCGTGGGGTTCCTGGAAACGCCGTTGTGCCGCACCTCGTAATGCAGGTGGGGACCGCTCACGAGCCCGGATTTCCCCGACCTGGCAATGACATCCCCCCGCTTCACCCGCTTCCCGGGCCTGACGAGGACCTTCGAAAGGTGGGCGTAGAGCGTCTGGTACCCGTAACCGTGATTGATGACCACGACGTTGCCGTATCCGCCGCCGCTGTGGCCCGCCATCGCGACGACGCCGTCGCCGGCCGCGGCGACCTCGGTCCCGACGTCTCCGACGATGTCGACACCCTGATGGCGTCGCATCACGCCGAGTACGGGATGCATCCTCATCCCGAATTTGTTGCTGGCGTAGCGACCGTTCATCGGTTTCAACGCCGGCAGGGCCGCGAAGAACGCCCTGTTATATTCGTATTTTTTAAGGATCTGGGAGTAGCTCTGTTCCTGTACCCTGAGTTCACCCGAGATGCCGGAAAGGACCTTGTCGACTTCCCCGAGGAGGTTCGAGCCGGGGGCGGAACCGAACGACAACAGTTCGGGAACGCTGGCGCCGCCGGTGCCCGCGTCCTTCACCGCGTCATCCACCGGGGGGAGGTCGACGAGAAGCCGCAATTCGTCGCCCTGCGATTCCAGCGCGTCGAGCGTGGAACGGAACGCCCCGATCCTGTCGGTAAGTGCCTTCATCTCGGCACGGAGGTCGTTGTTTTCCTTCTGCAGATCGCCGATTTCGGCCGCGCCGAACCCGAGGAAATTCACCGTGGTCTGGTTCAGGGCGACGATCAGCAGCAGGAGGACGAGCGTCGAGACCCCTATAATAGACGCGACCTTGGGGTAAAAACGGCGCACCTCGTGCAGCTCGAGATCGCTGCCGAGGTAGAAGAACTTCGTTTTTTCGCGCCGAAAAATCCCCATGTGCCCTGATTTATCTGAAATATCGGCCTAAAAGTAAAAAAAATACCATATACGTGTCAAGGTATTTTTCGGGAAATGTGACCGCCCGCTCATTCGAAATCGTGTTCGAAATAATCGATCGCCCGGTCGTCCATCTGCTTCGTTTTTTCGGATATGACCCGGTCGAGGCGTTTCGTGAATTCCCTGGCGGCATCGTATCCGTAATGTTTCAACAGGTAATTTAGCGCGATGACCTCACAAATCACTGTAACGTTCTTCCCGGGGAAGATTGGCAGCTCGACACTTGGGATGGCGACGTCCATCAGGGCCGTCGTGTGGTCATCGAGCCCGGTCCGGGTGTATTCCTGGTTTTCATTCCAGTCCATCAGCTCCACGATGACCTCGACCCGTTTCTGGAAGCGGATCGCCCGGATGCCGAACATGCTCCGGACGTCGATCAGCCCCAGGCCCCGGATCTCCATGAAATGCTTCACCAGCTCCGATCCGGCCCCCATCAGGATGCCCTCCCCCTTCCGGGTGACCATCACCACGTCGTCGGCAACCAGCCGGTGCCCCCGCTCGATCAGGTCGAGGGCGATTTCGCTCTTCCCGATCCCCGACCGTCCGGTCAGCAGGAGGCCGACCCCGTAGACGTCGACGAAGGAGGCGTGGATGGAACACTGGAGGGAGAACTGGTCGTCCAGGAAATCGCCGAGGAAGTAAATGAACTTCGTCGTTTCGAGGGGGCTCCGGAAGACCGGGACGCCCTTCCGTTCGGCGATCGCCCTGAAATCGTCGTCGACCGGATTTTCGTTTGTCACAACGATGCACGGCATGTCGAATTCGAACACCCGTTCCAGCGCCTCGATCCTCCCCTCGCGGGTGAGCTGGTCGAGGTAGCGCATTTCGGTGTTCCCGAAGATCTGCACCCGGTCGAACCGGAAAAGCTGGACGTACCCGGCGAGGGCGAGCCCCGGCCGGTGGACGTTTTTGTCCCGCACCTCCTTCGTGAAACCGGCGTCGCCGGCGACCGATTCGAGCCGGAGCCGCGCCCTGTTCGACTCGAACAGGAACCCGACGGTGATGCTTTCCTTCTTGTTCTCCCTGACCTGTCGCTGTGCCATCGTTACTCCTCGAGTTCTTCCGAAACGGAATCCTCCTTGACCTTCCTGAGCGTCAGTTTGTCCTTGACGCGGACCCGGGACTTGTACTTCGTGAGCTGGCGTTCGATCTTGTTGACCGCGAGCTCGATCGACTTCACGAAATCCTCCGATTGCTCCCGCGCGGAGAGGACGTTACCGTGGACGTGGAGGGTGATTTCCACCCACTTGACGCTGTTCGGGGTGCCTTCAAACCCCATCACGACGTCCCCGCGGACGATGCCGTCGTAATACTTCGGGAGTCGTGAAATGGCTTCGGTGGCGTGCGCCCTGAGCCCCGCGTGCGCCTTGAATTTTCTCGCGGTGATGTGGATTTGCATGGGTCGGCCTGTTCGTTGGTTGTGTTATGCCTTCGGGTGCGCCTGATTGTAGATACGTTTCAATTTCTCCACGGTTACGTGCGTGTACAGCTGGGTCGTGGCCAGGCTTTCGTGCCCCAGGAGCTCTTTCACCGCCCTCAGGTCCGCCCCGTTGTTGAGCAGATGGGTGGCGAACGTGTGGCGCAGCACGTGGGGGCTCTTCCGGTCGATCTCCGAGACGAGCGAAATATACTTCCGGACGATCCGGTAGACCTCCCTCCGGTTGATCTCCGCCCCTTTCGCGTTGACGAAGACGCGGTCCGTCTTCCGCCCGCCGGCGGCGGCCGTCCGTGGCGCCGCGTACGCGCGCAGGGCTTCCCGCGCGCGACCCCCGAGCGGCAGGATCCGCTCCTTGCTCCCCTTTCCCCGCACCCTGATCGTCCCGGCGCGCAGGTCGAGGCCGGCCATGGTCAGCCCGGTCAGTTCGCCCACGCGGATGCCGGTGCCATAGAGGAGCTCGAGCACCGCGCGGTCGCGGAGGCCGGCGTCCGTGGCCGCGTCCGGGAGCTCCATCATCCGGTGGACGGCGCCTTCGTCGAGGAACGAGGGAAGTTTATTGGGGAGTTTCGGACTCACGAGGTTCGCCGCCGGGTTCGAGCCGAGGCCCTTCCGCCTGACGAGGAACCGGAAGAAGGACCGGAGGGCGGCGAGCTTTCTCGCGACAGAGCGCTTCTGGATCCCGCGGTCGCTCAGCTCGCCCAGGTAGAGGCGCAGCGTCAGGCGGTCGACCGCGGCGGGGTCCGCACCGGCGCTCCCCCCCCGCGCCGCGAGGAATTCCCGGAACTGGCCGAGGTCGCGGGCGTACGCCGTGACGGTGTGCCGGGAATAGTTCCTCTCGGCGCCGAGGTAATCGAGGAAGCCGGCGATATGGTCATCGAACGAAACGATCATCGGCTAGACGGCCACCGATTCTTCCTTCTCCACTTCGCTCTTGCAGGCCGGGCATTTCAGGTACTCCCCGCGCTTCTGCGAATATTTTTCCACCATGAAGGGGGACCCGCACGTCTCACAGGGGGTCGGGGTCGGCTTGTCCCACGACGCGAAATCGCACCCGGGGTATTTCGAACACCCGTAGAACGAGCGTTTCCGCTTGGTCTTCTTCTCGACGAGCTCCCCGGCCTGGCATTTCGGGCATTTGATGCCGGTGGTGATCGGCTTGGTGTTCCGGCACTTGGGATAATTGGAGCATCCGAGGAACGTCCCGAACTTGCTCGACCGCACGATCATGTCGCCTTCGCAGAGATCGCATTTCTGGCCCGTATGGTGCTGGGTCTTCTCGCGGTCCTCCGGGAGCGGCATCGCGTTCTTGCATTTCGGGTAGCCGGTGCACGCCATGAACCGGCCGTTCCGGCCCCACTTGATGATGAGTTTCTTCCCGCAGAGCTCGCAGTCGATGTCGGTGATCGTCTGGAGCGATTTCTTGATGGCCGTGGCCTGGCTCGACGCCTCGTCGAGCGATTCCTTGAAGGGGATGAAGAAATCATCCAGGACCTTCCGGTACTCGTTCTTCCCCGACGCGATGGTGTCGAGTTCCTCCTCCATCCGCGCGGTGAACCGGACGTTGAAGATGTGGGGGAAGCTCCCGGTGAGGAGCTTGTTGACCTGCAGCCCCAGCTCCAGCGCGTAGAGTTTCCGGTCCCTCTGCTCGACGTATTTCCTGTTGATGATCGTCCCCACGATCATCGCGTACGTGCTGGGCCGCCCGATCCCGAGCAGCTCGAGCATCTTCACCAGGGAGCTCTCGGTGTACCTCGGCGGGGGCGACGTTTCGTGCCGGTGGTGGACGAGGCTCCCGAGCGAGAGCGGATCGCGGGCCGAGAGCCCGGCCGGGATGATTTCGTCCACCATCTCCGTGTCCTCCTCCTCGCGCGACGTGTCCGCCTCCACCGATTCGTCGTAGACCTGGAGGAATCCCCGGAACGTGTACACCGACGCGCTCGCCCGGAACAGGTATTTTCCGCCGGTCACGGTGACGGTCGTCGTCTCCATCCGCGCCGCCTCCATCTGGGAGGCGATGAACCGGTTCCAGATCAGTTCGTAGAGGCGGAAGAGGTCCTTGTCCAGGTATTTCCTGACGGCCGACGGGGCGTACCTGATCGACGTCGGACGGATCGCCTCGTGCGCGTCCTGGGACGTTTTCTTCTTCTTGTAGACGAACGGCGACTTCGGGACGTACTCCTTGCCGTAATTGACGGCGATGAAGTCCCTGGCCGCGGCCACCGATTCGGCGCCGAGCCTGGTCGAGTCGGTCCTCATGTAGGTGATCAGTCCGACCGGACCCTCGTCGCCGACGGCGATCCCCTCGTAGAGCTTCTGGGCGAGCACCATCGTCCGGGAGGCCGAAAACCTGAATTTCTTCGACGCCTCCTGCTGGAGCGTGCTCGTGATGAAGGGGGGAAGCGGGTTGCGCTTCGATTCGCGCTTCGTGAGGTCGGAGACGACGAAGTTCTGGCGGCGGATGTCCTTCAGGTGAGCGTCCGCCTCCTCCTCGGAGGGGATGTAGGCATACTGATCAGGGCTCTTCTTGTGCTGGAGTTCCGCGAGGTTGTCCTTCGACGGCACGATCAGCTCCCTCCCGTCGATCTTCATCAGCTTGGCGTAGAACGACTCGCGCCTGGCGGTGGCGAATTCCGCGATGACCGACCAGTACGCCGTCGGCCGGAACTCGCCGATCTGCATCTCGCGTTCGCAGATGAGCCGCAGCGCCACCGACTGGACCCTCCCGGCCGACAGGCCGTAGTAGAGCGTCTTCCAGACGAACGGGCTCACCTTGTACCCGACGATCCGGTCCATCACCCTTCGCGCGCGCTGGCTGGCGACGAGGTCGGCGTTGATCTTGACCGGGTGTTTCATCGCCTCGGTGACCCCCTGCTCGGTGATCTCGTGGAACAGGACCCTGAAGATGTTCGGGTTCGCCTCGCCGATCTCCTCCGCGATGTCGGCGGCGATGGCCTCCCCCTCGCGGTCCGGATCGGTCGCGATGTAGATGTTCTCGACCTTCTTGACGGTATCCCGGAGGTTCCTGACGACCTCCTCCTTCCCCGCGATGACCTCCAGGCTCGGCGCGTATCCGTTCTCCAGGTCCACCCCGAGGCTGCTCTTGGGGAGGTTCTTGATGTGCCCGACGCTGGCGTGCACGGTATAGGCTTTTCCGAGGTACTTGTTGATCGTCTTGGCTTTCGCCGGCGATTCAACGATGATCAGTGATTTTGCCATTCAGACCTGTGATATTCGTGATGAACAGATCGGGCCCCGCCGCCCCGGCCGCCCGGGACCTCAGCGCACATCCAGGCGCCGGAGGTATGCGTCTTCGCGCGCGCTCATCGCCCGCCGGAGCGCCGGCGTGGAATCCCTGAAACCGACCAGGTGCAGGGCGCCGTGGATGACGAGCCTCGCGATCTCCTGCCGGTCACTTGCCCCGACGTCGCGCGCCTGCCTCCTGCACTGGTCCAGGTTGACGTAAATTTCGGCTTCCAGGGGTTTGCCCCGGCCGGATTCGATGGGAAAGGTGAGCACGTCGGTGGTCGACGGCCTGCCGAGCCAGTCCCGGTGCAGCCGTTTCATCGCGGCGTCCCCCGTGAAGATCACCCTCAGGACGACGTCGGATGCCCCCTCGCCGCGGAGGACGGTCCTGGCGGTTTTCCGAATGTCATCGTGCCTGATGCGCCGGTCCGGGTGGTCATTGAAACTTTCGACCCGGATCATCCCTTCTTCCGCCGCCGGGGCTTGTCCTCCGCGGGGAGGATCGACTCGGTGAGCGACAGCGCGATCCCCGACAGCATCACCTCGGGCCCCAGGT
>CAZQSM010000008.1:0-49117 GCA_964596065.1 uncultured Chlorobiaceae bacterium | reverse complement strand
CGACGCCGCGATGATCTCGTACGCCTTGCCGTATCCCGCGACTCCCGGATCGGGCCTGCCGTCGTCCGGGCGGGGCGCGCCGGTGATGGCCGCGTCCCTTATTGCCGCCTTGCCTCGGGCTTCAGCTCCACGAGGTTCGGCATTTGTTTCGATTCGGCCGTCATCGCGCACTTGCCGTCGAACTGCGCGCCCTCGTCAACGACGAGCTTCGCCGCCCGGATGTCACCGCGCACGACCGCCTTCGATTCGAACACCAGCTTTTCCTGCGCCGCCACCGAACCCTTCAGTTTGCCGCCGATGGTGACGCTGGCCGCCGTCAGGCTGCCCTCGACCTCCCCCGACGTGCCGACGGAGATGTTCTGCGTGGCCACGATGTCGCCGATCACCTTGCCGTCGACGCGGATGCTCCCGGGGGTCTTCAGCTTCCCCTCGAACACCGTCCCCGCGGAGATGAGGTTGAGATCGCTTCCGGTTTCTGTTTTCACGCTCCGGTCTCCTTATTGAGTGGTTAAGAGAAAATGGGCGGCGTCCTGCGCGATGCCGTCTCTCCACAGCTCGAAATGGAGGTGGGGCGCCGTGCTTCTCCCGGTATTGCCGACCTGGGCGATCAACTCGCCCCGCCGGACCGCGTCCCCGACCGATTTCAAGAGCGATTTATTGTGCTTGTACACCGTCAGGAACCCTCCCGCGTGCGAGATCATCATCATGTTGCCGTCGCCGCTGGTCCAGCCGGAAAAGATCACGGTACCGGGCGACGCGGCCACGACAGGGGTCCCTTCCTTCGCCGCGAAATCGATCCCGAAATGATACTCGCCGGGAATGAATTCCCGCGTCACGAAGCCGGACGTCGGCACCGTCAGCGGGAACATCTCCGGCCCGGAGCCGGTCCAGTCGGCCGGCAACGATCGCGCCGCGTCCTGGGCCGAATCCGGATCGTTGAACCCGTCTGCCTCCGCGGTCATCCCCGAAGTCTCCCCGGGCGGCGATCCCGCGTCCGGCGCCGGAGCGAGCTCCGTCGCCGGCACATCCGCCTGGAGGCCCTCCCCCGTCGCGAGGAGACTGCTGTCGGCGGCCGAAATCTCCTCCCCGAGCGCCTTCCGGAGCCGGACGTTGTATCCCCGCAGCGCGTTCAGCTGTTCGAAGAGGAGCACCATCCTCCCCCGTATCTCCTGAATCTGTCGTCCGTACTCTGTTTCGAGCTTTGGATTATCGATGGGAAGACGGGATCCGACCGGGGTGTACACGATGGTCGCCGTTATCAGGGCGGTCAGGACGACGACCACGGCGACGACGATGCCGATCAGTTTCCAGAGACTGGCGGAAAACGTCCGGGTGTCCTTCGAATCGCTGCCGGATATCAGGACCAGCGTGAAATGCCGCTTTTCCTTCCGTTCCCGGGCTGTTTCGTGTGCCATGAGCGTCAGAAACGCGAAAATATACAGAAAAGTTGACAGAATGTCAACGGAACCGGACCGATCGTCCGGCCCTTATTCACGGTAGATCAGGTAGGCGTTCCTCGCCTCGAGATAGGCGGTGAAATCCGCGCCGTTGAGCCGGAGCAGGTCCGCCGGGGGCGTCCCGTCCGCGAGCCGCTTCCGCACGATCTCCGACCCGAGGAGCCGGTCCATCAAGCCGTCACGGACCTCGAATTTTCCAGGGGCGATCGCCCCGAACGCCCGGATGATCGACAGGCCCGTCAGCACCGGCCGGAAGACCGCCCTGTCGGTCACTTCCACGGCGACGCCGCCGCACAGCTTGTCCCGGTATTTCGGGTTCGGTCCCGCGTCGCTGCCGGCCGCCGGCGTGAATGTGACGGGGCTGAACTTCACTCCCGGCAGCCGCAGGGCGTTGAGCGCGGAGGCCGCGGCGTGGCCGTCCACCCAGGGCGCGCCGATATATTCGAAGGGCCGTGCCGTCCCCCTCCCCTCCGAGAGGTTCGTCGCCTCGATCAGGCAGGTCCCGGGATAGAGCGTCGCCGTCGCGAGCGTTTTCATGTTGGGCGAGGGGGCTTTCCACGAAAGCCCGGTCTCGTCGAACCACATCGCGCGTTTCCATCCGGCCATCGGGACGACGCGGAGGTCCAGCCGGGTATCGTCGATCCACCCCTGGCCGACGATCATCTTCGCGAGTTCCCCCATCGTGAGCCCATGCCGCGCGGGGACCGGGAACATCCCGATGAGCGACCGGAACTGCAGGTCGAGGACCGTCCCCTCCACCTCCGTGCCCCCGATCGGGTTCGGCCTGTCGAGGACCACGAACGATTTCCCGTTCTGCGCCGCCGCTTCCATCGCGAAGGCCATCGTCCCCGCGTAGGTATAGTACCGCGCGCCGATGTCCTGGATGTCGAAGAGGAGGACGTCGACCCGGGAGAGCATCTCCGGGGTGGGTTTGGTCGTCCGGCCGTAGAGGGAATAGACCGGGAGCCCCGTCGCCGGGTCGGTGGAGTCGGAGACCTTCTTCCCCGCCGCGGCCGTGCCCCTGACCCCGTGCTCCGGGCCGAAGAGGGCCGTGACGTTGACCCCCTTTTTCAGCAGCGCGTCGACCAGGTGCGTGCCGTCGGGAAGGAGTGACGTGTGGTTGCAGATGACGCCCACCCGCTTCCCCGAGAGGAGGTCGAGTTGTTGCCCGAGGAGGAGTTCCGCCCCGGTTTGCACCTTTTGCGAACAGGCGGTCGCCGAAACGAGGAGGAGGAGTGAAAGGAACCGGCTCACGGGCGCCCCCCGTCCCCGGCGGTGGCCAGGGCGGGACGGACGATCGACCAGGCGGCGAGCGTCATCCCGTCCCAGATTTCGCCCGAGGCGATCCGGGCGTCGATTTCGGGGGGCGCCACCGCGTGGAGTTCGAACTCCTCCGTGGGGTCCTTCGGCGCCGGAAAGGGCGAGAGGCCGCGCGCGACATAGACCCTGCAGATCTCGTCGGTGACGCCGTTGCACGGATTGAACTCCCCGGCTCGGCGCATCGACGACGCCTTCGTCCCCGTCTCCTCGGCGAGCTCGAGCGCGGCCGTGGCGTCGTAGTCCGAGCCGGCCTTCACGCTCCCGCACGGAAATTCGAGGCTGTCCCGGTCGTTGAGGAACCGGTACTGCCGGACCATCAGGACCCTTCCCGCGTCGTCGACCGGGACCACCATGCTCGACCCCTCCGAATGGACGCCGTGGTACTCCCCCCTCCTGCCCCCTTCGATCTCGAACTCATCCTTCCGGTAACTCCACCAGGGATTGCGGATCTCGAAGACGCGGCGGAGCCTCTTCCAGCGGGGGAGGGTCATCGCGGGGCCCGCTTCACCGCCACTCGATGAACTGGCCGGGGGCCTTGCGCCGGATGTCGGGAACGGTGACGCCTTCCGCCGGGTAGCCGACCGGGATGAGCAGGAAGGGCCGTTCGTTCGACGGCCTCCCGAGGATCGCGCGGAGGAAATCCATCGGGCTCGGCGTGTGGGTGAGCGAGACGAGCCCCGCGTTGTGGATCGCGGCCAGGAGGAAGCCCGCGGCGAGGCCGACCGATTCCTTCACGTAATAATGTTTCCGGACCTTCTCTTCCGCCTTCTCATACTCGACCGAGAAGACGACGATGAGCGCCGGGGCGACCTCCAGGAATTCCTTGCGCCAGTCGGTGCCGAGCGCGGCGAGGTCGTCGAGCCATTCCTGCGGCATGCGGTGTTCGTAGCTCTCCCGCTCCTCCTTCTCGGCCGCCGCGCGGATCTCCTTCTTCAGCGACGGGTCGGTGACAACGACGAACCTCCAGGGCTGCTTGTTCGCGCCGGAGGGGGCGGTGCCCGCGGTCCTGACGACGGCTTCCAGCAATTCGCGGGGCACGGGGCGGGACGAAAATTCCCTGACGCTCCGGCGCCGCTCGCAGAGTTCGTGGAATTCTGCCGCCCTGCGCAGTTGCTCCTCCTCCGTGAACCGGAGGGCGTTGTAGGGTATGAATTCGGGCATCCGCCAATATAGGGGATTCGGCCGCACTTTTCAAAGGCGCCGGCGGTGGCACGATGGCCGGCTTGTCGGCGGGCCGGCGGGTCACCGCGCGGGCCCGTCGTACCGCAGGTTGACCGGTCAGCCGGCACTGGTCGCAGCCGGTCCGCACCCTCAGAATGGGGCCATCACCCTCCTTGACAGGTTGCCCGATATTTTCTACCATTGTCCGATCGATGTCCGGCCCCGGATCGACGGCCGGCACGCTCAGGAACCAGAATGCATCGCCGCTTGCCACCATACAGGTTACTGCTGATCGGCGCCATCGCGGCGCTCCTCTCCGGGATCGTCCGGCCCCGGGTCGAGGCGCGGTGGACGCGTCCGACCGATTCCCTGGCGTCGCATCCCGCAGACACGCGGCTCCTCTTCACGCCGTCCGCCTGGCCGATCGACGCGGGGGAGGGCTACTTCGCCCTTTACGAACTCTTTTTCCCGTTCGTCGGCGTCGGCGTCACCGATTTTTTTTCCGTCGCCGGGGGGATCTCGATCGTCCCGGGGGCCGACCACCACTACCTGATGATCGCGCCGAAGGTGACACCCTGGGCGACGGAGCGACTGGCGGTCGCCGGCGGGCTGACGTACATCGGGAGGACCGGGAGCGGCGGGGTGGGCGTGGTCTACGCGGATGCGAGTTTCGGTCCGATCGGCAATTCCGGGACGGTCGGCCTGGGGTGGGGATGGTCGGGGAGCGGGATCTCCGGCCGCCCGGTGCTGCTCGCCGGGTTCCTCCTCTCCCTCGGCGGCGGCGCGACGCTGGTCAGTGAAAACTGGTTTCCCCCGGACTTCGATCCTGCGATGCTCTCACTCGGCGCGCGGTTCACTTCCGGCCGGATGTCCGCCGACCTCGCGCTCTGGGTCCCGGCGCGCTGGGATGATTCCGCCGGCCTGTTCTTCCTGCCCTGGGTTTCGTTCGCGTACGGGTTCTGAAACCGGGTCCGGCCACCCGGAGGCGGGAAGGGATCATTCGGTCCAATTACGATAAGGTGTCGCGATGTTCATCGGGCATTTCGCGGTCGGCTTCGCGGGGAAAAAATTCGCGCCCCACGTTTCCCTCGGGACGCTGTTCGCGGCGGTGCAGCTGCAGGACCTCCTCTGGCCGCTGCTGCTCCTCGCCGGCACCGAACACGTACGCATCGAGCCGGGCAACACCGCCTTTACCCCGCTCGATTTCTACGATTACCCCGTCTCGCACAGCCTCGCGGGGGCGCTCCTCCTGGCGGCGATGTCCGGGGGTGCGTACCGGTGGTTGCGCGGGAGCTGGCGTTCGGCCGCGGTCGTCTCGGCGGCGGCGTTCAGCCACTGGGTCCTCGATTTCATCACGCACCGTCCCGATCTCCCGCTCGGATTTTCCGGCGGGCCCCTGTTCGGACTGGGCCTCTGGAACGATGTCGGAGCCACCATCGCCCTCGAGCTGACGATGTTCGCGACCGGACTCTTCCTCTATGTCAGGAGCACGAAAGCGATGGGAATGGCGGGCAGGTACGGACCTGGGGCGCTGGCGCTGGTACTGCTGGGGATCTACGCGGCGAACATCGCGGGGCCTCCGCCGCCCGGCGTCACCGCGATCGCCGTCGCCGGAAACGCACTCTGGCTCTTCGTCCTCGCGGGATGGTGGATCGACCGCGGCCGGGGGGCCGTTCCCCCGGAGGGTCAGGAGAGGTAGAGCCCCGCCCCCGGCCCCACAGGGATGCCGAGCCAGATCCAGGCGATCAGGAAGATGAGCCACCCGATCAGGAAGATCATCGTGTAGGGGACCATCAGCGCGATGAGCGTGCCGATGCCGGCGCCCGTACGGTACCGCTCCGTGAAGGCGACGATGAGCGCGAAGTACGACATCATCGGCGTGACGAGGTTGGTGACCGAATCCCCGATCCTGTAGGCGGCCTGCGTCAGTTCGGGCGTATACCCGAGGAGCATGAACATCGGGACGAAGATGGGCGCCATGATGGCCCACTTCGCCGAGGCGCTTCCCATCATGAGGTTCATCGTCGCGGCGACCAGCACGAACGCGACGATCAGCGGAATGCCCGTGAGACCCACCGATTTCAGGAACTGCGCGCCCTGGATGGCGGAGATCAGGCCCACATTCGTCCAGCCGAAGAACGCCACGAACTGGGCGGCGAAGAAGACCAGCACGATGTAGACCCCCATCGTCTTCATCGATTTTCCCATCGCGTTCACGACGTCGGTGTCGCTCCTGATCGAGCGGGTGACCACGCCGTAGACGATCCCGGGGACGAGGAAGACGATGAAGATGATCGCGACGATCCCGCTGAGGAACGGGCTGTGGAGGATGCCGCCCGTCGCCGGGTCGCGCAGCACCGCCCCCTCGGGAACGACGCTGAGCACGAGCAATCCGCCCAGCAGCAGCAGGGAGATGCCCGCCCAGATGAGTCCCTTCCGTTCCGTCGGCGTGAGGCCTTCGATGGCCGTGATTTTTTCATCGCCAGTATACGCCCCGAGCCGGGGCTCGACAAGCTTTTCGGTGACCCAGGTCCCGAGCGCGGTGATCAGGAACGTTGAGGCCGCCATGAAGTAATAGTTCGCGGCCGGGTTGACGGTATACTCGGGCCGGATGATTTTCGCCATCTCCTGGGTGATTCCCGAGAGGAGCGGATCGACCGTTCCGAGGACGAGATTGGCGCTGTACCCGCCCGATACTCCCGCGAACGCCGCGGCGAGGCCGGCGAGGGGGTGGCGGCCGACGGCGAGAAAAATCACCGCAGCCAGCGGTATGAGGATGACGTAGCCCGCCTCCGAAGCCGCGTTCGAGAGGACGCCGGCGAACACGACCACGAGGGTGATCAGCCGCCTCGGGGCCGACAGGACCAGCGCGCGGAGGGACACCCCGAGGAGGCCGGAACCCTCTGCGACCCCCACCCCGAGCAGCGCGACGAGGACCGTTCCGAGCGGCGCGAACGAGGTGAAGTTGGTGACGAGCGAGGTCAGCATCCTTCGCAGGCCGTCGCCGGTGAGCAGGCTCACCGCGCGGATCTCCTTCCCCGACGAGGGATGGATCGCGACGAAGTCCATCGCGGCCAGCACGGCCGACCCGGCCACGACGGCGCCCGCGAAGAGGGCGAAGAGGGTCGCCGGGTGGGGCAGCTTGTTTCCGCCCCACTCGATGAAATCGAGGATGCGGAGGAAGAGGGTTTTCTTCTGGACGGTCGCGCTCATGATCGGCCGGTTTGATGGTTGGATGGACTGATCCGCCGGATACGGCGGTTCGGAATGATAAACACAATTGACCGGGAATGCAACCCGAAGCGTCCCCGCCCGGGGAGGCGGGCCTGCCGGACATCAGGAACCGGCCGGCGGCAGCGGGAGCGGCGGCCGCTCCCCTTAATCGTAATACTCCAGCCCGAGGTGGGTGATCAGCTCCTCGCCCCGGAGGTACCGGAGCGTGTTCTTCAGCTTGATCAGCTGGATGAAGAGGTCGTGTTCCGGGTAGATGTCCGCCGCGTGCATCGGGCTCTTGTAATAGAACGACAGCCACTCCTGGATGCCCTTCATCCCGGCCCGCTGCGCGAGGTCCGTGAAGAGGACGAGGTCGAGGACGATCGGGGCGGCGAGGATCGAATCCCGGCAGAGGAAGTTGATCTTCAGCTGCATCGGGTAGCCGAGCCATCCGAAGATGTCGATGTTGTCCCAGCTCTCCTTGTTGTCCCCGCGCGGCGGATAGTAGTTGATCCGCACCTTGTGGTAGAAATCCTTGTACAGCCCGGGGTGGCTTTCGGGCTGGAGGATGCCGTGGAGCACCGACAGTTTGCTCTCCTCCTTCGTCTTGAACGATTCCGGGTCGTCGAGCACCTCGCCGTCGCGGTTGCCGAGGATGTTCGTCGAAAACCACCCGTGGAGGCCGAGCAGCCGCGCCTTCAGCATCGGGGCGATCACCGTCTTGACGAGGGTCTGGCCGGTCTTGAAGTCCTTGCCGGAAATGGCGACGCCGTTCTTCTTCGCGAGGTCGATGATCGCGGGGACGTCGACGGACAGGTTCGGCGCTCCGTTGGCGAACGGCACGCCCTCCATCACCGAGGCCCACGCGTAGAGCATGCTCGGGGAGATGTCCCTGTGGTTCTTCTTCATCCCCTCGACGAACTTCTTCCCGGTCGAATGGACGTCGCCGATCGGGATGAAGATCTCCGTGCTGCCGCACCAGATCATCACGCACCGCTCCGCCTTGTTCTTCTTCCTGAAGTCCCTGATGTCCCGGCGGATCGCCTCCATCAGGTCGAACTTGGTCTTCGCCTTCTTGACGTGAGTCCCCTTGAGGCGCTTCACGTAGTAGGTGTCGAACACGGCCTTCATCGGGCGGATGGCCGCGAGGTCCTTCTTCATCGGGGCGAGGAGGTCCGGGTGCAGCACGCCGGCGCGCAGCGCCGAATCGTGGCAGTGCTCGTCGGCGATGTCCCACCCGCCGAAGACGAGGTCCTTGAGCGGCGCGAGCGGGACGAAATCCCTGATGAGGGGGGAACGTCCCTCGGTCCGCCTGCCGAGCCGGATCGTCCCCATCTGCGTCAGCGAGCCGAACGGCTCCCCGAGGCCCCGGCGGGCCGCGATCACCCCGGTCAGGAACGTCGTGGACACCGCCCCGCTCAATCCGGGAATGAGGATCCCGAGTTTCCCGGCCGGTTTCCTGATGGCTGCTGGCTTTTTCATGCTGTCCCTTTCGTTGAAAAACTGTTCCGAACCTTCTCCCTCACGGGAGCACGATGGCCTTCATCGCCTCGAGCGACGTGATGGTGTAATCCGCGGCGGCCGTCGACGGCGCGGCGGTCCAGCTCCTTCCCTTCAGCCAGATCGTCGTGCAGCCGAGCTGTTTGCCGGGGACGATGTCGCGGTCGTACGAGTCGCCCACCACGTACGCCTCGGCGCCCGTGACCCCGAGCCGAGAGAGCGCCAGGCCGAAAATCGCCGGGTCGGGCTTCTTCACCCCCTCGACCGCCGAATCCACCATCACGGAGAAGAGCGAGTCGAGCGAGAACCCGCGGCAGACCACCCCGAGGTTCCCGTAAAAATTCGAGACGACGCCGAGCCGGTACCGCTCCCCGAAGGCGCGGAGCAGCGCCGCCGCGCGCGAGACCGTCGCGGCGACCTCGTCGTAGCATTCTTTCCCCACCGACGCGGCGAGTTCCTCCGCCTCCGGCAGGCCGAGCGACCGGAACTGGAGGAGGAGCTGGCGCCGCAGGAGCGCCCTGAAATCGAGGGCGGCGATGTCCTCCTGCAGGACGAGCAGTTCCTCCGATTCGAGGAACGCCTTCACGAAATCGGGCCTCGACACCCGGAGATGGCGGCGCTGGTAATGGTCCCAGTACGCCTCGCTCCAGTGGACGCCGTTCGTGTCGATGGTCCCGCCGAAATCGAAGAGGATCGCCTTCACCGGAACTCCAGGGCCTTCCGTTCGGCGCCGGAACGGTACGAGAGGTCGAGCAGTTTCATCACGTTCATCGATTCGCGCAGGAGGTCGTCGGAGTAGTTCCGCGCGCGGATCCTGCCCGAAAATTCCCCCAGGAGCGCGGCGTACCACCCGACGTACTGCGCCTTGTCGGAGACGTCGGGCATGGGCAGCTCCTCCACGCCCGCGCGGCCCGAGAGGAGCAGGCGCGAACCGTCGTAGCGCAGGTTCCCCTCCGAGCCGGTGATGACCATGGCGTTGGCCCTCGCGTCCGCGGCCCAGGTGAGGGAAATCTGGACCGCCAGGCTGTCGTAATCGAGCGTGACGAGCGCGGTGTCCTCGACGCCGTACCCGTCGTGCCGGAGCGTCCGCAAATCCGCGCAGACCGACCCCGGGAGCCCGAACATCTGCTGGACGAGGTAGAAGTAGTGCGCGCCCGTGTCGGCGAGGATCCCCCCGCCGCTCTGGGCCCTGTCGGTCCTCCAGGCCGGGTTTCCGGCCGGGCTTCCGGTGTCGGCCTGCGTCCTGTACACGCTGAACTGGGCAAGCGCGACCCGCCCGATCCTCCCCCCGGCGATCACCGACGCGACCGACGACCAGAGGGGTGAATAACGATACTGGTGGCACGGGACGAACACCACGTCTTTACCGGCGAGCACCCCTGCGACGCGGGCGACCGCGTCGAACCGGTCGGCGAGCGGTTTCTCGCAGAGGATGTGCGCCCCGGCCTCCGCGCCCGCCCGGATGTACCCGGCGTGGGTGTGCGGGGGGGTGCAGATGTCGAGAAAATCCGGCCGTTCGGCGGCGAGCAACTCCCCGAGGTCGGCGTAGAATTTCACACCGGGTAGTTCTGTCCGGCAGATGCCCGCGGCCGAGGGGGCGATGTCGAAGGCGGACGTGATCCCCAGATCCCCGGTTGCGGCCGGGTGGTTGTAGGCGGGAACGTGCCCCCTGAGGGCGATGTTCCCGAGTCCGATGAGCGCCCCGCGGAGCGTCACACCGGCACCCGCTGCGTTTCGATCTCCGCGCAGAGTCCGGCGCTGAGCTTCTCCTGCCGCGCCGTCACGAACAGCATCACGAGGTTGATCCCCACCACCTCGACGGCGAAATAAAGCCAGGGCACGTCGAGCAGGACGCACGCCGCCATCACGATCATCCGGGTGTTGGTCGTCAGGATCGCGTAATACTTCATCATCGGGAGGTTGAGCCGCCGGTATTCCGCGGAAAACCAGGCGGGGATGTCGCGGCCGAACTCCGCGGCCACTTTCTTCCTGAGCACCTGGAAATTTTTCGAGAGCGCCTCCTGCTGGACCGTGTAGTTGAGGTACATCCTCATCAGGAACTTCTTCACCGGCTGGGAGGCGAACCTCACCGCCGCGTATTCGCGCCGGACCTCGTCGGCCCCGTCGAGCTCGGACTTCGACGGGTCCACCACGAATTTCAGGTAGGCGTTCCGGTAGTAGTCGGCGAGCGAACTCTGGAGCGAATGGCTGAGCCCCCCGGCGAGGACCAGGAGCAGGAACCAGGCCCAGTGGACCTCCGGAAAGGTCCCGGCCATCCTCGCCATCAGGTGGAGGTAGAAACTGACGAACATGATGTTGCCGCCGAGCCCGTCGAGGATGCGGCCGAGCTTCGATTTGTGCCCCGTCATCCTCGCGAGCTGGCCGTCGGCGCTGTCGAGCGTGTCGGCGGCGACCCAGAGCGCGATCCCCCACGCGTTGAGCCACGCGTCGCGGTAATAGAACAGGTGGCCCGCCGCGACGCCGATGAAGATGCTGACGATCGTCACCGCGTTCGGCGTGATCCCGAGGGGGGCGCAGGCGCGGGCGACGAGGTAACCGAGGGGGCGATAAAACCAGATGTCGATCGTCTCCTCGACCTCCCGGGCCTTATACGTTGATTCGATCCGCGACATGCGAGAACGCTTCGTCCATGATTGAGAGACCCTCGTCGGCCGTGGCTTCGTCGATCACGAGCGGGGGGTTGATCCTGATGTCGGGGTTGTAGCCCATCGTGATGAGGCCCCGCTTCAGGCATTCGTGGAAGATGAGCTTGCAGGTCTCCTTGTCGAGCTTCTCCTTCGTGGCCCGGTCCTTCACCAGCTCCACCCCGATGAGCAGCCCCTTTCCGCGCACCTCGCCGATGAACGGATATTTCTCCTTCATCGCCCCGAGCCGTTTCATCATGAAGGCCCCCACCTTCGCGGAATTCTCCACCAGGCCGTCCTCGAGGATCGTCCTGACCGTGACGTACGCCGCCGCCGATGCGAGCGGGTTGCCGCCGTAGCTCGACGAGCTGCCGCTCGGGTTGCTGAACGGTTTCGCCATGATGACCTCGTCGCTCGACATCAGGCCGGTCATCGGGTACCCGCCGCCGAAACTCTTTCCGATGGTGACGATGTCGGGCCTCACGTTGTCGTGCTGGCAGCCGAACATTTTCCCCGTGCGCCCGAACCCGGTGATCATCTCGTCGACGATCAGCAGCGCCCCGATCCGGTCGGCGACCTTCCGCAGTTCGAGCAGGAAGCCTTCCGGGGGCACGACGTTGCCGTTCGTCCCCTGGATCGGCTCCACGATGATCGCGGCCACGTCGTTGGTGGTCTCGATCCTGATCTTGTCCAGGATGAAGTCGACGCAGGCCCACTTGCAGTCGGGGAAGGTGTGGTTCAGCGGGCAGCGCCGGCAGTTCGCGTACGGCGTGTTATAGACGCCGAAGGGGAGCGGCCCGAGCTGGTGCTTGAAGCCCTCGCCGATCAGCCCGATGACGCCGAGCGTCTTGCCGTGGAACCCGCCCCAGAAGCCGATCACCTCGGTCTTCTTCGTGTACGACTTCGCGAGCCGGAGCGCGGCTTCCACCGCCTCCGCGCCGCCGCTGTAATACTGCGTCCTCCGGAGGTCGGCCACGGCGTTTTCGGCGAGCAGTTTCGAGAGGTCCGCGCGGACCTGCGTCACGAACGACCCGACGTGGATTTTCGCCACCTGCTGCTGGATCGCCTTCACGTACTTCGGATGGTTGTACCCGAGGCTCGCGACGGCCACCCCGGCGAAGAAATCGATGTAGCGGTTGCCGTCCACGTCCTCGACCACGCATCCCTCCCCCTTTTCGAGGGCGAGCTGTGAGAGGGTGGCGATGGTCTGGACGCCGGGGGAAATGTACCGCTGTTCCAGGTCGAAGATCGCCTTCGATTTCGGGCCCGGGATCGTGGTGTTCACGCGCGCTTTCTTAGTCATGGGATGAGAGATGTTGTTGGGCTTTGTGGAATACCAGTTCCGCTATCGCGCGGCTGGCCTGATCGCGGACGGGCGCGAAACTGGGCCAGTCGTTGATGTCGATGATCGTGATGGATCCGTCGCGGCCGATGATGGCGTCGCCGCCGTAGACGAACAGTCCGAGCGTTTCGGCCGCCACGGAGGCGATCTCCCGCAGGTCGCCCGTTCCGAAAGGGGTCCTGTGGACTTCGTTCAGGTAATACCAGTGGAAGAGGTCCGACCCGCGGACGGCGTAGAATTTCACGGTGTCCCCCTCGAGGTGTTCCTGGAGGATCGCCTCCCTGATGTCGCGCGCGGAAAACTCACGCAGCAGCGTCATTTCCTCGTCGTCGGTGGACGCGAGCGTCACGTCCTCCTTGTGCACGGCGTGGACGTCGCCCCGCTTCACCCAGATTTTCGACGAGGTGAACCCCGCCTTGCGGGGGTTGACGCCGGCGTCGGTGGAGACGACCACGCTCTTCGGGAAGGGGACCCCGGCCGCCGGCAGGAGGTTCACCATGCTCGTCCGGTAACAGTTCATCACGCTGCGGGGGGAGTTGATGATCAGCACGCCCCGGTCCTCGAGCCTGGCGAGGGCGGCCGAACCGGTCGGCCCCTGGGCCATCGAGAACGCGGCGCGTTCCGGGAAGGCCTGCGGCGTCACCGTGCCCTCGTCGTACCAGGCGATATCGGCGCCGAGCGCCCGGAGCGCGTCGCCGGTCCGCTGGATGATGAGCGAGTCGTTGACGACGTGGTTCGGCGAAAATTCGGTCTTCCTCCTGATCCCCGCGAGGCGTATGGTCATGAGAACAATTTCGACAGAAAGGTGGGCGGGTCGTCGGGCTGCCGCGCGATGCCCGACGCGATCTCGAACTCCCTCCGGATGATGGCCTGGTTGTCGACTTCCCGCTGGAACCGGTAGTCGGCCGCGATCGTCCCGACGGCGAAACCCGCCAGGTTGGCGAAGAACACCACGTTCAACGCGACCTCGAACCCCGGGAGCCCCGTCCACGCGTGGAGGGCGTACCCGAAGTACATCATGAAGCGTTTGAATCCCGGATCGAATCCGGAATAGCGCTCGCCGAGGGTGACCAGGAGGACGGCGACGCACGCGAGCGCCGCGATCTTCAGCGTGGCCAGCCCGGCGGCGGCCAGGGCCAGGAAGAAGGCGATCTCACAGGTCCGGTCGACCACGTCCTCGATGGTCCGCCCGCGCTCCGACTGCAGGCCGTAGCGCCTCGCGACGCCCCCGTCGAGGCCGTCGGCGATCTGCGAAATCGCCAGGACGATGATGGCGGCGCCGATCGCGCCTGCGGCGGCGAGGCCCGCCGACGCCAGTCCGAGGGCGAGTCCGATCGCCGAAAGCTGGTTGGGGGACAGCCCCAGCGTCTCGTGTGAAAACGAGATGAGAGCGCCGAGGGCGCGGTCAGCGGCCTTCCTCATCCGAAGAGCCCCCCGACGAACGCGGCGACCTGGCGGTAGCCCAGCGCCAGCGAGCCGGCGAGACAGAGCGAGGTGACGACGATCTCCTTCGCCGCGTCGGAGTAGCCGGTCAGGATCCCCTCGGTCGAGTAGAGGCTGAACGGCGCGAACGGCCGTTTCTCGTAGCTCACCATGTAGTCCAGGGCGAAGTGGGAAATGAAAAAGAGCGCCGGGACGACGCTCCCCAGGTAGAGGCCCAGCGGAATGATCCAGAGAAGGGCCACCGGTTCCTGGAGCGGCGTGCGCCAGTGGTAATGGGTTTCGTTTTTCCTGCCGTTCTTCCGGAGATAGAGCGGAAGCTTGATCGGGTGGTCCACCAGGTCGATGCCGTAACCGAAGGCGTACGCGAGGACGACCTCCCTCCCCTCGAGTCCAAGGACCTGGACGCCGAGCGTGGTAAGGGCGAGATGCGGCAGGATTGTCACGTCGTTCGGATGCGTGGTTGCGGCTGTGTGCACTCTATGGTAGAACAGGAATTACGGGGACAGGCTGGCCCGGATACTCAAACCGACCCGTGAATTTAATGAAAAGTGGCGCAATTACCAAAATATCAGCCGCCGGGCTGGGGTGCGCCCTCCGGGGGAGGGCGCCGGAGGCGGGAGGAAACGAGGATGAAGAGGAGTCCGATCGCGATCCAGATGAATTCCCGGATACGGATGATGACCCCGACCGAGACTCCGGTCACCGGGTCGGCGACGACGCTCTCCAGACCGAGCATCACGCCCCCCTCCCGGGCGCCGACGTTCATCGGGATGAAAAAGAGGAGATTGATGACGATCGAATAGACCACGTACACGTGGAGGGCGGCCGCCGGGGAGACGTCGTGCCCGAGCGCGGCGAGGATCACGAAGACCTCCACGCCCATCAGGACGCGTCCCGCGAATTCCAGCGCGACGCCCAGCGCGAAGCGGCGGCGGTCGGTCCGGTAGGTGTCGGTGAGGACGCGGTCCATGCCCGCGAGCTCGCCCCGGTATTTCCCGAGCGGCCCGGAGAGGAACCCGAGGAAGCGGAACCGCTCCGCCGTCCTCCCCAGCCGGTCGAAGACGCCCTCGCGCGTGCCGTTGAGCGTCAGGAAGATCACGCCGCCGATGACGACGCCGGCGATCCCGAGGGGCCAGGCCACCGCCGGGTGGAGCGCGACGAAAAGGAACGCTCCGGCGATGCCCGCGAGCAGGAGCGCCATGTGCCCGAGCAGGTGCACCATCCGGTAGAGCACCACCGACGATATCGCCTTCTGCGCCCCCATCCTCCGGGAGAGCGCGGCGACCTTGTACGGCTCGCCGCCGAGCGCGACGACCGGGGTGATGTAATTGATGACGAACCCGGAGACGGTGAGCAGGAAGAGCTCGCCGGTGCCGATCTCCCTGCCCGCGTCCCCGAGGACCAGCTTCCACGCGGCCGCGTTGAGGAGGTAGATGACCAGCCAGATGAGGACGATCGTGAGGAGGCTCCACCCGCCGCCGGCGATGTGCGCGGCGATCGCGGCGGGGCCGAAGCCCGCGATGAGCCAGGCGAACAGTCCGAGGCCCAGCAGGAAGAACAGGGCCGGGAGCGCAGCGCCGCGTGGCAAATCAGAACACGGAAATCTTGACGTACCGGTCCGGATTCTGCCTGAGGTCGACCAGCAGGAGGTCCAGGTCCTTCAGGAGCCGGGAGATCCGGGCGTAGAATTCGGGGTCGTCGATCATCCTCGACACGTTGCTCGAATCGGCCCCGGCCCTGGCCAGGATCGAGTCGGCCCGGGCGCTGAACGACGAGAGGCTCGCGTAGAGCGACTCGTCCATGATCAGCCTTCCGGCCGTGCCCCGCCCGGCCCTGAGCTGGTCGGTGACCGCCTTCAGGTTGCCGGTGACGGCGGCGAGCTCATCCCCGACGGTGCGGTCGTTCACCAGCCTGCCGAGCGCCCCTTCTCCCCCCTCCACTGCCGTCGCGACCCTGTTCAGCGATTTCAGGAAGCGTTCCAGATCGTTCGCCAGGTCGGGCCTCGTGATCAGCCTGCCGACCGACCCCTCGCCCCGGTTGATGCCGGCCGTGATCTCCCGGGTGTTCGAGAGCACCTCGGTGAAGTCCTTCAGCGTCCGGTTGAGCTGGGGGCCCGCCTCCTCCAGGTCGAACGATTCGCGCAGCGGCAGGAGGCTCCCCTCGGCGAGCGGCTCCTCGCCGTCCCGGCCGATCGAAATGTCGATGTACTTGTCCCCGAGGAGTCCGATGGTCTTGATCTGCGCCACCGAGCTGGGCGTGATCGAACGGTTGTATTGCGTCAGCACCTTCATCACGATGTCGACGCCGGTCGTGTCCTCCTTCGTGGCGAAGCGCATGTCGGTGACGTAGCCGATCTTGAGCCCCCCGAGCGTCACCATCGCGCCGTTCACCAGGCCCCGGACGTTCGGCATGAACATCTTCAGCTCGTAGGTCGAGGAGAAGATGTTCTGCTCGGTCCCGACGATCGAGACGATGAACACGAAGATCACCAGTCCGATCAGGACCACGATGCCGACCTTCAGGTTCGACCAGCGGAGTTGTTCGTCATTCATGGCTGTTCCGGTTCAGATGTTCGACACGAGGTCCGCTTCCTCCCGGATCTCGGAGAGGAATTCCTGCACGAAGGGGTCCGGGCAGGCGAGGAGGGCCTGCGGGTCCCCGTCGAAGACGATCCGGCCCCCGTCCATCAGGGCGAGGGAGTCCCCCACGGCGAACGCGTCCCTCAGGATGTGGGTCACGATGACGCTCGTGACGCTCCGCGTCTTTTTCAGTTTCATCACCAGCTCGGTGACCGTCTTCGCGTTGATCGGGTCGAGGCCCGTCGTCGGTTCGTCGTAGAGGATCGCCTCCGGGTCGAAGGCGATCGCCCTCGCGATGGCCACGCGCTTCTTCATCCCCCCGCTGATCTCCTCCGGGAGGAGGTCGTTCGTCCCCGGGAGGTTGACGAACTCGAGGCACGCGTCGACCCGCCGGCGGATCTCCGCGGGCGGAAGGTCGGAATGCTCCTTCAGGAAGAAGCCCACGTTCTCCTCGACGGTGAGCGAGTCGAAGAGCGCGTTCCCCTGGAAGACCATCGACATCCGCCGCCGCACCGGCATCTGTTCGCGTTCGCTCAGGGCCGTGATGTCCAGCCCGTCCACGAACACCGATCCCGCGTCGGGCTTCCAGAGGCCCAGGATGATCTTGAGCAGCGAGCTCTTCCCCGCCCCGCTCGGGCCCAGGATCACCTTCGTGTGCCCCGTCGGCACCGTGAACGACACGTCCTCGAGGATCCTCCTGCCGTCGAGCGTAATGTCGATATGGTCGAGCCTGATCATCAGAGCACCGCCCAGATCACTTTCGTGAAGATGAAGTCGTTGAAGAGGACCACCACGGAGGAAACGACGACGGCATTGACGGCCGCCCGTCCCACCCCGATCGTGCCGCCGGTGGTGCCGAGGCCGTAGTAACAACTGATGGTGGAGATAAAGAACGAGAAAACGACCGGCTTGGCGAAACCCACGACCAGGTCCTTCACCTTGAGGTCGTAGATCGCCGAATGCCAGAAAAACGACTTGTCCACGTTCAGCCAGAGGTCAGAGACGAACATCCCGCCGACGAGCCCCACCAGGTCGGCGACGAGCGTGAGCGGCAGGAACATCACCAGCGCCGCGACCAGCCTCGGCACCGCCAGTTTTTCGATCGGGTTGGTGCCGAACGCCCGGAGCGCGTCGATCTGTTCGCTCACCTGCATCGAGCCCAGCTCCGACGCGTTCTTGGCGCCGGTGCGCGCCGCGAGCATCAGGCCCGTGATGACCGGCCCGAGCTCGCGGAAGAGGGCGAGGGAGGTGGTCCTGCCGATGAGCATCTTCGCGCCGAAGGTTTCGAGCCGGTGGCCCCCCTCGATCGCCATGATGATCCCCATGAAGAGGCCCGCCAGGAAGACGATGATGAACGACTGGGCCCCGATCAGGTACATCTGCTCGAGCGTGTCCCTCCGGTAGCGCCAGGCCGCCGGGAGCGACCGGAGCGTTTCGTACGTGAAGATCGAATATTCCTGGAGCCGGAGGATGCCCGACTTGAGCGTGGCGACGGCGGTCATCGCCCATCCCCCCCCAGCATCCGCTCCGCCGCGCGGATGTCCTCGACGCGGTCGACGTCGACGATCCGCGAGAAGGGAACGATGCGCAGGTCGTAGCCGGCGTCCGCGAGCCGGGCGAGGAAATGCCTGAGCCGTTCGATGCCCGCTTCGCGGGCGGCCTCCATTTCATCGAAGATCCGGGGCGAAAAGGCGTAGAGGCCGCCGGTGACCCATCGCGGCGGGTCGGTGGGGGAAAAGGACAGGATCCTCCCGTCGGGCGACGCGCTCACGTGGAGAGGCCGCTCGTCGTCGATGTAATCCGTCACCGCCAGGAACCCGTCGGCGGCGCCCTCCCGCGCGGAGACCGCGACCAGGTTGCGGAGGTCGTCCTCGCTGAAGACGGAGTCGACCGTGGTCAGGAGGAACCGCTCCCTTCGGAGGAACGGGGCGAGCTCGAAGAGGCTGTGCATCGAACTCGGGGTGGACTTGACGATGAACGTGACCGGGATCGGCAGCCGGAGCGAGGCCACGTACTCCCTGACCGCCTCCGATTCCTCGTTCACGATGCAGAATACCTGGTCGATGCCGACCGCGCGCAGCGAAGCCAGGAGCCGGCCGATGATCGGGATCCCCGCGACCGGAACCAGCGGCTTGGGGGTGAGTATGCCGCCCGCCCTGAGCCGGCTCCCCTCTCCCGCGGCGATGATCCCTGCAATCATTGGTATGATGTGAAGAAGCGTGGTGGTGAAAGATATTCCGCCGGGCCGGGGGTTCCCGTCCCGGGGGTGGCGTCCGCTACTTCCGTACGAAGATGTACAGTTCCTGTCCCGGCCGCACCGAAATGGACTTGAGGAGGTTCCACTTGAGGATCTGCTCCACGCTGACGCCGTACGCCTTGGCGATGCTCGTCATCGTTTCCGTTCTCTTGACGACGTGGACCTTCAGCTCGCCCTCGTCGTCGGCCCCGCCCTGCGGCGGCGGGGTCGCGTCTCCGGGCGTCGTCACCGGCGTGCGCGCCGGAGTCTGCGCGGGCGTCCGGCCGGGCGCCTGCGGCGGAAGGGTGGACGGCGGCCGGGTCGTCCCCGTTTCGGTCCGCGGCGGGGTCTGCTGTTCGCGGCCCGCGGCCGGCGGTACGACCGCGCCCCGGGAGGGACGCTGCTCGCCCGGGTCTTTCTGCCTGAACGGGTTGACCGTCGTTTCCTTCGCCCTCGTTTCGGGGGGCGGCTGCGCAGCGGCGGGTTTCGATTCGACCGGCTTCGATTCGGATGCCGCCGGCTGACGCGACTCTTTCAGCGGTGGCGGCTCCGCCCCCGCCCGCGACGCGGCCCTGGCCGGCTGCTCGCTCCGGCGGGTCGCGGCGACGCCCGCGCCCTTCGGCTCGCCGACGGCCCTGAAGAGCTGCAGGGCGGTCTGTCTGCCCACGATGTATTGTTGCGCGGAGCCGGCCGCCTGCACGGCATACCGGTTGGTATCGGAACCGAGCCGGAAAAAATTCAATTCGCCGCCGATGGCGCCGTTGATTTCGATCCTCGAGGGCGTTCCCGTGAACTGGAGCGAGGAATCGATGAAGTCCTCGGCGCGGAGGTTGGAGAGGGCGGTAAGGATCGGGTTGATCGTCTCCGTCGCCACCCGGTCCGGGCCCGACTTCCAGCCCAGGCTGTCCCGGGTGTAGCTGCGCGTCTTCCCGCCGGAGGAAAGCGTGAGTCCCGTGATCGCCTCCGCCGGGGAGGCGTAGATCTGCTTGTCCCGCCACTCCCTCACATCCCGCTCGAGCGACCATGTGCTGACCCCGCTCCCGAGGTAGACGTCGTTGCCGCCCGGCATCCGGAAATAGACTTCGGCGAACGACGGGCCCATCTTCCCGATGATGATCGAACGCCTGACCCCCGACCGTTCGGTGAGGGTGAGGTGGCTCCCGGAGGAATCGACCTGGAAGAGGCCCTGCTTCGCCGGGTTCGACGAGACCAGGCTCCCGGACCTGAACCGGGAGAGGCCGCCGATGAGTTCGGTAACCCTCGCCGGGTCGGCGGGGAGGTTGCCGTGGGAGGTGATGGTCCACTTCCCGCCCACGTTGTCGATGTTGAGCGCCTTCCCGGAGCGCTCGATCGAGAGCTTGACGACCGAGGCTGAATCCACCGTGAAGGAGACCGGCGCCGCCACCTCGCTCACCATCTGTTCCTCCTCGGAGGGAAGAACCAGCAGGGTGATGGCGCCGAGGACGAGCAGGAGGGCCAGCAGCAATATCGTCGATCGGTTCATCGTTCCTCCTCAGTAGCCGCGCAGTTCCATCCGTTTCCTGGCCGAGACCCGCCACCGCCACCGGACGATGCCGAGGAGGATCACCAGCAGGGAAGGCGCGGCGAGGTTGATTCCCTTGATCATGTTGCGCGTGTCGTCGGAGATCTCGTCGAGCGGTCGCTCCCCGCTGTTGCGCGCCCGGATGCCCGAGAGGCCGATGTCGTCGGCGAGCCAGTCGACCAGGTTCCCCGCGAGGAGGAAATTTTCGGGGTTGCCGCCCGAGTACTGGTCCTGGAGGAAATCCCCGTCGCCCACGACGGCGATCTTGGACAGGCTCCGGCTCGTCAGGACCTTCCCGGCCGTGTCGATCGGGAAGGTTACCGTCGAGTCGAACCCGACGGCGGACCCCGCGAACGAGCTGACGAAGGACCCCTCGACGGTGGCGACAAGCGGGATCCCCTGTTCGGAGAACATTTCCCTGGTGACCGGCGCCGCGGGATCGACGACGAAGACGTTCTCCTGGCGTCCGCTCTCGGCGGAGGATTTCAGGAGGACGCGGACGTTCAGTCCCTTCGCGCGGGCGAGGCTCGTGTCGATGGAGCTGGCAAAATAGAGCACGACCGAATTGAGGCCCTTCACGAGCGGGTTCGTCTCATCGAAACTGCTCGCCCTCGGCAGGTAATAGAACGGCAGCTGGTTCTGGATCACCATGAAGCCCGCCTGCTGGCTCACGGTGACGTACGCGCAGCTCCTGTCCCTGACGAGGTCGGTGTTCACGCGCACCCCGTAGGAGGCCAGCATGTCGTCGAGTCCGAGGTCGAGCGGTCGGCCCATCTGCCCCTGCAGCGTGATGCCAACCTTATTGAGGAAGAAGGCGGCCCTCCCCCCCTTCATCAGGTACTGGTCGATCAGATACGTCTCCCAGGAGGCGAATTTCCGGTCGGGCGCCGCGATGATGAGGACCGCGATGTCGGACGGGACCGCCCTCCCGCCGGAGATGTCGACCTTCGTCACCTGGTACTGTTTGGCGAGGAGTTCCTGGAGGCGCTTGAACTGCTCGAGGTCGGGCTCGCCCTGGCCGGTGAGGAATCCGACCTTCCGGAGCTCCTTCGACGTGAGTTTCTTGATGGCGGACGAGATTTCGTATTCGAGGTTCGAGGTCGAACGGATGACGGGGATCCGCTCCTGCCTGTCGCCGTGGAGGAAGACGAGCCCCATGTAGGCGTTGTCCACCTGGAACTTGTCCTCCTTCAGGACCTGGACCTGCACCGGTGGGATGCCGTACCGCTGGGCCTCCTGCTCGAGCTCCTCCGAGGACTTCGGGTCGACGAACTCGTAATGGAAATTGCCATCGGCGTAGGCGCGGTAATCGTCGAGCTGGTCGCGCAGGTACCGCCGGTTGTTGTTGTACGGGGCCGGCATGTCGGCCGTGTAGTACGCCTTGACGAGGAACTTGTCCTCGAGGGAGCCGACGAGCTGCTTGCTCGCGTCCGAAAGCGTGTAGATCCCGTCCTCCGTCAGGTCGATCCTCGTGAAATAGCGCAACCCGATCACGTTCACGAGGACGATGACGCCCACGAGGAGCAGCATGTTGACGTTTCGCTGGCCGCCGGTCTTCATACCCATCGCCTCCGTTCGAGGACCGCGGTCCCGGCGGCGAGCGCGATCGTCACCGCCGACGCGTAGTAGATGAGGTCCCTCGTGTCGATGACGCCCCGCTCGATGTTGGAGAAATGGTAGTCGATGCTGATGTATTCGAGGGTCGGGACGAGCCCGTTCGGCAGGTAGAAGAGCACCTTGTCCAGCATGAAGAGGCCGAAGACGATCAGGAAACTCACGATGAACGCCACCACCTGGTTCTCGGTGATCGACGACCCGAAGACGCTGACCGCCAGGAACACCGCGCCGACGAAGAGCAGCCCGAGGTACCCGCCGAGGACGGCGCCGATGTCGAGGTGACCCAGGAACGACACCGTGACGTAGTAGCAGAACGTCGGGAGGAGCGTGAAGAAGTAGAGCGCCCAGGAGGCGAGGAACTTCCCGATGATGATTTCGGACTCTTTCACCGGCTTGGTGATGAGCAGCTCGAGCGTGCCGGCCTTCTTCTCCTCCGAGATCAGCCGCATCGTGATCGCCGGCGCGAAAAAGAGGAGGAGGAACGGCGTCATCTCGAAGACGGTCCGGAGCGACGAGACGTTCGCGATGAAGAGGTTGCTCGTGAAGAACCATCCGAGGATCACCAGGAAGACCACGATGACGATGTACGCCACCGGCGAATTGAAGAACGAGCGGAGCTCCTTGAGGAAAATGTGCTTGATGTTCTGTATGCTCATCGTCAGGCCTGCATCGTGAGTTCCCTGAAAATATCCTCCAGGCTCGTCTGCTCGCGGCGCAGCTCGAGCGCGATCCACCCCTTTTCGACGCAGAGCCGGAACAGGTCGGCCCGGATGTCGGCCGCGCGCGGGCTCCCGATGCTGAACTTCATCGAGGTGTCAGTCTCCCCGGTGAGCGCGGCGGACTCCACGTTCGGGACGTTCCTGAGCACGGCGGCGACGGTCTGGTGCGTCTCCGAGTCCGGGACCCTGACCTCGAGGATGACCTTGTCCCCGCCCCGGATCCCCTTGTGCAGGTCGGCGATCGGCGCGTCCGCGACGATTTTACCGCGGTTGATGATGATGGCCCGCGTGCAGGTGGCCTGCACCTCCGGCAGGATGTGCGTCGAGAGCACGACGGTCTTTTCCTTGCCGATGTTGTGGATGAGCGTCCGGATCTCCACGATCTGGTTCGGGTCGAGGCCGCTGGTGGGTTCGTCGAGGATCAGGACGCGGGGATCGTGGATCATCGCGGCCGCGAGCCCGACACGCTGGCGGTACCCCTTCGAGAGCTGGCCGATGTCCTTGTGCATCATTTCGCCCAGGCCGCAGACGTCGATCATCTCCCTCCGCCGGCGCGGCACGAGCTTCGACTCCACGCCCTGCAGCTGCGCGGAGTAGTCGAGATATTCGGAGACGTTCATGTCGAGGTAGAGCGGGTTCTGCTCCGGGAGGTAGCCGACGAGCTTCCGCACTTCGAGCGACTCCGAGACGATGTCACGGCCCTCCACCTTCACGGTACCGCCCGACGGTGGCAGGTAACAGGTGATGACCCGCATCGAAGTCGTCTTCCCGGCCCCGTTGGGGCCGAGAAACCCGAGGATTTCGCCCGAGTTGACCTCGAACGAAATGTCATCGACGGCCCTGGTCGGGCCGTAAAATTTTGAGAGGTTGGTGACCTGTATCGACATGGGTCCGGGCGTAATTCGAAACGATTGAAAATATGCCAAATATCCTTCATAAATGCAAGATCAGCCGAACCCGTTCCCCCGGTCCCGGGGAAACGGAAAGGCCGCCGCATCGTGTAACCTTTGCGGCGATCGGCCCGTCTAACAGGTGTCTTCCCTCACTGGAGTCGAATCGATGAAAGCAGCCGCCACCATCATTCTTTACGCGTTCCTTGCACTCCCTGCCTGGTCGCTCACGGGCGACTCCGATCGGGACACCACCTTCCGGCGGCCGACCGTCACCGCGTACCGCTCGCAGGGGCCGATCAGCATCGACGGCGTGCTCGACGAACCGGGGTGGAACCAGGTGCCGATCTCCAGTTTTACGCAAAAAAATCCCACCGAGGGGGCGCCGGCCACGTTCAGGTCCGAGGTCTGGGTGCTCTACGATGACGAGGCGGTGTACGTGGGCGCGAAGCTCCACGACGCGAGCCCCGACTCGATCGTCAAACGGATCGGGCGCCGGGACTCCGACGTGAGCAGCGACTGGTTCCGGATCGGGATCGACTCGTACCACGACCGGCGGACCGGTTACTTCTTCGCCGTGAACGCGGGGGGGGCGATCTCGGACGGCACCCTCTTCAACGACGAGTGGGATGACGATTCGTGGGACGGCGTCTGGGAGGCCTCGGCCCGGGTCGGCGACGACGGATGGTACGCCGAAATGAAGATCCCCTATTCACAGCTCCGCTTCACGAAGCTCGACAGCTACGTCTGGGGGATCAATTTCTCGCGCGAAATCCAGCGCCTGAACGAGGAAAGTTTTTTCGTGATGGTACCGAAAAATGAGAGCGGGTTCGTCTCGAGGTTCGCCGACCTCACGGGGATCGAGAACATCTCCCCGCCCTCCCGCCTCGAGCTGCTTCCCTACGTCGTCGGCGGCACCCGGCGGACGTCAAACTTCTCCGCCGGAGACCCGTTCCACGACGGGGTTTCGCACACCGGAAATTTCGGCGCCGACCTGAAAGTCGGCCTCGGGAGCAACCTCACGCTCAACGCCACGATCAATCCCGATTTCGGCCAGGTCGAAGTGGATCCCGCGGTGGTGAACCTCAGCCAGTTCGAGACATTCTACTCCGAGAAGCGCCCGTTCTTCATCGAGGGCTCGAACCTCTTCGAGTTCGGGTACGGCGGCGCGAACAACAACTGGGGGTTCAATTCCGCGACGCCCACCTTCTTTTACAGCCGGCGGATCGGCCGGTCCCCGGCGGGCAGCGTCCAGCACGACGGGTTCTCGGACTACCCCGAGGCATCCACGATCCTCGGCGCGGCGAAACTCACCGGAAAAGTCGCCGAATCGTGGTCGGTGGCCGGGTTGAGCGCGCTGACACAGCGGGAGTACGCCATCGTCCAGGACGACGCGGGCGTCAGGCACGAGGATGTCGTGGAGCCGCTCGCCTCCTATAACGTGCTCCGGAGCCAGAAGGAATTCAACAACGGAAGGCAGGGGCTCGGATTCCTCGGCACCGCGGTGTCGCGGGACCTCGGCGAACCGTACCTCCCCGCCCAGTTCAACGCGTCCGGGCTGATGGGCGGCATCGACGGGTGGACCAACATCGACTCCGCCGGCCTCTTCGTCATCACCGGCTGGGCCTCGCTGTCGAGGATCAACGGCACCGCCGAACGGCTGGTGTCGGTCCAGCGCAATTTCATCCACCAGTTCCAGCGCCCCGACATCGGCCACGTCGACCTCGACTCGTCGCGGACGTCGCTTTCGGGGCACGCCGGCCGCATCGCGATCAACAAGCAGCGGGGGAATTTCAGGTTCAATTCGGCGTTCGGATGGGTGTCCCCGGGGTATGACGTCAACGACGCCGGGTTCACCTTCCGGACCGACGTCCTCAACATGCACGTGGTGTCGGGGTACCGCTGGTACGAGCCTGACGGTTTCTTCCGGAGCAAGGGGTTCAACGTCGCCACCTTCCGCAACTACGATTTCGGCGGGAACAAGACCGACGAAGGCTACTTCCTCTTCTTCGACACGGAGTTCATGAACTACTGGGGGGTCAGCGGCAACCTGGTGTTCAACCCGGCGACGCTCGACCGGTTCGGCACGCGCGGCGGGCCGATGATGCGGAACACCAACCGCTACGGGGCGTATCTCGAGGGGTGGACCGACGGGCGGGGCGCGGTCTCGTATTTCCTGGGGACCTCGCCGGGGCGGAGCGAATCGGGCGGGTACCGGCTCACCGTCTACGGCGGCGTCACGCTGAAACCGACCTCCGGGGTGCAGGTGCGGTTCTCGCCGGAATTCAGCAGGGACATCACGATGGCGCAGTGGGTCGCCAACATCGCGGACCCCGCGGCGGCCGCGACGTACGGCACCAGGCACGTCTTCGGAAAAATCGACCAGCGCGAACTATCGGCGAGTGTCCGTCTCGACTGGACCTTCACGCCGAAACTCAGCCTCCAGGTCTATCTCCAGCCCCTCATCTCCGTCGGCGCCTATTCCCGGTTCAAGGAACTGCGGGAGCCGCGGAGCTACACCTTCAACCGGTACGGGGAGGACAACGGCTCGACCATCTCCTACGATGAATCGGCCGGAGAATACACCGTCGATCCGGACGGGGCGGGACCCGCCGCGACGCTGTCTTTCTCCAATCCCGATTTCAACTTCACCTCGCTGCGCGGGAACGCGGTCCTCCGGTGGGAGTTCCTGCCCGGTTCGACCGCGTTCTTCGTCTGGACGCATTCGAACCACGACGACGCCGATCCGGGGAGTTTCGAGTTCGGAAGGGACTTCGGGAAAATCTTCAGCACGAAGAACTACGACGACGTCTTCCTCGTGAAGATCGCCTACTGGCTCCATCCCTGAACGCGCGAAGACCCTGCTACCCGCCGGGGCTTCGGACCCCCTCCTCCGCGAGCAGATAGGGCCCCTTCCCTGAAGCCCTGCGCGCGGCCACGACGCAGAGCATGCAGACCGCCGCCCCGAGGAACGCGAGCGCCATGTCCTTGATCCCGTCGAACGGATCGCCCTGGGTACCGAGGTACGCGTCCCCCGCCTCCGGGCTCACGATCAGCGCGATCACCATCTCGATGATCTCGAAGAGCGCGCTGAAGGCGAGCGTGACGTCGAGCGGGAAGTAATACGCCCAGAAACCCTTCGCCCGGACGAGCCTCAGGAAGACCTCCCGGATCGGGTACGCCATCAGCAGGCCGAACGAAAAATGGACCAGCCGGTCGAAATGGTTCCGGTCGGCGCCCAGCGCCACCTTCGCCCAATCCCCCAGCGGAACCTCCGCGTACGTATAGTGGGCCCCCACCGCGTGGAGGGCCATGAAGAGGGTGATCGCGATGTAGCTGACGTCGGAGAGTGGGAACACGCGGTAGGTGAACAGGAACGCCGGGACGAAGAGCATCACCAGGATGTTTTCAAGGAGCCAGTCGGCCGGGTAGACCGGATTGATGGCCGCGAGGATCCAGACAATGGCGTAGGCGGCGACGAGGATTTTCAGGAGGGTGTTGCCGGCGAAGTCGGCTCGGATGCGCATCGTGGCGGTGGTCAGCACCGATCCCTCCTTTCAACGACAAAGGAGCCGCGGCGGGACGCCGGACTCCTTTTCAGGGATGGTGGTGTCGATGGCGGCGCGTCGCCGCGGCGGACTCCGCCGGATGAGCGACGTCGGACCGGCTCGCCGGCCCCGTTCAGGCCTTGAAATTCGCGAGGGCCCGCTCGACGGTTTCGTACGTGTCGAAGACCTTGACAAGCTGCGTGATCACGAAAAGATTCTGGACCTTCCCGCCGACGTTCGCCAGGCGCAGTTCGCCGCCGCCGTTCCTCACGGTGGTGAGACAGGCGATCAGCGTCCCGATCCCCGAGCTGTTCATGTAGTTCACGCCGCCCAGGTCGATCACGATCCGCTTCATGCCGTCGGTGACGAGGCTGTGGACTTTGTTCCTGACGTTGGATGTGTCGGGCTCACCGAGGAGATCGCCCTTGAAAGTGAGGATGGCCACGTTGTTGTCGATCTTTTCCTTGATCTGCATAAATCAGCCTGTATGGTGATTAAGAATTCACTAATCTTACGGAAATCCTCCTAAAAAGTCAATCGCCGGTCGCCGCCAGCTTCCCGAGAATTTCCGCGTACTTATACCCGCTGCCGGTGTTGAAGAGGATGATGCTTTCGCCGCCCCCCAGGAAGCCGGAGGCCGTGAGCGCGGGCAGCGCGGCGAGGGCGGCCGCCCCTTCCGGGGAGAGGAGCAATCCCTCCGTCCGGGCCGCCCTGCGCATCGCCCCGAGCGCCTGTTCGTCGGAAACCGCCACGGCGCACCCCCCGCTTTCGTAGAGCGCCCGCAGGATGAGGTGGTCGGCGAAGGCCTTCGGCACCCGCAGCCCCGACGCCTCGGTCCGCGCCCCTTCCCAGAATTCCGACATCGCCGCCCCGGAGCCGAACGCCTTCACCACCGGGGCGCATCCGGTCATCTGGACCGACACCATCCGGGGTTTCCGTCCGTTCACCCATTCGAGGCGTTCCAGCTCGTCGAAGGCCTTCCACATCCCGATGAGACCCGTGCCGCCGCCCGTCGGGTAGAGGATCACGTCCGGGAGCGTCCACCCGCATTGCTCGGCCAGTTCGTAACCCATCGTTTTTTTTCCCTCGAGCCTGTACGGCTCCTTCATCGTCGACATGTCGAACCATCCCTCCGTCTTCCGGCGTTCCTGCATCGCGCGCGCGGCGTCGCTGATCACCCCGTCGACGAGGTGAACCGTGGAACCGAACAGCCGGGTTTCCTGGATGTTCACCCGGGGCGTGTCGGACGGGAGGAAGACGTGCGACCGGATGCCGGCGGCGGCGGCGTACGCCCCCAGCGCCCCCCCCGCGTTGCCCGCCGAGGGAATGCAGACGTCGGAGATGCCGAGCTCCTTCGCCATCGACACCGCCATCGACAGTCCCCGGGCCTTGAACGAGCCGGTCGGATTATATCCCTCCTCCTTGAGGCGGAGTCCGGGCAGCCCCGCGGCGGCCCCCTCCTTCTTCAGGTGGATGAGCGGCGTCCACCCCTCGCCCAGCGAGACGACCGAGCCGGGATCGCCCACCGGCAGGAGTTCGCGGTAGCGCCACATCGTTCCCGGGCGTTCCGCGAGCGAGGAACGCCGGAGGACCTTCCGCGCGAGCCCCAGGTCATAGGCAGCGAGCAGGGCGGCCCCGCAGTCACGACAAACGGTCTGGATCTCCCCGGACGCGTGGCTGACGCCGCACACCGAGCAGTAGAGGTGGGAAAGGCACGTCTGGGGATTCATCGGCTGTGTCCGGGACGTCAATGGGACCGGTGGAGTCTTCGAGCGCCAATATACCCCGGCGGCCTGGAAAAACCAACCGTGAGCGGGAACGATGCCGGGCGCACCCGTGTTAAGATTATTGTTCCGTCGCCCGCAGATGGATGTGATGTGAGTTGGTGGATTCAGGGAACATCACATCGCGGGTACGGACACCCGCCGCCGCGGATCCTCCTGCCGCGGCGGTTTTTTATCCTCCCGCGACGTAATATCCCCATTCGTTGCTTTTCTGAGGCCGTTCTCGTATATTTAAAAACTTGTTTATTCCCCTCATTTTCAACATAGGAATACCTCTCCCATGCCGCTGTTAACCAGGATCCGCGAGAGCATGACAAAGATTTTTGCGATTTTCGCGGGCGTTTTTGTCGTCTACATCGTCCTCGATTGGGGTATGGACGTCACCGGAAGGAAGGACGCGCACCGCACCGCGGACGCTCAGATGATCGGTTACATCGATGGAGAGGGGATCGCCTACCGTGATTTTTCCGACATCGTCCAGCAGAACATCGACAACCAGCGCGCCCAGGCGGGGATCGAACCGGAGGAATTCCAGGTCAAGCTGATCCGCGACCAGGTCTGGAACAACCTCGTCACTGAGCGGCTCTTCGACGCGGAAGTGAAGCGTCTGGGCCTGAGCGTCACCGACCAGGAGATCATCGACGCGGTCCGCGGGGACAACCCCCCGCCGTTCCTCAGGACGCAGTTCACCGATTCCACCGGGACGTTCAACCGCCAGGCCTACGACGCCGCGATCAACGACCCGAGGAACAAGGCGATCATGGTCAACCTCGAGCGGGCCCTCCGGCAGCAGCGGCTCCGGGAAAAGCTCCAGAGCGTGGTACTGGCCGGCGTCACGGTCCCCGAGGGAGAAATCGCACAAAAATTCGCCGACGACAACGTCAGTTATCAGACCGAGTTCCTCACCCTCGACCCGAACGCTATGGTGCCCGATTCCACCGTCCCCGTGTCCGACGCGGAGATCCGCGCCTGGTACGACGCGCATATCAAGGACTACAAGGTCGAAGCGACCCGCAAACTGAAATACGTCACCTTCCCCCTGACCACCTCGAAGAACGACACCGAATATGTCCGGCAGGAGATGGAGGACATCCTCCGGCGCGTCCGGGAAGGAGCCGATTTCGAGGAGCTCGCGGAGGCGAATTCCGCCGTCCCCCCCACGGATGTCTTCTTCAAGCACGGCGAGCTCCAGCCTGGAACCGAAACCGCGGTCTACGCCGCGAGGGCGGGCGAGATCGTCGGCCCCCTCCTGGAGCAGGACGGCTTCCATTTGGTGAAGGTGCTTGAATTCAAACCGGGGAAAGAGGAATTCATCCACGCCCAGCACGTCCTTATCCGGATCGAGGGGACCGACAGCGCCGCGGCCCGGGCGAAGGCCCGCGACGTTCTCTCCAGGGCCCGCGCCGGGGAGGACTTCGGCGCTCTCGCGGCCACCTACTCCGGCGAACCCGGCGCGGACGTCCGCAGGGGCGATCTCGGCTGGTTCGGCCGGGGCCGGATGGTGAAGCCGTTCGAGGACGCGGTCTACGCCGCGAAGGCCGGGCAGATCGTCGGTCCGGTCAGGACCGACTTCGGCTACCACGTCATCAAGGTTCACGCCCGGGACAACCGGGAGGTGAAGGTGCGCGACATCCAGATGGCGATCGAGATGAGTCCCAAGACCCAGGGCGAAGTGTTCCAGCGGGCGGAGGATTTCGCCTACTTCGCGAAGGAAAACGGGTTCGACAAGGAGGCTGAGACCAACAAGTTCAGGGTGGTGGAAACCCCGGCATTCACCCGCGAAGGAAACATCGCCGGCCTCGGGAGTTTCCGCGGAATCAACCGGTTCGCATTCGAGGGGGAAGTCGGGGAGGTGAGCGAGGCGATGACCGCGAACAACGGCTACGCGGTCTGCATGATCAGCGAAGCGAAGGACGCGGGCGTGAAGCCCCTTGACGAGGTCAGGGCCCCGATCGAGGCGCTCGTGAAGCGGGAGAAGAAAAACGCGAAGGCGGTCGAACTCGCCGCGGTCCTGGTGGGCCGTCTGAAGCCGGGAGACAGCCTCGGCACGCTCGTCCCGGGAACGGCCGGCGCGAGGGTAGAACGCGTCGACGACCTGAAGATCACCTCCACGACCTCGCGGATCGCGCGCGACCCCGCGTTCATCGGCGCGCTCGAAGCGCTTTCACCCGGGACGACGTCGAAACCGGTCGCGGGCGGCCGCGGCGTCTACGTGATCCGCCTCATCGGCAAGTCCGCGTTCGACTCCACGGCGTACGCCGCGCAACGGGCGACGCTCCTCTCGCAGATGCTCCAGCAGAAGCGGGAGCGGTACTTCACCGAATGGTCCGAGAAGCTCAGGGAATCGGTCGAGATCGTCGACAAGCGGGACATGTTCTACAGATAACCGGGGGACCGCCCCCGCAACCGGAGGAGTGCCCGATGCGCCCCCTGCCGTTCCTCACCATCGCCTTCCTCGCGTTCGCCCCGGCTCCGGCCGCCGGCGCCGGGGAACGCCGCGTCAGCGTCTCGCTCTACGGATCCCTCACGACCGAATCGAAAATTTTCCCCAACCCGAACGCGCGCGACGAACTCATCCGGGGAGGATTCTCCCCCGTCGACGCCGTTCCCGGCTTCGGCGCGGACGTGCGGGGCGATATCATTCCCTCGGGCCCCCGGTTCGGTTTTTCGGCGGAGTACGTCCGCCGGACGGTTTCGGGCGCCGTTCCCAATTCCACCCCGGCCATTCCGGTCGAAGATGGCTTCAGCGCCGTCCCCCTCGAGTTGACGGCCTATTTCACCATCCCGGTCGGGGGCGAGCGGTTCGATTTCTACATGGGCGGGGGGGCGGGCCTCTATTTCGGCGAGAGGAACTACCGGTACGCCGGGGTCGCCGCGCGCACGCTCAGCAGGAGCGTCTCCCCGGGGATCCACGTCCTGACCGGGCTCGAGTACCTGGTGGGGGGACGGTTCGCCCTCCGGACGGAACTCAAGTTCCGGAACGTCCAGCTCGAAACCGTCCAGGAGTTTCCGGTCACGATCACCGTCTATAACGGGACCACGGTCCCCCTCCCACAGGACGATTTCACCTCGCGGATCCAGATCGACGGGATGAACATCTCGCTCGGCGTCGCGTACCGTTTCTGGTAACGCCCCATCCCCGCCCCGGACAATGCACCTTCGACGCGCCGACAGGATCTTCCTCACCGGATTCATGGGCTGCGGAAAATCGACCGTCGCCCCCCTCCTGGCGGCCGACCTGGGCCTCGCGAGTTTCGACATCGACGGTGAGATTGAACGGCGGGCAGGAAAAAGCGTTTCCAGCATCTTCCGGGTCGACGGCGAGGCCTGGTTCCGGCGGGTTGAACGCGAACTCCTCTTCGGCCTCGCCGAACGCCGCGCGGTGGTTGTGGCGCTCGGGGGCGGCACGATCGCGAACGAGGAAAACTTCGCTTTCGTAAAATCGGCCGGGCTGCTGGTCTGGCTCAGGGTCGACTTCGAGACGCTCTACTCCAGGCTGAAGTCCAGGACCGACCGGCCGCTGCTCGCGGCGGGGCCCGGGGGGGGGGGAGAGCTGCGGGAGAAGATGTGGCGGCTGCTCGCCGAGCGGGAACCGTTCTACCGGAGGGCCGACATCGTCTGTGAGCCCGCGTCGGAGGAACCGGGGGCGACGGCGGCGAACCTCGCCGCCGGGATAGGCCCCCTGATCGGCGTCCGGGGCTCCTGAAGCCCGCGGCCGTGCCGGCCCAGCGCGGGCGGTCGGTGGACAGGTGTCCTTATCGGAGCAGGAGCATTTTTTTCATCTCGCGTCGCGCGATCCCGTCCGACCCGCGCGCCTCGAGGACGTAGAAATAGACGCCCGAGGCGATCCCGCTGCCGTCGAACCGCCGCTCGTGGCTCCCCGGCCCGAGCGGACCCCCGAACAGCCGCTCTACTTCCCTCCCCGCCGCGTCGAACACCCGGAGGTCGACGTCCGCCGACGTCGCCAGGTCGAACGCGATGGTGGTCGAGGGGTTGAAGGGATTCGGATAATTCTGGGCGAGCCGGGTCGAGGCGGGGAGGCCCGCGGGCGGGCCGGCCACCGATGTGATGCTGCCCGCCGTCCTGAACATTCCCCTCCCGTGCGTCGCCGCGATCAGCACGCCGTCGCTCCGCAGGTCGAGGTCCGCCACGGAGACCCTCGCCAGCCCGGAGTTGGCTTCCGCCCAGCTCGTACCCCCGTTTGTCGTTTCGAAGATTCCGACGTCCGTGCCGACGACGATGTGCGTCTGGGGGTTGGCGCTGTCGAGGGCGATGGCGTTCACCGGGACGTCGGGAAGGTTGCCGGAGATGTTCGTCCAGCCGACGCCCCTGTTGGTGGTCCTGAAGATGTGGCCTGCCGCGTACCCCGAAAACCCGACGAACGCCCTGCTCGCATTGGTCGGATCGATGGCGATGGACGTCACGGCCCTGTTCGGGAGCGGCGCTTTCGTCACGTTCACCCAGGTGTTGCCGGTGTTGGTCGTGACCTGCACCCTCGCGGCGCTGTCGGCCCCGGTCGTGCCCGCGTAGATCGTCGCGCCGTCCGACTTCGCGATGGCCAGCGCCGAGATCACGGACCCGAGGCTTCCGACGCCCCCGGCCCCGCCCGCCTCGCCGGTCAGGTCGATCCCGCTCCCGACGGCGCCCCAGCTGGTCCCCCCGTTCGTCGTCCGGTAGACGCGGTATGTCCCCGCGACGAGGACCAGCGGATTCGACGGATCCATCACGAATGGCGCGATGAAGGCGCAGCGGTCGGATGTGCCGTCTGACTGCGCCCCGCCCGACGTGGGGATCCCCGACATCGACCGCGACCAGGTCACGCCGGAATTAAACGACCGCTGGAAGTTCAGGTAGACATACTCGGTGTAGACGGTGGTCGGGGTGTTGAAATCCACCGCGGTCGCCCCGCCGTCCCCGCCGAGGGCCGTGAGCCACCCCCCGACGCCCGTGGTCCTCAGCGTCCCGTTGTCCTGCGTGCCGCCGTAGTATGTTTCCGCCAACGGGTGCGCGGCACCGCTGTAGAACTGTGTGACGGCCAGCCCGTTGTTGATCGCCGAGAAGGTCGTCCCCCCGTCGGTGGTCTTGTACATGCCGCCGTCGTTCCCGAAATAGATCACCGAGGGATTGCCCGGGTCGAAGGCGATGGCGTGCTGGTCGACGTGCATGAATTGGTAGGCCGAGGGATAGCCGTTCGTCATCTGCGTCCAGCCCGTTCCGCCGTTGATCGACCTGAAGGAGTTGATCCCCCCGACGTAGACCCTGTCGGGGTCGGTCGGGTGGACCGCCACCACGTTGTTATACCATCCCTGGTTGCCGAGGTGCGACCCGCCCAGCGCGGCGTCGATCGGTTTCGTCACCGCGGTCCAGGTGGCGCCGCCGTTGGTGCTCTTCTGGATGCTGTGGGTCCCGTAGGAGATCGTGTCGGTGAGGACCGCGTAGAGCACCGAGGGATCGCTTTTCGATATTGCCATGCTGATCCGGTAGAAGCCGTTGGTCGGGAACCCGCCGGCGAGCTTCGCGAACGTCGCGCCGCCGTCCGTCGTCTTGTAAATGCCGTCCGTCGAAAAATTCCCGTACGCGACGTAAAACGTGGCGGGGTTGTTCGGGTCGGCCACGATCTGCGTCGCCCGGCGCGTCCCGCTCTTCGGGATGTAGACCCACGACGTGCCGGAGTTCGTCGACCTGTAGAGTCCCGAGTTCGTCGCCGCGAAGAGCAGGGCGCCGTTGTCCGGCCTGATGTAGATGTCGTTGATGTAGTACGGGAAACCTGACGGGCTCGTGCTGAATGTCGTGGTAAGCGCCCAGGTGGCCCCCCCGTCCGTCGATTTCAGTATCCCGGCGCCCCGCAGCGCGTCGATGTTGAAATACCCCTCGCCCGTCCCGGCGTAGACGATGCTGGAGTTGTTCGGGTCGACTGCGATCGCGCCGATCACGAGGTTGTCGGCGAAATCGTTCGTCGGGAACCAGTCGGCCCCGGCGTTCGTGGTTTTCCACACGCCGCCGCTCACCGAGCCGCAGTAGATGACGCTGCTGTTCGAGGGGTCGACGGCGATCGACCTGATCCTACCGCCGATGTTGTCGGGGCCGAGCGGAAGCCAGGTCAGCGCGGACACGGCGTCGGGTCCGGCGGGATTTTTCGCCGCCGCCGTCCGCGACTGTTCCATCGATTCGAGCGCCTTCTCCCTCCAGTCGGCGGGGATGGTTCCCTGCGGGTGCGCCCTCATCCGGAACTGCCATTCCATCGCCTGGTACGCGTACCCCGACCTCATCGCGTTTCCCGCTCTGGTCGGGGGCGGGATCGCCGGTTCGACCGACGTCCGGGACGGCGTCGTCCGCGTCACGGGTGAAATGGCGTTGAACGTGAACATTCCCGCGAAGATGAGGGAGCCGGTCACCAGGAGGAGCGTTTTCATCAGGCGATGGTATTGGTATGAATGATGAACATCTTATTTAGCCGAGACGATCCGCCACGTGCCGCGGCCGTCGAGCGCGATCCGGCAGCGAATCCGCTCCCCCGCCGGGGTGGCGGCGAGGTCGACCATCCGCCGGTGCGCGGCGTCGTTCAGGTCGGGAGAGCCCGAGGGGAAATAGGGCCGCAACGAGATGGATTGGCCGGTTTCCGCGACCGGGAGACTGCCTCCGACGGGGGACACACTCACGATCTTCCCCCGCAGGATGTAACCGGAGTCGGAGACTGTCCCCACCCCTTCCACCTCGATTTCGACGTCCGCGAGATTCTGACGGATCGCTGTTCCGGTGCCGTCCCCCGTTCCCGCGTCCTGCGCCTTCTCCGGACGGCACGCGCCGTAGGGACACCCGCAGCCGGTGAGAAGGGGCCAGGACACGATGGCGAGCGCGGCGACAACGAGAACCCGGGTGATCATGCGTATTCAATATGCTCACATCCACGCTGAAAATCAAGGATTCAGGCGAGAGTTGCTTGCACGACAGCGGGATAAAGCCTATCTTACCCACCTGTGAACCGGGAAGAGGACGATCGTACCATGACGCGACACACCACGAAGCCCGGGAGGGCCGTCCGCCGGCTCCCTCTCCTGTCAGCGCTGCTGATGCTCCTCCTGCTCTCTCCCCTGACGGCCCAGGAATCGAAGGAAAACGCAGATTTCAAGCTCGCCGTCAACCTCTATAATGATCGGATGTACGACCTGGCGGCCCAGCAGTTCCGGCAGTTCGTTTCGGCGTACCCGAATACCGCGCAATCGATCGAGGCCCGCTTTTTCCTCGGCCTCGTCCAGATGCAGCTGAAGCAGTTCGACGACGCGAAGACCACGTTCCAGAATTTCGCCCTGTCATACGTCGAACACCCCCGCGCCCCCGAGGCGTGGCTCCACGTCGGGCACGCGCTCCACGCGCTCGGCAACGACAGGGAGGCGGCCCTCGCCTACGAACGGGTGAAGGTATTTCATCCTGGGAGTCCGCTCGTCCCCGAGGCGCTCCTGAAGGCCGGCGGATTGCGGCGGACGCTCGGGGAACGCGACGCCGCGCGGCAGGCGTTCCGGGCGATCATCCAGGAATATCCGGACAGCAAACAGGTCGTGGGCGCGAGGCTCGCGATCGGCGAACTCTACGCCGAGGAGGGTCAGCTCGAGCTCGCCGAGGAGGAGGCCCGCAGGGTCGCCCGCAGCGACGCGCCCGCCGCGGTCCGCGCCACGGCGCTTTTCGCCATCGGAAAATTTCAACTCGGCGCGGGATTGTTTTCGAACGCGGAGACGACCCTGGCCGGACTCATCAGCCGCTTCCCCGAGACGGAAGTCGTCCCCATCGCCACGCTCGAGCTCGGGAAGCTGGAAATCCTGACCGGCCGCCCGAAGACGGCCGCCGGAAGGCTGCAGGCCCTCTCGACCAGGAAGGGACTCGACGATTCGCTGAGGGCGGAGGCGCTGCACCACCTCGCCGAAGCCAACGCGGCGCTCAGGCAGTTCATGGCCGCGGGCGAGGCCTGGGACAGGCTGCTCGCCTCGTATCCCTCGCATCCGCTCGCGCTCACCGCGCGGACCGCCGCGGCCGACGCGGCGCTCGCCGACCGGAAGTTCAAACGGGCCCTCGACCTCGCCGGAAAAATTCCCGCGGACGCCCCGGACGCGGTCCGGCGACGCGGCCTGGTCCTCTCGGCCGACGCGTCGATCGGCCTCAAGCGGCCCGGCGACGCCGCGCGCCACCTGAAATCGCTGGAGGCAGAATTCCCGGACGATCCGCGGGTCGAGGCCGCCCTCTTCCGGCTCGCGGAAACGTACCGCGCGGAGTTCTCCGACTGCAAGAACGCCCTCAGGATCTACGACCAGATCATCGAGCGGGGTCCCGCCTCCCCCTGGTCCGACGACGCGCTCTTCAGGGCGGCCTCGTGCCGCCAGTCGCTCGGGGACGACGCCGGCGCGGTGGCGAACTACGCGGACCTCCGCGCTCGTTACCCGGCCAGCGACCATTACGAGGAGGCGAGGCAGGCGATCGATTTCCTCGAGACCCACCGGATCAAGAACCGGGACGTCGGCATCGGGAAACTCGCCCAGCTCCTCGGGGGCGTCCTGTCCGAGAAGCCGACGCCGATGCTGGCCTACCAGCTCGGGGAGATCTATTTCCAGGACCTCAGGGACTACGGGAACGCCGCGAAGCAGTTCGAGAACGCGCTGCGGGGAGGCCTCGGGGCCGACGAGACCGTCACCGCCTCGTTCATGCGGGCGCGCGCGTACCACCTCCTCTCGGAGATCGAACCGGACGCCCGCGCGACCGCCTCGGAGCTCTACGCGAAGTTCATCGAACAGTTTCCGGGGAACGACTGGACGGCCGACGCCGCGTTCTTCGCCTTCCAGCTCTCGTCCGCCGCAGAACCGTACGAGCGGAGCGTCAGGGCGGGCACCGCGTTCCTGAAAAACTTTCCCGACTCCCCGCACCGCGAACCGGTGATGATGGCCCTGGGCGAGCTCGCGCTGAAGGCGTCCCGCCCGGACGACGCGCTGCGGACGTTCAGGACCATGCTCTCGACCGAATCGCCGCGGGCCGACGAAATCCGGTACTCCATCGCGAGGGCGTTCTCGATGAACAAGCAGCCCGACTCCGCGGTCGTCCAGTGGCAGGCGGTCGTACGCGGAGGCGGGGACCCGCGGATGGTCGCGCTGTCGCTCTCCGCGCTCGCCGCCCAGGCGATCTCGGGCGGCCGATACGAGGCGGCTGCCGGCTACCTGAAGGAGCTCGCGTCGGACTACCCGTACGCGGGAGCCGGCGAGAAGGCGGCGGAAGAGCTCCCGGACGTCCTGTTCCAGGCCGCCGACTACCCGGGGGTCATCGCCCTGCTCGGCGGGACCGCCGGCGGAGAGCGGGGGTTGGGAGAGCTGATCACGCTCGCCCAGGCCTACGACCGCGCCGGCGACAAGGAGCAGGCGCTCGCCCATTACCATCGTTATCTCCGCGAGGGGGGCTACCTCGATTCGCGCGCGAGCGAGGCGTACTACGCCCTCGGCAACATGGCGAAACTCCAGGGCCGGAACGACGCGGCCGCGGCCTATTTCCGGGAGGCCTCGTCGAAGGGCACCGGGCCCACCCTTTCGCCCGACATCGCGGCGCTGCTCTTCTCGTCGGAGCAGTACGCCGAGGCGGCCCGGCAGTACCTCGCCATCGCCGATTCGTCGAAGGACCCCGCCGTGAAGCAGTCGGCCGCCGCCCGGGGGATCGTCGCGACGCTGCGCCTCGACAGGGTCAGGGACGCCGACAAGCTGATTGCCGCGTTCGAGAAGAAATTCGGGAAACCGAAGCGGGAGCGGGCCGAATTCCTCCACGAGCGGGGGATGGCCTACTTCAGGACGAAGGACTACGCGAAGGCGAAGGACCTCTTCGAAGACGTCGCCGACGATTTCGGCGACACCCCGCAGGCCCCGTGGGCGGAATTCTACGTCGCCAGGATCGCCGAACTCGCGGGGGAGGCCGACAAAGCCTACGAACGGTACCGGGAGATCGCGAAAAAATACCCCGGCTCGGAGGTGAGGCCCCGGGCGCTCCTCTCCGCCGGAAATTTCCATTTCAACGCCGAGCGGTACGAGGAGGCGATCGGCATCTACCAGCAGATCACCGCGAGCCCCGAAACGGCGGGCGACCTCCTCCCCTACGCGATGACCAACCTGATCGACGCGTACCAGTCGGTGAAACTCTACGAGAACGCGCTCCAGATGACGCGCGATTTCATTCAGCGCTACCCCAACGACCCGACCGTGGTGGACAAGAAAATCAGGATCGGCAGCCTGTACACGAAGATCGGCTACTATGACCAGGCGATATCGCAATTCCAGGCCGTGCTCCCCGAGGCGGGGAGTTCAGCGGAGGCGGAACTCCGGTATAACATCGGGGAGGCCTACTATTACAAGGGAGAATACCAGACGGCCATCCTCGAGTTCCTCAAGGTCCCCTACCTCGCCTCCGGCAAGGGAAACGTCGACTGGACCGCCACCTCCTTCTACATGGCCGGCCAGGCGTACGAAAAAATGATGAAACCCGACCAGGCGATCGGGATGTACCAGCAGGTGATCGACCGCCCCGGCATCGACCCGACGTTCAAGGCGGCGGCGCGCAAGGAGATCGAGCGCGTGAAAATCCTTACCAAATCCCCCGACTAGGCGATGCTCGAACGCGAAACCGAACAGATCATCGGGGTCGTCACCCAGAAGACCATCGGGCAGGCCCCGTCCATCTCCCTCCGCGAGGTCCTGGCGGCCGACCTGCTCCCCGCGCTCCGGGCCTTTTTCCGGGCCGACGTCGAAGCGATGTTCCAGGAGGAACACAACGCCTCCCTCGGCCGGAGCAGGTTCAACCACGAGCACCCCGACGTGAAGCACGCGCACGCACAGCTGCGGTCGGCGATGGTCATGCATTACGTCTTCCCGCGGAAGGAGTACCTCGGCCGCCTCGCCGACGCCGTGCAGCTGCTCGCCAACTATCTCGTCAGGCCGCAGTGGACCCTGACCGGGGTGGTGTTCGAGAAGGAGCCCGCCATCTCGGTGGAATCGCTCCGCCGCCTGATGCAGTACTTCGCGCCGTACGAATATTTCGGCGACGTCCTGTTCCGTTACGCCGAGGACCGGAACGTCTCGGCGTTCACCAGGGACGATTTTTCGACGCTCCTCTGGAAGATCGACGCGGCCTTCGTCCGGCGCAAGTCGGGCCAGGAGCTCTGCGACGCGCTCGTCCCGATGTACGAATTCTTCGATTACCCGCGCAACAGCGGGAAGTTCGCGATGCCGGTGAAGGCGCTGATCAGGTTTTTCGAGGACAAGGGGCTCACGGACGCCCAGACGCGGCTCGAGGGGGAGATGGCCCAGGGGCTCGCCGCGGTCCCCCTGCACGCGCTCGCCGGCATCCTCGAGGACGTCCGCGGCGCGTCAGGGCAGTTCGTCGCCGAGCGGAACGACCCGAAACCCGGTGCCGTCCCGGAGCCCGTCGCCCCGGCCGTTGACCCGCCGGCCGCGGCTCCTGCCTCCCCGGCCCACGGCGCCGCCCGGACGTCGAACGACGCCGGACCCCGGCCCGGCCCCGACGTCGCGTCGGCGATCCAGGAGGGCGAGAAGCGGAAATTCATCCGGAGGATCTTCAGGCAGGAGGACGCGAAGTTCGACGAGGCGATGGCGCATCTTTCGCGGACGGCCGGATGGAAGGAAGCGTCGAAGTTCATCGACGAGATCTTCATCGAGAACGACGTCGACCCCTACTCGGGCGAGGCGGAGCGGTTCATCGAGATCGTGTTCCAGCAGTACCACCCCCCCAGGTAATTTCCGATGTTCATCGACACCGCAACGGTCACCGTCCGTTCAGGCAGGGGCGGCAACGGCGCCGTCAGCTTCCGCCGCGAAAAATTCATCCCCAAGGGTGGCCCCGACGGCGGGAACGGCGGCGACGGGGGAGATGTCGTCTTCGTCGCGGACCGGCAGCTGACCACGCTCCTCGATTTCCGGTACCGGCATTCGTACGAGGCGGGGAACGGCCAGAACGGGATGGGAGCGAGGAAAACCGGGAAGAGCGGGGTCGACGTCGAGATCCGGGTGCCCGCCGGGACGGTGTTCCGGGACGCCGCGACGTCGGAAGTCGTCGCGGACCTGAAGAAGGACGGCGACCGGTACGTGGCCGCCTCGGGCGGAAAGGGCGGGCGCGGGAACGCCCGCTTCGCCACCTCCACCAACCAGGCGCCGAGAAGGTCGGAGCCGGGCACGCCGGGCGAGGAGAAGTCGCTCGACCTCGAGCTGAAGCTCCTGGCCGACGTCGGCCTGGTCGGGTTCCCGAACGCCGGGAAATCCACGCTCATTTCCCGCATCTCCGCCGCCCGGCCAAAGATCGCCGATTACCCCTTCACGACGCTCGTCCCGACGCTCGGCATCGTCCGGTACGAGACCTACAACAGTTTCGTCGTGGCCGACATCCCCGGCCTCATCGAGGGCGCGCACGCCGGCAAGGGACTCGGCACCAGGTTCCTGCGGCACATCGAGCGTACCCGCCTCCTGGTCTTCCTCCTCGATTGCTCCGTCGGCGGGGTGAAGAAGCAATACGCGACGCTGCAGAAGGAGCTGAAGGAGCATAACGCCACCCTCGCCGACAAACCCCGCCTCATCGCCGTTTCGAAGATCGACACGGCGGACGAGGCCGCGCTGAAGGAGTTGAAAAAAACCTCCTTCGGAAAGGGGTCGATCGTACTGCGCATCTCGTCGGTGAGCGGCGAAGGGATCAGGGAACTGCTTGATGAATGCTGGAAGATCCTGAAGAAATCGGAGGTTTGACCGGGGCCCCGGGGATCCCCCCTCCGCCGGCGGTCCGATTGCCCTTCCCCTTTTTTTTCCCTACATTACGCCATATTTAACGCCTTCTCCCCACCACGGCAACGCAGATGGGCATCTTTCACGACATCGAAGCTCACGATCACGAGCAGGTCGTCTTCTGTTCCGACAAGCGTTCGGGACTTCGCGCGATCATCGCGATCCACGACACCACGCTGGGGCCCGCCCTCGGCGGCACGAGGATGTGGACCTACAAGTCCGACGAGGACGCGGTGAAGGACGCCCTTCGCCTCTCCCGGGGAATGACCTACAAGGCCGCGGTGGCGGGGCTGAACCTCGGCGGCGGCAAGGCGGTCATCATCGGCGACCCGAAGAGCGAAAAGACCGAAATCCTCTTCAGGACCTACGGTCGGTTCGTGGAGGGGCTCGCCGGGCGGTACATCACGGCGGAGGACGTCGGGACCAGCGTGCAGGACATGGAACGGGTCAGGATGGAGACGCGCTTCGTCACCGGGCTCGACCGGGCCCTCGGCGGCAGCGGCGACCCCTCCCCGGTCACGGCGCTCGGCGTCTACTACGGGATGAAGGCGTGCGTCAGGAAGCTCACCGGCAGCGATTCGCTCTCCGGTAAATCGGTGATGGTGCAGGGGGCGGGCAACGTCGGGTCCTACCTCTGCGGTCACCTCGCCTCCGAGGGGGTGAAGATCTCGATCACCGACATCGACAGGGAGCGCGTGAACGCCGTCGTGAAAAAGACCGGCGCCGCGTACGTGGCCCCGGACGACATCTACGGCGTCGACGCCGACATCTTCGCCCCCTGCGCCCTCGGCGCGATCGTCAACGACCAGACGATCCCGAAGCTGAAGGTGAAGATCATCGCCGGCGGGGCGAACAACCAGCTCGGCGACGAGGAAAAGCACGGGAAGATGCTCACGGCGAAGGGAATCCTCTACGCGCCCGACTACGCGATCAACGCGGGCGGCCTGATCAACGTGGCCAACGAGCTGAGCGGCTATTCGAAGGAGCGCGCGCTCAAGCAGGCGGAAGGGATCTACGCGACGATGCTGGAGATCTTCTCCATCGCGGAGCGCGACGGCATCCCCACCTGGGAGGCCTCCGGCCGCCTCGCCGAGGAGCGGATATCGAGGATCGCGCACCTCCGGAAATTCTTCGCGGGCAACGGCGGCACCGACGGCCGGTTCGGCGACCACCACCACAGGACCTGACAGGACAACGGGAGAACGGGCATGGCCTCATCGCGACGGCGGCAGACCAGGGAAAAGGTGCTCCAGGTCCTCTACGCGCACGAACTCTCGGGCGAGCCGATCGTCCCGATCATGGAGGAGGTCCTTTCCGAGCTCAAGCCCAACCGGGACGATTTCGAGTTCGCCAAGGCCCTGGTGCACTCCGTCCTCCAGCACGTGAAGGAGATCGACCGCATCATCAAGTCGAAGGTGATGCACTGGGAATCGGACAGGATCGCGATCGTCGACAAGATGATCCTCCGGATGGGGATCGCGGAGCTCCTCTATTTCCCCGACATCCCCCCCAAGGTGACCATCAACGAGGCGATCGAGATCGGGAAATCGTTCAGCACCTCCAACAGCGGCCGGTTCATCAATGGCGTCCTCGACGCCATCCTGGAGCACCTCCGCGAAGCGGGCACCATCCACAAGACGGGCCGCGGCCTCCTCGAATTCTCACTCCCCCACGACGACAAACCCTCCCCCCCCCGGACCAAACGTCAGGATACGTAATGTCCGGCTCGACCGGGCGCTCCGGCCCCTTCCGGATCTTCGCCTGGACACTCTTCGACTTCGCCAACACGGCCTTCTCCGTCATCATCGTGACGGTCGTCTTTTCCAGGTATTTCACCAACCACGTGGCGGGCGGCAGGCGGCTGTTCTGGGGGATCGCCGTTTCGGCCTCGATGGGCATCGCCGCGCTGCTCTCCCCCCCGCTCGGGGCCGCCGCCGACGCGTCGGGGAACCGCAAGCGGTTCCTCTTCGCGCTGACGCTCCTCTCGGCGGTGTGCACGATGCTCCTCTCGACCGTGCACGCCGGGATGGTGGTCTGGGGCATGTCGCTCTTCATCCTCGCGAACATCGGTTTCGAGGGGGGCCTCGTCTTCTACGACGCGTTCCTTCCCGGCCTCACCACACCGTCGAGATACGGGAGGGTGTCGGGGTACGGGTTCGCGATGGGCTACCTCGGGGCGCTCGCGGTGCTCCTGATCGTCCAGGCTTCGCTCGCGGACCCGGCCGACCCGGCCTACCTCGATTCGGTGCGCGACGCGTTCCTCATCGCCGGGGGGTTCTTCCTCCTGTTTTCGCTCCCGCTCTTCTTCTGGGTCCCGGAACCCCCCGCCCCGGCCGTCCCCGCGCAGGGCTATGTCCGGGAGGGGATGAAGAAGTCACGGGAGACGCTGGCCGCCATCTTCAGGAACCCGGACCTCGCCCCGTTGAAGAAATTCCTGATCGCCTTTTTCCTCTATAACGACGGCATCATCACCGTCATCGCCTTCGCGGCGATCTTCGCCGCGGAGACGCTCCGGATGACGGACGGCGACATCATACTGTTCTTCGCCATCGTCCAGTCGACCGCGATCCTCGGTTCGTTCCTCTTCGGCTTCGTCACCGACAGGATCGGCCCGAAACGGACCATCATCATCACGCTCGCGGGATGGCTGGCGATCGTCGTCGGCGCCTCGGTGGTGCAGACGGTCGGCACTTTCTACGTCATCGCCCTCTTCGCCGGGATGGCGATCGGATCGACGCAGTCGTCGAGCCGCAGCCTGATGGCCCTGCTCACGCCGGAACGCCGCGAAGCCGAGTACTTCGGGTTCTACGACGGCCTCTGCGGAAAATCCTCCGCGGTGATCGGCCCCCTCGTCTACGGCGCTCTGGCCGACCTGGCCGGGGACCGGATCGCCGTCCTCTCGATCGGCGTGTTCATCCTCGCGGGGATGGTCATCCTGTCGGCCGTACCGTCACCCCCGGTCCGGAGGCCGCCGGGACCGTGAATCGTGTTTTTTTCTTATCTTGATGGATGATGAATCGCCCGCTTGGCGCAACAACCCTCGCATTGCTCATCGCCGCGGTCCTGCCGCGGTTCGCGTCCCCGGCCCCGGCCCAGGACGACGACACCGGTCCCCACGTCAGGGTCACCGTGACGGCGCACCGCGACACACTGGCCCCCGGCGCCTCATCGGAACTGCGCGTCAGTTTCAGGCCCTCGAGGGGATTTCACGTCAACGCCGTCCCGCCGGTCTCGGTCGGATTCGACTCCGGATCCAACGCGCGGCCCGATGGGAAGATCGTGATCCCGGCCGACACGGCGACCGGCTACCTCGACCCGGCCAGCCCGGTGCGACAGCCTTTTTCGCTCGCGAGCTCCGCGCGCCGCGGCCGGGCGACGCTGGAGGGGACGCTCACCTATTTCTACTGCTCCGACGAGGAGGGATGGTGCAGGAGGGAACGGCTGCGCTTCGCGGTCCCGGTCTCGGTCCGTTGACCCCCCGGGTTGTCCCATGCCAGAAGCCTATTTCATATCCGACGTGCACCTCGGGCTCGAATCGCCGGAGGCGGAGGCGCGGAAACAGCGTCGCCTCATCCGGTTTTTCGACCACATCTCCGGCCGGGCGACGCACCTCTTCATCCTCGGGGACCTGTTCGACGCCTGGATCGAATACCGCAGCGTCATCCCGAAGGGTTTCCACCGCGTCCTCGCGAGGCTCCACGACCTGGCCGACGGGGGGGTGGAGGTCCACTTCCTCGTCGGGAACCACGATTTCTGGGTGCGCGACTATTTCGAGAAGGAGATGGGAATCAAAACCCACCGCGGGGCGTTTGCATTGGAGTTGAACGGCAGGCGCATATACCTCCACCACGGCGACGGCCTCGACCCGAGGGACCGCGGATACGCCTTCCTGAAGAAGGTCCTCCGCAACCGGTTCGCCATCTGGCTTTTCTCGTGGCTCCATCCCGACATCGGGGTCGCGCTCGCGAGCTCCTCCTCCCGGTCGAGCCGCGATTACACGTCGACGAAGGATTACGGCGAGACCGACGGGATGCGCCAGGCGGCCGCGCGCCTGATCGGGGAGGGATACGACCTGGTGATCATGGGCCACCGCCACCTCCCGCGCGAGGAGCGGATCGCGACCGGGACCTACGTCAACCTCGGGGACTGGATCGGGCACAACACCTACGCCCGGCTCTCGGGCGCGACGCTCACGTTGAACAAGTGGGAGTCCGCCTGACCCCATGATCCGGGCGATCAGAAAACGGTACAAGGCCGTCATCGTGACGACGGTCCTCCTCGTCGGGGCGGGCGTTTACCTGGCCTACCTCGTCTCCGGCCTTCCCTCGCTCGAGCAGCTCGAAAACCCCCGCGCGGAGCTGGCGACCAAGGTGTATTCGATCGACGGCGTCGTTCTCGACAACTTTTTCGTCAAGAACCGGGTCCAGATCACGATGGGGGAACTCCCGTCGCACATCATCGAGGCCCTGCTCGCCACCGAGGACAAGAATTTCTATTCCCACTGGGGCGTGGACCTGCCGCGCTTCGCCAGGGCGATGGTGAAGAACCTCGTGACGCTCCAGCTCCGGGAGGGCGCGAGCACCATCACCCAGCAGCTCGCCCGGAACCTGTACGACCTCAAGGGGGTCCGCGAATCGCTCTTCGGCAAGGTCACCAGGAAACTCCGCGAGTTCATCACCGCCGTCCAGATCGAACGGAACTACACCAAGGAGGAGATCCTCGAGATGTACCTGAGCGTCGCCTATTTCGGGCGGAGCGCGTACGGCATCGCGACGGCTTCGCAGACCTATTTCAGCAAGAACGTGTGGGACCTCGCGAAACCGGAGGCCGCCGTCCTGATCGGGATGCTGCGGGGGCCGGCGGTCTACGACCCCTTCAACCACCCGGACCGGGCGCTCGCCAGGCGGAACACGGTGCTCAGCCAGATGGTGAAGTATGACTACCTCCCCCAGCCGGAGTACGACCAGCTCAGGGAGCTGCCGCTCGGCGTGAATCCCGCCCGGGACGATTACCCGACCGGCATCGCCCCACACTTCGTGGAGTGGGTCCGCCAGACGCTCATCGAGAAGGCCGAGGAGCACGGGTTCGACATCTACCGGGACGGGTTGTCGGTCTACACGACGCTCGACAGCAGGATGCAGCGGATGGCGAACGAAGCGGTCGGCGCCCACCTGAAGGAATACCAGGCCGATTTCACGAAGGCGTGGAAATGGGACCGCTACCCCGAGATTCTCCGGCAGATGGTCTCCCAGGCGGTCAGATCGTCTGAACGGTACCGCGACGCCCCGCGGGAGCGCCGGGACAGCCTGTTCACGGCGTTGAGCAGGAGCAGGGCGTTCGTCGACAGCATCAAGACGGTCGCGGCGAGGATCGAGGTCGGGTTCGTCGCCCTCGACCACTCGAACGGCAACATCCTGGCGATGGTGGGCGGCTCGAACTACAAGAATTTCAAGTACGGCCTGAACCACGTCACGCAGATCCAGCGGCAGCCCGGATCCGCCTTCAAGCCGTTCGTGTACACCGTCGCCATCGACAACGGCTACCCCCCCTCCTTCGAGATCCTCAACCAGCCGATCACGCTCGTGATGGCGAACGGGAAACGGTGGGCGCCGAACAACTTCGACGGGACGTTCGGCGGGAAGAGCACGCTGCGCGAGGCGCTCGCGCAGTCGATCAACCTCGTGGCCATCCGGACGATCATGGAAATCGCCCCGGTGAAGCAGGTGATCTCGTACGCGCGCAGGATGGGCATCCACTCGGAGCTTCCCCCCTACGAGTCGCTGGCGATCGGCACCGGGGAGGTGCAGCCGCTCGAGATCGTTTCGGCGTACGGCATCTACGCCAACGAGGGCGTCGCGGTCGACCCGATCGCGATCCTCCGGATCGAGGACAAATACGGGAACGTGATCGAGGAGAACCAGCCGAAGCGGCGGGAAGTGCTCTCGAAGGAGACAGCCTACCTGATGACCTCGATGCTCGAAGGGAACGTGAACACGGGGAGCGGCATCAGGGTGAGGAACTTTTTCGGCGGGCCCGCCGCCGGAAAGACCGGCACGACGCAGGAATACGCCGACGCGTGGTTCATCGGGTTCACGCCGAGGATCACCGCCGGCGTCTGGGTGGGATTCGACAACAAGAGCATCCACTTCACCACCAGCGACGGCCAGGGCGGCCGCGCGGCCGCGCCCATCTGGGGGCGGTTCATGCACGACGTCTACGCCGACCAGGCGATCGGGATGCCGATGGAGTATTTCGTGATGCCGGACGGCATCGAGCGGGACACGATCTGCGTGGACACGAAGAAGAAGGCGACGCCCTTCTGTCCGGACGTTTATGAGGAGGTGTTCAACAGGGCTTACCCCCCCGGCGAATGCCCGGCCCACACGAGCGAGCAATCGGGCAGGAGGAAGCCGAAGAACTCGATCAGTTTCTGAACCGCCTCCCGGAGGGATCCGGGAGGGCGCGTTCAGCCCTCGAGTTCCGATTCGAAGACGTTGCCGTCCTCGGCGTACGGTTGGTGAACGTCCGCCCCCCGTTTCCTGCGAAGCAGCAGCAGGAGCGGTACCGAGAGGAGCGCCAGCACCCCCGTCCACGCTATCCAGCGATTCACGTCATGATCCCGCGACATACGATTGTCCCCTGATGTACACGTCATGCGACCGGATGTAATAAATGGAATTGCGGAACGGCGGGGGGTGACGCGAATCACATACAGGTCAGAGCGGCACGAGCTGGTGGATCCTGGCGATCAGGTATTCGAAATCGAACGGTTTCGTGATGTAATCCGACGCCCCATGTTTTTTGGCGTACACCTGGGCCTCCAGGTTGTTGTAGGCTGTGAGAAAAATGAACGGCACCCCTTTGCATTTCTCCATTTTCCTGACCTGTTCGAAGAAATCGAACCCGTTGTCTTCGCCGGTGAGCTTGATATCGGCCAAGATCATATCGGGCGTATGTTTCCCGATCTCGGCGAGCGCGTCGACACCCTTCGTCGTCTCGATGACCGAATAGCCCTGTTCCCGGAGCAGGCTGCTCAATGCGCCGAGGTACTCGACTTCATCTTCCAGAAATAGTATCGTTTTTTGCATTTTCATCCTGAATTCCCGGGCACGCGACCCGGCGTGACCGCAATATATGGATTAATATCCGCTTTCTCAACGGGCTCAACCCGCCGCGGCGGGACCCGCCCCCCGGGACCCGGATTTTTAATCTTCATCCGGATTTCGTACTTTATACGGATATCCTTCCGATATGTTCACCGCCCGGATGGTGAAATTGGCAGACACGCTAGCTTCAGGAGCTAGTGCCCGTGAG
>CAZQSM010000007.1:0-50021 GCA_964596065.1 uncultured Chlorobiaceae bacterium | reverse complement strand
CCGACCGGATGACGCCGGCCGCGCGGGACCCGATGGCGTCGAGCGCCGCGGCGCCTTTCTTCCGCCCCGTCAGGAGGGGGGGGAGCGTCGCGATGCCCACCCCGGCGCTCACGTCCCTCCGCGTCTCTTCGTCGTAGAACTCGACGTACGACGACGCCTTCAGGATGGCGGCCGGCCCCCGCGCAGTGCCCTTTCCGTAGGAGACCGTCTGTTCGAAGGGGATGGGGAGGATGGCGACGCGCGAGCGCCGCCAGGTCGACCCGGACGTCGGGACCCCGAGAAAGTTGGAGCGTATGCCGAGTATTTTTTCCACGTGGCGGTGGCGGGGAGAGGTGAAACAGAGTGATATCCTGGGAGGAAATATACGGGAAAGGGCCGGGATTTCCAACCGGCGGAGGGGTTTTGCTCAGTCGGGGTTTGTTTCTCACCGCCATTTCCTCTACTTTACTTTCACTCATGGGCCTTCGCGCACGCGCCACGACATTCGCCATCGCGAACTTCCTCGCGGCGGCGCCGCTCCAGGCGGCGCTCCCCGCGGCGGCTTCCGATTCCTCGGTTCACATCACCTCCCACCGCGCCGCGCTCTCGCTCGATCCGCCGTCGAGGGTCTACGCCTGCACCGACACGATGGTCGTGCGCTACCCCGGGGGACGATCCGACTCGGCTTCGCTCCGGCTCCATCCGGCGTACACCCCGCTCTCCCTGCGCGTCGGGGGGATGGAAACCGGGTTCCGGTTCGAACGGGGAAGGCTCGCCTGGTCCCGCCCGCGGGGGGCGGATTCGGGCGACATCGTGCTGTCGTTCCGGGGCAGGATTGATTTCCCGTCCGAGTATTCCAGGGTCGCCCCGGAACGCGCCGTCCTCCGCGCGGAGGAGGTCCTTCCGTGGGGACCCGGGGTGCTCCGGTCGGGGCGGCTGGCGATCACGCTGCCGGCCGACTGGAGCGTGATCGCGCCCGGGCGGCGGAGCACTCCGGAGGCCGGGTCGGGCGACGCGTCCGGGTCCGCCTCGGCGACGCGGACGACCATCTTCGACTGGGACGTGCCGATCAGGAGCGTGGGATGGATCTGCGCCGGGCGCTACCTCCCCCCGGCGGTTTCTGAAGCGGCGCCCGGGGTATCGCTCTTCCGTCTGCCTCCGGGGGCTCCGGACGATGCGGATGCCGGCCTCGCGGGCGGGGGGACGGCGACCGGTCCCCGCGACTCCGCGCAGGCGTCGGCCATCCTCCGGCTCTGCGACTCCCTCATCCGGTTCTACGGATCGACCTTCGAACCGTACCGGTTCGACCGGTTGACCGTCGTCGAGGTCGACGACTGGGTCGCGGGCTGGAACGTCCTGGCGGTCGCCGCCCCGTCATTTGTCATGGTGAAGCGCCTCGCCTTTGAAACGCCCGACCGCTTCAACCAGGTCCGGACGATCCTTCCGCACGAAGTCGCGCACCAGTGGTGGGCGGGGAGCGTGTTCCCCGGCGACAGGGACGTCGCGCTCCTCTCGGAGGGGTTGTCGGAGTACTCATCGGTCCTCTTCGGCGAGGCCTCCGGCGCGGCCGGTCCGCGCGACACCCTCTCGAAAAGTCCGCTGCTGCGGCCGCTCATCGCGAAGGTGAAGGGGGGGACGTCGGTCCCGCTCGACACCGCGGTCGACATCCGCACGGTCCTGACGCAGTACCTGAAGGCCGCGTACGTCCACCACATGCTCAGGAAGGAGATGGGCGACGCAGGCTACCTCCGGCTGCTGGGGGAGTTCGCCCGGAGGTTTTCGGGGAGGAGCGCGGTCATCGATGATTTCCGCGCGCTCGCGGAGGAAACCGCCGGGCGCGACCTGGGATGGTTCTTCGCGCAATGGGTCGCGGGGAAGGGACTCCCGTCGCTCCGGCTTTACAATGTCAGGTCGTCGAAGGAAGCGGACGCGTGGCGGGTGACCGGCCGCCTGAGGGTCGTCGGGTACGAGCGGTACACGGCCGGCGTCCTCCTCGAACTGCGCACCGCCGGCGAGCCCGTCCGGGCGACGGTCACCATCGGCCTCGACGGCGCCGGCGCCTATCGCAACGACGTGCCGTTCGCGTTCACGACCGATTCGGAGCCCTCGACGGTCACGGCAGACCCGGACGGCGACCTCCTCCTGCTCCGCCGGCTGCCGGAAAAACTCTCCGATCTTCGCGACCCGGGCGACGCGCTGTTGATCGTGGGGGGAGGAGAACTCGCTTCGCACTGCAGGCAGCTGGCGGAGGGCGATTCGTCCAGGCTCCGGCGGCTCGGATGGGGCGTGGCGATCAGGTCCGACTCGACGGTGACCCTCGCGGACCTTCAGCGCGACCGGGTGATCCTCTACGGCGCCGCGGAAGACCATGACGTCATCCGGCGGCTTCCAGCGCCGTTCCCGATGGCGGCGCCCGGCGACTCCATCGTCATCGGGGGGGAGGTCATCCGCGACGGGACGCTGGCGCTCGTTCAGGCGGCGGAAAACCCCTGGAGGGCCGAAGGCCTCCTGATCTGGGTCAGGCCGTTCAGCGCACTGGCGCGCCCGGAGCTGGGCCCGTACGACCGTTCGTGGGTGCTCCTGCGGGGTCGCGACGAGGTCCATTCGGGCACCTGGCCCGTGAACGACGAGTCGCTGGTGGCGGCGGTCAGACGCGCTCCTTGACTTTAACGTCGGGGTGGTGTAAATTTCTTACGGTCGCCTGCCATGAGGTCAATGGAGGGATCCGGGGGCCTGTGCACCGGGGGCGATCCATCCCAGACGAATGTCATCCCACCAAACTGCATTTTACGCCGGGGGTCTTATGAAGCCGTACTCGCTTTTCCTGATCGTCGTTCTCCCACTCCTCCTCATCGGGAGTGCATCCCCGGGTGCGGGGAAGGCACTCTCCGCGGGTTCCCCGGTTGGTGTCTGCGATTCGGTCTCGAAATCGCCATTCGTCGGCGAGATGCTGGTGTTCAACGTTTCAATTTCGGGCGGAGGGTCCACGGCGACGGTCACCGCGAATGATTCTTTCACGGTCAGTTTTGAATATTTCATCCAGGTCTGTCAGCAACCCCTGTTGAAAAACTATTGCCAGGTGGTTGTAGGGTTCGGGTCACTCCCGGCTCCCCAATCATGTGTTTTCCAGGCGCGCGTGGGCTGCCCCGGCCAGAACGGTACGTTGAGTTTCCGCATGAAGGCACCCTCCTATCCCTCGGAGTACATCATCGCCATCGATATCCAGCAGGATTATGATGAGGAGCCGTGTCCGACGGTCTGGCCCCGCGGTACGCCGGTCCCCGACCAATACATCGGCTGCGTCAATGTGACGGCCGCCAACCTCGCCGTGCTCACTACCGGTTCGGCCAGCGCCATCACCCCCACGTCCGCGACCCTTCACGGCACCGTTCATCCGTCCGGTGCGTCGACGATCGTGCGATTCGCCTATGGCCAGGTTTCAGGGGTGTACACGGACAGCGTCATCGCAGCGGAAAGTCCCGTCGCAGGCGATTCCACGATCGCCGTTTCGGCATCGATTTCAGGGCTCACCGCCAATACCGGGTACTTTTTCAGGATGACCGGGGAGAATGAAAACGGATATGCCCTCGGGGGGGAACAAACGTTTTACACGGGCCCCCGGTTTTCGCTCGGAGAACCCGTCCATTCCTTCGGTCATCTGCCCCTCAACGGCTCGCGGACCGACAGCATTACCGTCTTCAACGCGGGCGATTTGAACCTGCAGATCACCTCCGTCGTGGCATTGAGCGGACAGTATTCCGCCTCCCCGCTGACCGCCACGATCACCCCGGGGGGTTCAAAGAAATTCGCGGTGACGTTTTCGCCCCCCGCATACGGGCCATACAACTCCGGCATCGTCTTCGTCCACAACGGGGCGTCGACTCCCGATACGCAGCTCGTCCGGGGCGACGTGCCGATCGGCGGGGTGATCACGGGCTGGAATATCGTCTCCGTCCCGCTCACCGCGCCCGATCCACGGAAGATCGTCGTGTTTCCGGACGCGATATCGAACGCCTTTGAGTTTTCATCCGGGTACACCCCCCGTGATACCCTGGTCAACGGGCGCGGATACTGGTTGAAATTTCCCGCCACGGATTCGCTCGTTGTGGCCGGCGGGGTGCGATCCTCGGAATTGGTGACCGTGGTCGGTGGGTGGAACATGATCGGCGGCCCGACGTTTCCGGTGCCTCTCGATTCCATCGTGAGCACGCCCCCGGGGATCATCGCGGGGAATTTCTTCGAATATTCAGCCGGTTATTCCCCCGTGACCGTATTGAGCCCGGGGAAGGGTTTCTGGGTGAAAACATCCCAGGGAGGGACCCTTCATCTCAAGGGTGCCGCCTCGGTCCCGTCGCCGGGCAGCGCCTGGAGACGATCCGACCCTGAAGGAGCGACGACGTCATTGTTATTCACCGACGCCCGGGGATCGAGACAGGAGTTGCACGTCGGCATCCCGACGTCCGACCGGTTGGGGCACGTGGAATTGCCGCCCCCACCCCCCGACGGTGCGTTTGATGTCCGGTTCGACGGCGATGTGTATGCGGCAGTTTTGCCTGACGGGCACGGTGGGGGACTCGGCGTCCGGATGCGCGGGGCCTCATTCCCGGTGACCATTTCATGGTCCGGTGAGGGTGGAGGAGGGGTGATCGACGCCGGAGGTTTGACCAACCAGTTGAGCGTGCCGGGCCAAATCGTCCTGCAGGATTCTGTTCCCATCATCGTTCGCGGGGCGCGGGAGGCGCTGATGTCCGGCGGCAGGATGGCCGCCGCCGGCCTCGTCGGAAACCACCCGAACCCGTTCAACCCCACCACGGTCGTCAGTTTCGCGATGCCCGCGCCCGGCCCGGTCCGGCTGACGGTGTTCAACGCGCTCGGCGAGCAGGTCTCGGTACTGCTGGACGGGGTCCGGGGGGCGGGGGAGCACGAGGTGGTGTTCGACGCCGCGGGGCTTCCCGGGGGCGTCTACTTCTGCAGGATGCAGGGCGCGGGGCGTCCCTCGACGCTGAAATTGCTGCTGGTGAAGTAGCCCGACGCCGGTCAGCGGTTGAGCCGGATCCGGAACGTGGTTCCCTTTCCCGGCCGGCTCTCCCGCAGGAGCAGCTTCCCGTCGTGGTAGGTTTCGACGATGCGTTTCGAGAGGCTCAGTCCCAGCCCCCACCCGCGTCGTTTCGTGCTGAAGCCAGGCCGGAAAATGTCCTTCCTGTTCTTGACGTCGATCCCCTTGCCGGTGTCCGTCGCGTCGATCATCACGTACTTCCCCGACGCCGCGACGCTGAACGCGATCGTGCCCTCGCTCTCCTCGATCGCCTCGAGGGCGTTCTTGACGAGGTTCTCGATCACCCACTCGAAGAGCTCGCGGTTGATGCGCGCGGTGGGGTCGCCCGCCACGCTCACCGAGAGGTCGATCTTCCGGTTCTTCGCGAAACGGGAGGGGAGGCGCTGCTGAAAGTAGTTGAGTACCCCGCGGATCACCTCCCCGAGATTTTCCTCCCTGAGCACCGGCCGTGAACCGATCTTGGAGAACCGGTCGGTGATTTTCTGGAACCGGTCGAGGTCGTTCTCCATCTCCGCGATGATCGAGAGCTGTTCCGGATGGTCCTTCGCGGTCGACCGCATCATCTCGAGCCAGCCCATCAGGCTCGACAGCGGGGTGCCGAGCTGGTGCGCCGTCTCCTTCGCCATTCCCACCCAGATGTTGCTCTGTTCGCTCCGCTTGATGTAGCTGAACCCGATGTAGCCCATCAGGATGAAGATCGCCGCCACCCCCAGTTCGACCGCCGGCAGCCACCGCAGTCTCGTGATGAGGGGCGATTCCCCGTAGTGGACGTAGTTCAGGACGATCGTGTCCTGGAGCGTCACCTTCAGGGGGGGATGGATGGCGTCGAGGTCCCGGATGACCGACCGGTAAAAGGCCTCCATCCGTTCGGGCGGGAGGTCTGGGTCGTGGTCGATGTTCCTCGCGTTCTGGTCGTACGGGTAGAGCGGCTGGTGGTCGCGGTCGGTGAGGATCATCGGGAAGTCGATCGAGCGGATGACCTCGTCGAAGATGAAGCTGTAATCGGCCTCGGACGTCAGGCCCTCGGCGGGCCGGTTGGCGAGGAACTCGAGCGACTTCGCGTAGAGGGCCGCGACGTCGCGCTCCTTCTCGAGCAGCTCCGAGACGAGCGTCCGGGAGTAGTACATCGTGCCGACGACGATCAGCGTGGCGACGACCAGCAGCGTCAGCTTGATGTTCGTGGAGCGGGGGGAGGCCACCGGTCAGGGAACGAAGAGGGTCTGGTCGCGGCGGGCGCCCACCGACACCATGTGCACCTCCGTGCCGGTCAGCGACCCGATCGCCTCGATGTACCTCCGCGCGTTCGCGGGCAGCCGGTCGTACGACGTCACGCCCGCCGTGCTCGTCTTCCAGCCGGGGAACGATTCGTAGACCGGGGTCAGCGCCTCGAGCGTCGGCACGTCGCTGCGGAACGTCTTGAGCAGCTTGCCGCGGTGCTCGTATCCGACGCAGATCCGGATCTCGTCGAAGGCGTCGAGGACGTCGAGCTTCGTGATGGCGATCCGGCTGATGCCGTTGATCATCACGCTGTGCCGCAGCGCCAGCGTGTCGAACCACCCGCAGCGCCGCGGACGGCCGGTGGTGGCGCCGTATTCGCCGCCGGTCTCCCGGAGGGTGTCCCCCGTGGAGTCCTTCAGCTCCGTCGGGAACGGGCCGTTGCCGACCCGCGTCGAGTAGGCCTTGACGACGCCGAGCACGGAGGTGATCGCCGTGGGGGGGATGCCGAGGCCGGTGCAGGCGCCGCCGCTCGTCGGGTTGGACGAGGTGACGAACGGGTAGGTGCCGTGGTCGATGTCGAGGAGGGCGCCCTGGGCGCCCTCGGCGAGGACCGCCTTGTTCTCGCGCAGGGCCTTCTGGAGGTAGAGGGAGGTGTCGGTGATGTAGGGGTCGATCTTCTTGTCGAACTCCTCGTACTCCGCCGCGATCCGGTCGGCGTCGAGCTCCGTCTCCCCGTAGATCTTCTGCAGGATCCGGTTTTTTTCCCCGATGTTCTTCCGGAGCTTCCTCACGAAGAGGTCGCGGTCGAGGAGGTCGACGATCCTGATTCCCACCCGCATGAACTTGTCGATGTACGCCGGCCCGATGCCGCGTCCGGTCGTGCCGATCTTGTCCCCGGTCTGCTCGCGGATGGTGTCGAGCAGCTTGTGGTACGGCATGATCAGGTGGGCGTTGTGGCTGATGAAGAGCCGGCCTTCCACCCTGATCTTCAGGCTCTCGAGCTGGCGGATTTCGTTGAGGAGGGCGATGGGATCGACCACGACGCCGTTGCCGATGAGGCAGTTGACGTGGGGGTGGAAGATCCCCGACGGGATCAGGTGGAGGACGTGCTCCTGTTCCCCGATGACCACGGTGTGGCCGGCGTTCGCCCCGCCCTGGTAGCGCGCGACGATGTCGACCTTCTCGCTGAGGTGGTCGACGATCTTTCCCTTACCCTCATCGCCCCATTGGGCGCCGACGATGATCGTTACAGGCATAATGAGCAGGACGGGACCCGCGCGCCCGCGGGAGGGCGGGGCGGCGGAGCCGCGTGCGGTGTGTCAGGTTGACGTCAAGTTGAAAAGCTCGCCGCGGCCTTCTTCACCGTGGGGTACATCTCGAAGACGGTCGACAGTTTGGTGATGACGAACAGGTTCTCGATTTTTTCGGAGGCGCCCGCCACGCGGAGCGTCCCCCCGGAGTTCTTGAGCGTGGTGAGTGCCGCGATCAGCATGCTCAGGCCGCTGGAATTCATCGTGTGGACGTTCCCGAGGTCGAGGATGACCTTTTTCTTCCGCTTCTCCGCCAGCGTGTGGAGGAGGTCGTTCAGCGCCGTCGCGTCGGGTCCCCCGAGGACGCTGCCCTCGAGTTCCACGATCGTGATGCCGTTAAGTTCCTTGCTTGACAGGTTCATGGCGGAGTTTCTGGCTGTTCGGGGTCTCTTTCGGTGCCGGGAGTTTCCGGATCGTGTAATCGAGCACGACCGCGCTCGCCACGTAGATCGACGAATACGTCCCGGTGATGATGCCGATCGTCAGGGCGAAGCCGAAGCCGCGGTTGACCTCTCCCCCGAGGAGGAACAGGATGATGGTCACCAGGAAGATGGTGCCGGACGTGATGATGGTGCGGGAGAGCGTCTCGTTCAGGCTCTTGTTGATCAGTTCGCCGAGGGCCATCGTCCGGTACCGTTTCTGGTTCTCCCGGAGCCGGTCGAAGATGACGACGGTGTCGTTGACCGACAGACCGACGAGCGTGAGGAACGCCGCGATCATGTTCTGGTCGATCTCGAAATTGGTCATCGGCGTCAGCCCGTCGAGGAGCGAGATGACCCCGAGGGTGACGAGGACGTCGTGGAAGAGCGCGGCGATCGCCCCGATGCCGTAGATGAACTTGAACCGGAACCAGATGTAGATCCCGATGGCGATCAGCGAAAACAGGATGGCGTAGACGGCGTCTTCCCGAAGTTCAGCCCCGATCTTGGGGGTGATCTTCTGCTTTTCGAGGATCACCGGGTTGAGGTTGCCGAAGGAGGTCTTCAGGCCGTCCCTGATCCGGTCGTCCACGACGGTCCCTTCGGACTGGTCCTGCGTGCGGATCAGGATCCGGTTTTCGACGCCGAACGTCTTGATCTCCGTCCCCTTGAACCCGCCGCGGTTCATCATCTCCCTGATGGCGCCGACATCGGGACGGTCGGAAAACTCCACCAGGATTTCCGTGCCCCCCGTGAAATCGAGTCCGTAATGGACGCCCTTGGTCAGGAGGGAAATGAGCCCGACGACGATGAGGGCGGCGGAGAGCAGGTACATCCCCTTCCGCCTCCCCATGAAATCGATGTTGGTCTCGTGAAATATTCGCATGAGGATGCCCTTATCCGTAACTGATGGTCGTGCCGCGGGACGTCAGAACGTCCGAGATGACGCGGGTGATGATGATGGCGCTGAACATCGAGGCCACGACGCCGATCATCAGCGTGAGCGCGAAACCCTGGACCGGCCCGCTGCCGAACTGGTAGAGGATGAGCCCCGTGATGAACGTCGTCAGGTTGGCGTCGAAGATCGCCGTGAACGCCTTTTTGTACCCCGTGTCGATCGCCGCGGCGAGGGTCTTCCCGGTGGTGGCCTCCTCCCGGATGCGCTCGAAGATGAGGACGTTGGCGTCGACGGCGACCGCCATCGTCAGGATGATCCCGCCGATGCCGGGGAGCGTCAGCGTTCCCTTGAATCCCGCGAGCACCGCCAGCGTGAAGAGGAGGTTGAGCAGGAGGGCGATGTCCGCCAGCGTGCCCCCCGTCTTATAGTAAACGATCATGAACGCGATCGTCAGCATGAACGCCAGCGCGGAGGCGTTGATGCCCTGCCGGATCGAGTCCTGCCCGAGGGAGGGTCCGACGGACGACTGCTGGATGATCGCGACCGGCGCGGGCAACGCGCCCGCCTTCAGGACGATCTCGAGCAGCTTGGCCTCCTCGAGGTTCCCCATCCCCTCGATCTGCGAGTTTCCCCCCGTGATCTTTGAATTCACGACGGGGGCCGAGAAGACCGCGTTGTCCATCAGGATCGCGATCTGCTTCCGGATGTTCGCGCCGGTGATCCGCGCCCAGTCCCGCGCGCCCTCGTCGTTCATCTCCATCGTGACGAGCGGCTGCGCCGTCTGCGGGTCGATGTTGACCTGGGCGTTGGTGATGACGCCGCCGGTGAGTTCGGCGGGGTTTTTCAGCGCGTAGAGCGAAAAATAATTCTTTCCCTCGGCGATGAACGCCGGTTTCGCCGACCAGGCGAACGACATGTCGGCGGGGATGTACTTCTGGATGTCGGGGCGGGCCAGGATCCGGTTGACCTTCGGCTTGTCGGTCTCGGCCGTGTAGAGTTCGCCGTTCCACGCCTGGCCCTCCTGCTGGTTGGGCCTGGCGAGGTAGAAGAATGGATGGTCCTTTTTCGCCTGTTCCTCGGCCTTGAGGTTGTCCTCGGGGAGCGGGGTGAGGCCCGTGTCGAGCGCGGCGGCGGCGGCCGAATCCGCTCCGGTTTTTCCGGGGGCCGCGGTGTCTGCGGCGGCGAGCTCCGTGGAATCCTCGCCCGGTTTGCCGGCCAGGACCCGGTCGATCGATTCGTACACCTTCAGCGCGATGTCAGCTTCCTTCAGGAGCTTGAACTCGAGGAGGGCCGTTCCCTGCAGGAGCCGCTCGACTTCCGCCTCGTTGCTCACGCCGGGGAGTTCCACGATGATCCTGCGCCCGCCCTGCTTCTGGATCGACGGTTCCGACACGCCGTACTGGTCGACCCTGTTCCGGACGATCTCCATCCCGCGGTCGACCGCCTTGGTGGCCTCCTCGGAGAGCATGTCGAGGATTTCGGCGTCGCTCTGGCGGATGTTGCCGTAGTACCGGCTCAGCCGCAGTTGCCGCTCCTCGAATTTCGCCCGGAAGACGTCGATGATCGGGACGTCGGAGAGCCTGGTGTCCGCCTCGACGGCCGCCATCACCTCCTTGAAGTTGTCGTCCTTGTTCTTGGCCAGGTCTTCCAGGAGCTTGCGGACGTTCACCTCCAGGACGACTCTCATCCCGCCCTGCAGGTCGAGGCCGAGCTTGATGCGTTTGCTGCGCGCTTCCCTGATCCCCTCCTCGTTGGCCTCGACGTATTTCAGACTGTCTTCACCGCTGAGCGTCTTCAGCTCGCTCGAAATCCGGTAGTCCTGGTAGGTCGGGTAGAGGAAATAGAAGGAGAGCAGCACCGCGGCGACGATGAAAAAAAGCTTACCACGATTGCTTTTCACGTGATCCGATACTGGTTTAAAATCAGGAAAATTGAATGAATTAGGCTGGTAAACCGTATGCCGAATGAAAAATATAACTCGAATTTCCCTGAAAGTCAATCATCGGAGCGCGAAAGCGGCGCCGGGCGCCGCCGGCGGAAATTCCTTGATTCTGGCCGGTGACGGTTCTATATTGAGCCCTTGCCGATGCCCAGAACAAGCCCCTCCCTCCCGATCAGCCTCGTGGCCGCGCTGGCGATCACCCTCGCGGTCAGCCCGCCCGCGACCTCCGTCCGGGCCGGGAATTCCCCTGCGGGGGTGCCCCCGAGGGAAGTCCGCGCGGTCTGGATCACCACGGTCGCGGGGCTCGACTGGCCTTCCTCCCGCGACACCGCCGTCCAGCGGGCGACGCTCCTGGCCATCGTGGAACGCCTCCGCGCCGCGGGCTTCAATACCATCTTCTTCCAGGTCCGCGGGAGGGGCGACGCGGTCTACCGGTCGTCGGTCGAGCCCTGGTCGGCGGTCCTGACCGGCAGGCAGGGGGGCGACCCCGGATGGGATCCCCTCGCCTTCATCCTCGACGCCGCGCACGCCAGGGGGATGGAAGTGCACGCCTGGTTCAACACCTACTTCGTGAAGGGGGGGAAGGAACCGCCCCCCGCGACGACGCCCGCGCACGTGATCACCGCCCACCCGGACTGGGTCGTCCGCTCGGGGGACCAGTGGTGGCTCGATCCGGGGGAGCCTGCCGTCGACCGGTACCTGCTCGGCGTGGCGAAGGAGCTCGTCACCCGTTACCCGCTCGACGGCCTCCATCTCGATTACCTCCGGTATCCCGGGCGGAAATTCGACGACGACCGGAGTTACCATCGGTACGGCGCCGGCCTGCCGCGGGATGAATGGAGGCGGAAGAACATCACCCGCTTCCTCGGCCGGGTCCGCGCCGCTCTCCTGGAGACCGACCCCCTCATCAAGCTCGGGGTGGCCCCGATCGGCATTTACCGCAACCCGGCGGGGGTGCGGGGACTCGAATCGTATTCCGACGTCTATCAGGACACCCATCACTGGACGGAGCTCCGGCTCGTGGATTATGTCGTCCCGCAGCTCTATTGGCCCGTGGGAGGGGCGAACGGTGACCCCGATTTCGGGAAAATGGCGGGCCTCTGGCGCGACGAGACGAAGGGGTGCCAGCTCTACCTGGGGATCGGCTCGTACAAGGACGAGGTGCTCGAACAGTCGGAACGCCTTGTGGCGGTCGCCCGCTCTTCCGGCTCGGAGGGACACGCCTTCTTCCGCTACTCGAACATCGCGCCGCTGCTGCCGCTGCGCTCGCACGCCGGGATGGCGCTCCCGCCGGTGATGGGATGGAAGGATTCGGTCCCCCCGGAACCGCCGGCGGCGGTCCACGTCAGCGCCGAGGGCGGGATCCGGAGGATCAGCTGGGAACCCCCCGCCCGCCGCGATGAACCGGGGGGCCATTTCGCGCTCTACCGGATCACCGGCGCCGCCCGCGGGGAGCCGCGGGAGGAGACACTGCTCGCGGTCGTCCCCCGGTCGGCCAGGTCCGCCGCGGACACCGTCGACCCCGGGATGGGGGAGGTCTGGTACGCCGTGACGAGCGTCGATCGTTCCTGGAACGAGAGTCTCCCCGTGGAATTCCCCGCCCCGCCCACCGCCTCCCGGCCCGGACCCGCGGCCACCGGAACGATCGCCGCCGGCGGGGGCGTCCGGATCGGCGTTCCGCTGGAGGCCTCCGGCTCCCCGGCGCTCTTCCTGCCGCTGATGCTCGAAGGACGGTCGATGGTGGATGTCTCGGTGCGGCCGGAGACCGGGGGCGCGCCGGTGGGTCTGTTCCACGGGGAGAAGCGCGCGGGGGGCCACGTCATCACGCTCGACCTCTCCGGGCTCCGGCCCGGGCGTTACCGCTGCAGGGTCGTCGCCGGGATGTCGGTGGGCGAACGGAAGGTCCGCGTCAGGCGCTGAGCGCCTACCGGACGCCGAACCAGGAGACCAGGAAGGTGCTCAGTTCCGGAACGTAGGTGATCAGGGCGAGTGCCACGAGCAGGATCAGGAAGAACGGGACAACAGACCGGAGGACCTCGGGTATCGTTTTTTCGAACCGGTAGCTCGAGATGAAGAGATTGAGCCCGACCGGCGGGGTGAGGTAGCCGATCTCGAGATTCGTCAGGAAGATGATTCCGAGGTGGACCGGGTCGATGCCGTAGGCCGTCGCGATCGGGATGATCAGCGGCACCACGACGATGATGGCGGAGAAGATGTCCATCATCATCCCGACGACGATCAGGAAGAGGTTGAGGGTGACCAGGAACACCGCCTTCGACGTGACCAGCGCCCTCACCCACTCGAAGAGCTTCATCGGGACCTCCTCGTCGATGAGGTAGTTGGTGAGTCCCATCGCGCACCCGAGGATGATCACGATCGCCCCCACCAGTACGACGCTCTCCCGCATGATCCTCGGGACGTCACCCGTCAGCGTCAGGTCGCGGTAGACGAATACCTCCACGACCAGGACGTAGACCACGGTGATCGCGGCCGCCTCGGTCGCCGTGAAGAACCCGCCGTAGATCCCGCCGAGGATGATGAAGGGGAGCGGGACCTCCCACGCCGACGCCCTCAGCGCGGCGAGCGCCTGCTTCAGCGAGAAGGGGATCGTTCCCGTCCCCCTGTTCTTGCGCACGCTGTACGCCGACAGCAGGACGACGAGAAGGATCCCCGGGACGATCCCGGCGATGAAGAGCTTGTCGATCGAGACGTCGGGGACCCCGCCGCCGAACGATCGGGCGTTGGAGGCGACCATCCCGTAGAGGATGAGGGGCAGGCTGGGGGGGAACAGGAGCCCGAGGCTCCCCGATGTCGTCAGCAGGCCGAGGGAAAAGCGCTCTGAATACCGCTGCTCCCGGAGGATGGGGTAGAGCAGGCCCCCGAGCGCGATGATGGTGACCCCGGAGGCCCCGGTGAACGCCGTGAACACCGCGCACGAGACCAGGGAGACCACGGCCACGCCGCCCGGGATCCAGCCGAGCAGTGTCTGCGACAGCGCAACGAGCCGTTTCGGCGTCCGGCTCTCGGCGAGCAGGTAGCCGGCGAAGGTGAAGAGCGGAATGGCCAGGAGCGTCGGCGCGCTCGCGATCCTGAAGAGCTCCACGATGACCGCCGAGGAATCGATGCCGGCGTAGTGGAACGCCAGCAGGCCGACCGCGCCGATCACGGCGAAGATCGGCGATCCGAGGAATGCGAGGATCGCCAGCGCGATCCCGAGCAGCATACCCTCCATCAGGCCGTTCCCCCCGCCGGACCCCCGCCCGCCGCCGCGCCCCCGCCGCGAACCGTAAGCCCGACGATCCTGCCGGCGAGGCGCACACCGACGCGGAGCGCGATCAGGAGGAACCCGGCGGGGAGGATCACCTGCGACCACCAGGTGGGGATTTCAATTCCGCCGATCGTCACGAGGGTGTCGCGGAATTCGATCTCGTTCGAGACGAAGGTCATCGCGGCGTCGGCCAGGAGCAGGCAGACGGCCAGCGTGAAGAGGTCGGTCACCATGCCGACGAGTGCCGCCGCCCGGGGTTTGAGGAACCGGCCGGCCAGGTCGATCTTGATGTGCCTGTCGTCCTGGGTCGCCAGCGAGGCGCCGATGAACCCGAGCCAGAGGACCGCGTTGCGCAGGAGCGGGTCGGCCCAGACGAGCCCCAGCGAGAATGCGTTGCGCAGCACGACCTGCGAGAACGAGAGGACGATCATCAGGGAGAAGAGCAGGACGAGGAAGCCCCGCTCGAACGACAGGAGGAGGGAGTTGAGCCGCGCGAGGATCTTCACTTCGCCCCGGCCGCGGCCTTCCGGCGGTGTTCCGCGAGCGCCGCCTCGACCCTGTCGAGGAGATCCTGGCTGAACAGTTTCCCGACCAGCATCCTCCTCGCCGCGCGGCCGATCTCGCCGTAGGCCCGTCTGTCGGCCTCCGTCGGTGGTTCCGTGAGCGTGATGCCGTTCTTCCCGAGCGTCGCCAGCGCGCCAGCGTTGTCGGCGCGGCTCAGCTCGGTGAGCTTGCGCATGAAGGTCCGGCCGTTGCGCGACAGGATCGACCTGAGGTCCTCCGGCAGTTCCAGGTACTTCTTCTTCGAGATCACCACCGCCCCCGCGGCGTTCGCGAGCGGGAGGTCGAACATGTATTTCACGCGGGTGAACCATTGCAGCGCGATCGCCGCCAGCGGGGAGGTGTAGACCCCGTCGATCAGGTTGGTCTGCAGCGACGTGAGCACGTCGGTGATCGAGAGCGGGATCGGGTTGATCCCGAGGGCGCTGAAGGACGCCTCGGCGATCGGGTCGCCCTCCCACATCCACATTTTCGCCTTCGCAAGGTCGTCTTTCTTCCGGACCGGGTTGTTCGTGAAGATATACACGTATCCCACCTCCGCCCACCCGAGGTTGACGAAGCCCGCCTCCTCCATCGAGGCCTCGATCTCGGGACCGAACGACGCGTAGGCGAAATCGATCTCCTCCTGGTCGCGGAAGAGGAAGGGTGAATCGAGGATACGGGCGGAGGGGGCGATGCTCGTGAGCCCGTTCCCGGTGATCCCCGCGGCGTGGAGTTGTCCAAGCTTGACCTTCCGCAGGACGTCCTTTTCGTCCCCCTGGACCCCGCTCGGGTACATCCGGAACCCGAGACGGCCCCCGCTCTCCTTCCTCACGGCGGCGTCAAACTCCTTCATCACGTTCATCCACGTGCTCCCGTCGGGCGCGAGCGTCGCGAACTTGATCGTGTGTTCCTGCGCGGGAAGGCCCGCGGCGAAAAGGAAGAGGGCGACGAGGCAGCTGGCGGCGGCGGTGGTGGTTTTCATTCTCTCCGTGGAATCAAAAAAGTTGGTCGGTTTTTTCGCGCAGCAGCTGCGCCTTTCGCTTGGCGATCATGTTCGAGAGGCGCGCCTCGGGGAGGATGTCGGAGGCCGCGGTGTCGACCGCGCGCAGCAGTCTACCGAAGAGGGCGCTGTCCTGCGTCTGCACAGCGTAGGAGCGGGCGTAATAGACGTAGGTGAGGAGGAACCGGCCCCCGCCCAGCTCGAGGGCGCGGTCGAAGTGGGCGCGCGAAGCCCCGGGATTGCCGCCGAGGATCGGCGGCCTGCTCCCCTTGATCGTGCCGAGGAAGAAGTCGGCCCCCCCGTAGAAATAGCCGGGGTCGCGTTCCCGGACCCACTCCATCACCGCCTCGACCTTCGGGAGGGCCGCGAGGGCGTCGGGGTCGGTCAGGTCGAGCGAGATGTACCCGCCCCAGGCGACGGCGGTCCAGAAGAGCGCCGGGACGTCGGAATCCCCCGCGCGGCGGAGCGCGGCGGGCAGCGCGGACGGGTCGTTCCTGAGCGCCCCGCCGAGTTCGCCGTTTTCAGGAAAGAGCCGGAGACCGTAGTCCCTGCCGCGCCGGTAAAATTCCCGCGCCCGGGCTGGGTCCTCGTCCTCGACGAACCCCATCGCGTAGCTCCCGTACCCCCTGCAGGCCATCAGCAGGAGGCGACGGTTCCCCGGGTCGCCGCGGAGCACCGACTCGAGGAGCTTCAGGTTCGATTCGATGCTGGTCCGCGCGAGCGGGAGGTCCGGCTCCTCGTTCAGGACCGCGAAGCCGTCCTCCATGATACCGGTGAGGGAACCGACGGCGATCTGCTGCAGGCACCCCTGGAAGAGGAGGAGGGCCGTAATGACGGGTATGGCGGCGGCGCGCATAGGGTGGAAATATAGTAAAATCCGCCGAAGGGGAAAAACGGTCACCGGCGGTCCGCTCAAAGGTCCGCGCCGAGGGAGAAATAATACTGCGGACTGGAGAAGCGCTGGAGGTTGAACGCCCAGGCCACGTCCATCTTGAGGAGGAAACCCAGGACCACCATCCGGACGCCGTACCCCATTCCCTGGAGGAGGTCGCGCGTGACCACGTCGTGATCGGCGTTGCGCGTGAAGAGCCGGAGGTCGCGTCCGCGGGTCCAGGCCGCGCCGGCGTCGATGAAGAGCGTGCCGGTGAAGGTCTGGAAGATCACGGGGAGCGGGCCCGCGGTGAAGTAGCCGAAGAGCGGGAAGCGCAGCTCGGCGTTGATGAGCGCGTACTTGGTGCCGTTGCGCGCGTTGTAGTTGAACCCCCTCAGGGGGATGCCGGTGGTCAGGAAGAGGTAATCGTTGGCCGTTTCGATCGGGAAGCTCTCGTCCTCGAACCGGTGGTTGATCCAGTTGTCCACGCCGCCGATGATGAACCGCTGCGGGTTCCGGCCGAAGCTCCCGCCGCCGGCGAACCGGAGCGCGAAGGTGTAATTGGGCCCGAGGCGCTCGTACATCCGGTAGTCGGCGGTGAACCCGTAAAAGGCGGGCGCGTCGGAGAAGATCCCCGGGCTCGCGTTCGCCGAGATGTTGAGCCGCCGGCCGGTCGAGGGGGCGATGAGCCCCCAGAGAGACGTGTCGTCGACGTACGAGAACGAGGGGAGCAGCACCATGCTCCGCTCGGACGGTTCGGAGGGGCGGTCGAGGTTCTCCCGCCGGACGTTGAGCCAGGAGAGGCCGAAGTCGAAGCGGCGGAACCTGGTCATCGGGTAGAGGGCGTAGAGGTTGACGCCGTAATTGCGGAACCGGTGGAGCGTTTCGACGCCCGTCGCCCGGTCGCGAAGGTACGCCGCCCGCGCGCTGTGGAACGCCTGGACGCCGTAGTCGACCCGGTTCGGGAGATAGAGATACGCCAGCGCGTAGTCGCTGTTCTTCAGGTCGAACAGGAGGTTCGTGATGAGGAAGATCTGGTGGTCGCCGAGCATGTCGCTGAACGCCATGATCGTCGAGCCCTCCACCCCGTAGAACGTGTTGTAGCCGGCGTTGCCGTAGATGATGTCGGGGGAAAAATTGAGCCGGTACTTGTTGACGCGGTACGAGCCGTCGTCGGCGATGTTGCCGGTGACCGCGGGGAACGCGCCGCTGTCGCGGCGCGACGCGACGCTGTCCAGGTCGTCCCTCCGGAAGACGTGGTTCCTGAAATTGAGCCCGGACTCCTGGTCGCGGCGCGCCGCGCTCTCCGTCGACGTGTTCAGCACGACGTCGTCCCCGAGGGCGACCGTGTCGGCCGCCGCCCGGGCGGGACGGAGACCGCTCCCCCTGGAAGCCCGGAAATATTCCGTCTTTTCCAGCTCCGCCGCCTCGAGGCGCTGGTCCAGCGGGGCGCGCAGGAGGAAGATGTCGAACCCGGCGTCGGTCAGCGAGCTGAACGCCAGCTTCTCGCCGTTGCGCGAGAGGGAGAGCTGGTAGACTCCGCTGATCGAATTGGAGACGGGGCGGACCTCGCCGCTGCGGAGGTCCATGACGTAGATGTTGTTGATCCCGTTCCCGTCCGAGATGAAGAACAGGTGGTCGCCGTCCGGGGCGGACGCCGGCGACGTCTCGCTGCTCCCGGGATGGTCGGTGAGGCGCGTGACGGCCCGGGTCCCCGCGTCGACCCGGTAGAGGTCGGTCTCGCCGTAGTCGAAGTCCTGCATCCTGAACCCGGGAGGGACCTCGCCGTCGACATAGTCGCCGCGGTCGGAGGCGAACACCACCGACCGGCCGTCGGCGGACCACGCCGGGTCCGATTCGCTGAAGATGTCGTCGGTGAGGTTCGTCAGCACGCCGGTGCCCAGGTCGTAGGTGTAGACGTCGGACCGGCCCGCGTTGACGCCGATGAACGCCAGCCGCTCCGGCGCCGTCGCCGGGCCCCAGTCGACCGAAAAGATCCCGTCCAGGTCGAATTCCAGTTTCCGGTCGTCGCCGCCCTCGACGTCGATCAGGATGATCGCGTCGCGGCCCCCGCTCTTCACGGCGAGCGCCAGCCGGCGGGAGTCGGGCGACCAGCTCATCCCGGGTGTGAGCAGGTGGAGCTCCTCGAAATCGGCGGTCTGCTGGCCGCTGACGAGCTTCCGGATCACTGTCCCGTCGGTGCTGCTCATCAGGTAGACGTCGAAGTATTCGCTCCGGTTGGAGATGAAGGCGATCCGGTCCCCGCTCGGCGAGATCGCTGGGCTGGTGTTGTAGAACGCGTTCTCCTTCCGGTGATTGGTGAGGGCGCGCGCGAAGTCGGCCGGGTACTGCCGTTTCGCGATGTCGGGCCAGTAGAGGACCTTCTGTTCCTTCGTCCAGCGTTCGGAGAGCTCCTCGACCGTCAGCCCGATCGCCCCCTTGAAACCCTGGTCGAGGTTGCGGGCCCCCCGCACGCGGTTGAGGATGTCGCCGATCTCGTCCGCGCCGTATTTGTACGCGATGTAGTTCCAGACCGACTGTCCGCCCCGGTAGGCGAAATACCCGCCCAGCTGGTGGATCGGCGGGAGGTACCCGTGCAGCGTCGCGTCCCGCATGAACATGTCGGAGTTCGTGTCCCAGCCGAGCGCCTCGTACTCGGCGAGCCCCTCGTTGAACCAGAGCGGCAGCTGGAGCGTGATGTTGCCGGAGATGATTGACTGGATCGAACCGCCGTAGAACATGTCGTTGATGACGGCGTGGACGAGCTCGTGGTGGATCACGTGCCGGAACTTCTTGTAGTCCCCCTCGAAGGGGACGACGACGCGGTTCTTGAAGAGTTCGGTCACCCCGCCGATCCCCTCCTCGAGGTAGGAGGAGATGACATTGGTCTGCTGGAACGTGTTGTGCGAGTTGTAGACGACGAAGGGGATCCGGGCGGTGATCGAGTAGCGGAAACTCCGGCTGATCGAGGTATACGCCGATTCGGCGGCGTCTGCCGCGAAGGCGGCGAGGCCTTCGTTCCCCTTGTCGAAATAGAGATCGAAATGCGTCGTCTGGATGTAATGCCAGTCGAACGTTTTGTACTGGACCTTGTTCTTCCCGAAACTCGCGCTCTGGGCCGCCGCCCCGGCGGGCAGGCAGAGGCCGATGGCCGCCGTGAGCGCGGCGGCGAGGATGAGGGAGACGCGCGGCCTCATCGGCGGTTCCGCGTTCTGTGATCGGTGATCGGTGGACGGGGTCATGGGTATCGCTGTAACATAAAGAATTATTCGGGAGAAGTCACGTCCCGGTCGACGCCGCGGGCGCCCCGCGCCCGCGCGCGGGAGCGGTGATGTCGTGGTAACGCATCGGGGGGCGTTCCGGTTCACGCCGGGTCCGGGTCGGTCCGCCGTCGGGGGGCGGGGGGTCGCGTGCGGGCTCAGGGGGCCGGCGCGGTCTCGCCGGGGAGCTCGACCTCCACCGTGGACGGGAGGGTTTCGTTCATCGAACCGCTCCTGAACCCCTGCAGGTCGAGCGTGACGTAGGTGAATCCGAGCTCCTTCAGCCGGGCCACGATCCGGGCACGGTTCTCGTCGCGTACGGCGGTGCGGACCTCGCTCGCCCCGACCTCGATCCTCGCGGTCCGCGCGTCGTGGTAGCGGACCCGGAACTCCCGGAAACCGATGTCGCGCAGGAGGTTCTCGGCGGCGTCGATCTTCGCGAGCGATTCGAGGGAGATCGGCATCCCGTACGGGAACCGTGACGAGAGGCAGGCGAAGGACCCTTTTTCCCAGGTGGGCAGCCCGAGTTCCCGCGAGAGCGCGCGGACGTCCGCCTTCGAAAAATCCGCCTCGATAAGGGGGGACCGGACCCGCTGCTCCTCCCCGGCCCTGCGGCCCGGTCGGAAATCCGACAGGTCGTCGGTGATGGCGCCGTCGGCGATCCAGGCGATGCCGCGTTCCCGCGCGACGTCGCGGAGTTTGGAAAAGAGCTCGGTCTTGCAGAAGTAGCACCGGTTGACGGGGTTCTCCCGGAATTTCAGGACGTCCGTCTCCTCGGTGTCCACCTCGATATGGTTGACGCCGATGGCGAGGGCGATTCTCACGGCCTCCTCGTATTCGCGCGAGGGGTAGGTGGCGGATTTGCCGATCACCGCGAGGACGCCGCCGGCCAGGACGTCGTGGGCCACCTTCACCAGGAGGGTGCTGTCGACGCCGCCGGAGTAGCCGATCACGACGCTCCCCATCTCCCGCAGGATCGACTGCAGGCGGGAGTGTTTCCCGCGGATCTCGGGGGACATGCCGGTTAGTGTTTCAACAGGTGGGTCAGGTCCCTGAGGGACTTCACGCCGGGGAATTCCTTCTCGAACACCTCTTTCTTGTTCGGGTCGAGGTTGAAGGAGGTCTTGAGGGACTCGAGTGCGTCGAGCGTCTTGCGCATGAGGAAGAGGACCTTCGCCCTGCTGTAGTAGGGGTCGGACCACTTGGGCTGGAGTTCGATGCACTTGTTGAACGATTTCAGCGCCTCCTTGAAGTACCCGTACTCGAGGAGCGTCTCGCCGAGGTCGAACCACGCCTCGATGTTCGACGGGTCGAAGCGGACGGCCATCCGGTAGCTGTGGAGGGCCTCCTTCCATTTGCCGAGGTTGTACGCCGCGTCCGCCCTGGCGTACCAGAGCTCCGGGTAGTCGCGGCAGAGGGCCAGCGCCCGGTTGAAGTCGGCGTACGCCTTCCGGAACTGTTCGAGCGAGTCGTAACAGCTCCCGCGGCCGAAGTACGATTCGTAGTGCCGGGGATCGTTCCTGATCGCCTGCGTGAAGCACTTGATCGCCTCCTTGTAGAGGCCGAGCTCCTCGTAGGCGTTCCCGAGGTTGTGCCAGGAGGGGACGTCGCGTTCGTCGAGCTTGAGGGTCCGGCGGTAGCAGTCGACGGCGTCGTAGAGCCGCCCGAGGTTCGCGCAGGCGTTCCCCCGGTTATACCACCCGGCGGCGAAATCCTCCTTGAGCGCGAGCGCGAAGTCGTAGCTTTCGATCGACCGGACATACTGGCCCATCCGGTTGAGGATGATCCCCCTGTTGTACCAGGCGTTCGGGTTGAAGGGGTCCATGTCGAGGTACTTCTCGTAGCAGTCGAGCGCCTCCGGGAGCCGGTCGGTGGAATCGTAGCAAAATCCGAGTTCGTACCAGGCGTCCTTCGAATCCGGGTTCCGCTCGAGCATCCCCTTGAGGAGGGCCATCGCACCGTCGAATTGCTCGAGTTTTTCGAGGGTGAGGGCCTTGCTGAAGATCGCCTCGTCGTTGTGGGAGTCGGAGGAGAGCACCGCGTCGAAGCATCCGACCGCTTCCTGGCAGCGGTTGAGGTTGTCGAGGGTGATCCCCCTGCTGATCAGCAGTTCCTGGTCGGCGGGATTCAGGGCCAGGGCCTTGTCGAGGCAATCGAGCGCCTCCTCAAACCGCTGGAGGTGGTTGAGAATGACCCCTTTTTTCTGCCACGCCTCGGCGCTGTAGGTCACCTGTTCGAGCAGGAGGTTGGCGAAGGGGAGGGCATCCTGATAGCGTTCGGCCTCGCAATAATAGTTGACGATCTCCTCGAGCGCCTCCGCCGTGGAACTTCCGGAGGAGCCCTGCTTCAGCCGTTCGATCAGCTTCCGGACTTCGTGCTCGGTGTCGTTCCGACCGGGACCGGAGTCGGGGCCGTCGTCATCCATGTTTTCGAAGTCGAAGTTTTTCATTGCTCCCTGGTTGAATGGTAAAATATAATGAATTTTAAAAAAGGAAGTCAAGTGGAACCCGCGAAATGCGGGCGCAATTCATTGTTTTTTGTCGACAAATCGAGTATATTAAAACCTTTCTCGAAAAAAGTGATCCAGGAAAATATCAGGATCGTTCGCGACCGCATCGACGGCGCCTGTCGCCGCGCGGGACGGGACACCTCGTCGGTGACGCTCATCGCGGTGTCGAAGACCTTCGGCGTCGGGCGGATCGCCGAAGCGCGTGAGTGGGGACTGTCGGATTTCGGGGAAAATTATTTCCAGGAACTCCGCGAAAAACACGATGTTTTAGGCGATTCCGGGATCCGCTGGCATTTTGTCGGCCACCTCCAGACGAACAAAATCAGCCGGATCGCCGGGTGGATCCATATGGTGCATTCGGTCGATTCGCTCAGGCTTGCCGAGGCCCTCTCCGCCGCCGGGAGCAGGATCAGCAGGACGATAATGGCGCTCGTCGAGGTGAACACCTCGGGCGAGGAGACGAAGTTCGGATGCAGGCCCGAGGAGACGCTCGCGCTCTCCCGGGAAGTGGCGAAGCTGCCGGGAGTGGAGCTCGGCGGGCTGATGACGATCGGTCCGATGCCCGCGGAGGCGGAGGACGCCCGCCCGGCCTTTCGCGCCCTGCGGCAGCTGCGCGACCGCCTCGCGGAGGACGGTCTCGACGCGCCGCTCCTCTCGATGGGGATGACGACCGACTTTGAAGTGGCGATCGAGGAGGGCGCGACCCACGTGCGCGTGGGGACGGCGATTTTCGGCGCGCGCCCGCCGGCCCGCACAATGAAAGGATGACGGCCGATGCAGATGAACGGAATGGTGATCCGCAAGCAGACCTTCAGGAAACGCCTGCAGGGTGTAGACCAGGCGGAGGTCGCCCGCTTCCTCGAGGAGGTCGCGTCCGATTTTGACAGGCTCCAGGCGGAGAACGCCGAACTCTCGAGGCAGGTGACGGAACTCGGGACGCAGCTGAAGGACTTCCGCTCGGTGGAGAAGGCGCTCCAGCAGACGCTCATCCAGGCCCAGGATTCGACCGCGAAGGCGGTGGACCACGCCCGGAAGGAGGCGCAGCTCATCATCCAGGACGCCGAGCTGAAGGGATCGCAGCTGATCGAGCGCTCGCGGAACGAACTCATGTCGCTGAAGGAACAGATCACGATCCTCGGCGCGAAGAAGGAATCGATCGTCTCCCGGCTCAAAATGCTCCTCCATTCGGAGCTTGAGCTGGTGCGCGCCCTGGAGGCCGGGAACGAACCGCCCGCACCCCCCGCCGACGGCGCGCCGGCGGCGCGCCGCGGGCGGTCAGCCGAGATTGACGAGATCGTCAGGGGGCTCGACGAGGCGTGACGAAGGCGAAGCGCGACGACGCCGTCCGGTTCATCAGGGGTCGCACGGCGTCGGCGCCGGAAATCGGGATCATCCTCGGGACCGGGCTCGGAGGCCTGGCGCGGGAAATCGAAGTCGAGACGGTGATTGAATACGCCGACATTCCCCACTTTCCCCTTTCAACGGTCGAATCGCACAGCGGCAGGCTCATCTTCGGTACGATCGGCGGGACCGGCGTCGTGGCGATGCAGGGGAGGTTCCATTCGTACGAGGGCTACACGATGGAGCAGATCGTGTTCCCGGTGCGGGTGATGGCGAAGGAGGCCGGACTCGGCGTTCGCTCGCTCCTGATCTCCAACGCGGCCGGGGGCATGAACCCGGAGTTCCGGCGGGGTGACCTGATGATCATCACCGATCATATCAACCTCCTCGGCGCGAACCCGCTGACCGGCCCGAACGACCCCGCGCTGGGCCCGAGGTTCCCCGACATGTCGGAACCGTACGACAGCGGCCTCATCGCGCTGGCCCGGGAGGCCGCCGCAGGGCGCTCGATCCCGCTGCGCTCCGGCGTGTTCGTCGCGGTCCAGGGGCCGAACCTGGAAACGCGGGCCGAATACCGGTTCCTGCGGAACATCGGGGCCGACGCCGTGGGGATGTCCACGGTCCCCGAGACCATCGCCGCGGTCCACATGGGGCTCAGGGTGCTCGGGATCTCGATCATCACCGACGAGTGCGTGCCGGAGACGCTCCGCCCCGTGGACGTCGCGGAGATCATCAGGGTCGCGGGAGAGGCCGAGCCGAAACTGACGGCGGTGGTGTCGGGCGTGGTCGCGAGGCTCGGTCGCGGCGGACGGTAACACTCAATCATCAGCGGACAGGAACGCGGTGTTCAGGGAATTCGACGACAGGATCGATTATCCGAAGCTGGAAGAGGAGGTCCTCCGCTTCTGGAAGGAACGGGGCATCTTCGGTCGGAGCGTGTCGGAGCGCGCCGGCGCGAAGGGGTACACGTTTTACGAAGGGCCGCCGACCGCCAACGGCCGCCCCGGCATCCACCACGTGATGAGCAGGACGCTGAAGGACCTCGTCTGCCGGTACCACACGATGAGGGGGATGCAGGTCCACCGGAAGGCCGGCTGGGACACGCACGGGCTCCCCGTCGAAATCGAGGTGGAAAAGTCGCTCGGTTTCCGGAAGAAAGACGAGATCATCCGCTACGGGGTCGCGCGGTTCAACGAGGAATGCCGGAAATCGGTCTGGACCTACAAGCAGGAATGGGAGCGGATGACCGAGCGGATGGGGTACTGGGTCGACCTCGCCAGCCCCTACGTCACGTTCGAGAACGATTACATCGAATCGGTCTGGTGGTCGCTCAAGCGGTTTTTCGACGAGGGCCTGATCTACAAGGGCTTCAAGATCCAGCCCTACTGCCCCCGCTGCGAGACGCCGCTCTCCTCCCACGAAGTATCCCTCGGGTACGAGGAGGTGAGCGATCCGAGCGTCTACGTCAAGGCGCCGGTGAAGGGGGAGGAGGGGACATACTTCCTGGTCTGGACGACCACGCCATGGACGCTGATCTCCAACGTCGCACTCGCGGTGCACCCCGACGTGGAGTACGTGAAAGTCCGGCACGGCGGCGAACGGCTGATCCTCGCCGAGGCCCGCCTCGGGATGCTCGACGGCGAGTATGAGATCGTCGAACGGTTCAGGGGATCGGCCCTCAGCGGCAAGGAGTACGGCAGGTTCTTCAGCTACCACGCCGTCGACGCCCGGGCGTTCCACGTGGTGGAGGCCGACTTCGTCACGACCTCGGACGGGTCGGGCATCGTCCATCTGGCCCCGGCGTACGGCGAGGACGACTACCAGGCGTCGCGGCGGCACCATCTCCCGACGATCCACCCGGTGGACAAGAGCGGGAGGTTCGGCCCCGAGGTGACGGAATTCGCCGGAATGTTCGTGAAGGAGGCCGACCCGCTGATCATCAAACACCTCAAGGGGCGGAACCTCCTCTATAAGAAGACGATGATCACCCACAGCTACCCCCACTGCTGGCGGTGCAAGACGCCGCTGCTCTATTACGCGAGGGAGTCGTGGTATATCGCGACCACCCGGTACGCGAAGCGGATGGTGGAACTCAACGGGACCATCGGATGGCACCCGCCCGAGGTGGGGGAGGGCCGGTTCGGCAACTGGCTGAGCGAAAACAAGGACTGGTCGCTCTCTCGCGACCGCTTCTGGGGAACCCCGCTGCCGATCTGGATCTGCGGCGGGTGCGGCAAGCTCCGCTGCGTCGGCAGCATCGCGGAGCTCCGCGAGGGCGAGGGGCTCCCTGAGCCGCTCGACCTTCACAAACCGCACGTCGACGACGTGACCTTCCGGTGCGTGTGCGGCGGGGAGATGCGCCGCACCCCGGAACTGATCGACGTGTGGTACGACTCCGGCGCGATGCCCTTCGCCCAGTGGCATTACCCTTTCGAGAACCGGGAGATCTTCGAGGCCCGCCACCCCGCCGATTTCATCTGCGAGGGCGTCGACCAGACGCGGGGATGGTTCTACTCGCTCCACGCGATCAGCGCGTTCCTCTTCGACCGGCCGGCGTACCGGAACCTGATCGTGAACGAACTGATCCTGGACAAGCAGGGGCAGAAGATGTCCAAGACCAGGGGGAACTCCGTCGACCCGTTCGAGGTGATCGGAAAATACGGCGCCGACACGGTGCGATGGTACCTCGTCGCCACGTCGCCGCCCTGGAAGCCGACCCTGTTCGACGAGGAGGGCCTCGTCGAGGTCCAGCGGAAGTTCTTCGGGACGCTGGTGAACACCTACGCGTTCTTCGCCCTCTACGCGAACATCGACGGGTACGACGGCTCCGACGCCGGGCCTCCCGCTTCCGCGCGGCCGGAGATCGACCGCTGGATCGTGTCGGAACTCCATTCGCTGATGGGACGTTACCGTGACATGATGGACGCGTACGACGTGACCCGGGCGGCGAGGGCCGTCAGCGCGTTCACCATCGACCAGCTCTCCAACTGGTATGTGAGGCGGAACCGGCGGCGGTTCTGGAAGAACGAACCGGGCGCCGACAAGATCTCCGCATACCGGACGCTGCACGAATGCCTCTCGCAGGTCGCCCGGATGATGGCGCCGTTCGCCCCCTTCCTGGCCGAAGAACTCCACCGGAACCTCGCCGTCCACCAGCAGGGAGACGGGCCCGAGAGCGTCCACCTGGCGCTCCTCCCCGACCCCGACCCCGCCGCGATCGATGCGGGACTCGAGGCGCGGATGGCCATGGCGCAGCGGATCGTCACGATGGTGCGCTCGATCCGGAACAGGACGAACCTGAAGGTGCGTCAGCCGCTCCGCCGGCTGATCGTCCCCGTCGCTTCCGCCGCGGAACGGGAACAGATCGAGCGGATGGCCCCCGTCATCCTCGAGGAGACGAACGTGAAGGCGATCGAATTCGTCGGGGACGACGCGGGGATCGTCCGAAAAAGCGTGAAACCCAATTTCAAGGTCCTGGGCCCCAAGCACGGGAAGGCTGTCCAGGGGATCGCCGCCGCCATCAGGGCCATCGGCCCCGACGGGCTCCGGGAGCTGGAGCGGGCCGGGTCGCTGACGGTCGACGTCGGCGGGTCCGGCGCCACCGTGGCGCTCGAAGACGTGGAGATCCTCCGCGAGGAGATCGGGGGCTGGGTCGTGGAGTCGGACAACCGGCTCACGGTCGCGCTCGACACCGCGCTCGACGACGGCCTCATCGCCGAGGGGTTCGCCCGCGAATTCGTCAACCGGGTGCAGAACCTCCGCAAGGACTCGGGGTTCGAGGTCACGGACCGGATCGCCATCGCCTACGCGGCTGGTGAACGCCTCGCCGCGGCCCTCGCCCGGCACGGTGATTACATCCGGAGCGAAACGCTCGCCGTATCGATGGCCGGGGAACCCGACGGCGCCGCCCCGGCGCACGCCGTCGACCTGAACGGCGAGCCATGCACGATTTCGATCAAACGCCTAAATTGAACCAACATCACAGGAACCCTGCTCATGCCCAAACCGAAAAAGACGTCGACCAGGAAACAGCCGGCGAAGACCTCCGCGACGCCGAAAGCTTCCGCTGCACCGAAGGCCCCGGCGACCCCGAAGGTCCCGGCGACGCCGAAGGCCTCCGCGACGCCGAAGGCTTCCGCTGCACCGAAGGGCTCCGCGACGCCGAAGGCCCCGGCCGACCGGAAGGCCGCAACGGCCGGAAGGCCGTCGGCGCCGAAGCCGTCCGCAGGTCGCCCCCAGATCGTCCCCCCGCCCGAAACGAAGGGGCGGAAGACGAGCTACACGAAGAGCGAACTGGAGCAATTCAAAAAACTGATCCTGGAGAAGAAAAAGGAGATCATCGAGGAGCTCGAGACGCTCCGCGATTCGATGATGGACGCGACCACCGGGGAATACGCCAGCGAAAACTCCACCTACTCCACGCACATGGAGCAGGGTACCGACGCGATGGAGCGGGAAAAGACGTTCCTGTTCGCGTCCCGTGAGGGGAAATTCCTGAACCATCTCGAGGACGCGCTCGTGCGGATCGGCAGGGGGGAATATGGCCGGTGCACGGAATGCGGCAAGCTGATCGAAAAGGAGCGGCTCGAGGCCGTTCCGCACGCCCAGCAGTGCCTCCGGTGCAAGATGAGCCTGTCGAAGTGAGGGGACCGGGTCCGATGCGCATCGTGCTCGTCAGTGTCCTGATCGTCCTCGCGGACCAGGCCACAAAGCTCGCCGTCAAGGGGTTCAACTTTCCCCTGTTCGGAGTGCGGGTGGAGGGGGTCCCCTACGGCGCGAGTTATCCGGTGATCGGTGACTTCCTCCGGCTCACCTACATCGAAAATCCGGGGATGGCGTTCGGGATCGACATCGGCGGAAAACTCTTTTTCTCGCTTTTTTCCGTGGCCGCGAGCGCTGGGATCCTCTATTACCTCTACCGGGCGAGGGAAGAGCCCGTCCTGTTCCGGCTCTCCCTCGCGATGATCCTGGGCGGGGCGATCGGCAACCTCATCGACAGGGTGTTCTACGGGGTCATCTTCGGGGAGTCGGCGCTCTTCCATGGCAGGGTGGTGGATTTCATCGACGTCGATTTTTTCAATTTTTCGCTCTTCGGTTATTCCCTTCACCGTTGGCCCGTCTTCAACATCGCCGACGCGAGCGTGACCTGCGGGGTGTTCCTGATGCTCTTCACCCATCGCCGGGGCCAGGCCGCCGGCGCCGCTGAACGGGCCCCGGCCCCGGTGCCGCAGCGGCCCCCGGGATACGCCGATCCGGAGGGAGCCGCCGGACCCGATCGGCCCGACGCCTGAGGGACATGTCCCCCCACGGCGCATTCGAGCTGCGTGTCGCGCCCGGCCAGGCCCGCGAACGCCTCGACACCTACCTCACGAACCACGTCGAAAACGCCACACGGTCCAAAGTCCAGCAGGCGATCCGCGACGGGCACGTCCTCGTCGACGGACGAACGGCGAAGAACAGCCACCGGGTGTCGCCCGGCGAGGTCATCGCGATCAGCCTCCCGGCGCCGCCCCCTCCCACCGTGGGCCCGGAAGACATCCCGCTCGACGTGCTCTACGAGGACGCCGACCTCGTCGTGTTGAACAAGCCGGCGGGGATGGTGACCCATCCAGCCTACACGCATTACACCGGGACTCTCGTCAACGCGCTCCTCCACCGGTGGAGGGAGCGCCCGCCCGATTTTCCCGACCCGGTACGCCCCGGGATCGTCCACCGGCTCGACAAGGACACGTCGGGGATCATGGTGGTGGCGAGGAACGAGGCCACGCTTGCGCGGCTCGCCGCCCAGTTCTCCAAACGGACCACGGTCCGGGAATACTGGGCGATCGTCTGGGGCCGGCTCACGCCCCGGAAGGGGACGATCAACGCCTCGCTGGGAAGGAGCAAGTCGGACAGGAAGAAATTTGCCGTGAGCGGATCGGGGAAGGAGGCGACGACGGATTACGAGGTGCTGGAGGAATTTCCCGACCTCACCCTGGTGAAACTCACGCTCAGGACCGGGCGGACGCACCAGATCCGCGTCCACATGCACCACTTCGGGCACCCCGTGTTCGGCGATCCCACTTACGGCGGGCGCCGGCCGCCCGCGGCTGGCGGGACGGCGGCGAACAAGGAACGATTCCACCGGTGGCTCGACCTCGTCAGGCGGCAGGCGCTGCACGCGAAAACGCTCGGTTTCTTTCATCCGGTGAAGAAGGAGTCGATGCTCTTCGATTCCGACCTGCCGCCCGACATGGCGGCCCTGCTCGACGACCTCAGGTCGACCGCCGCTCCCTGACCGGTCCCTCAGCGGCCTCCCTGCGCCGCGTCCTGGCGCTCCGCCGCCGGTCGTGGCCCGGGGTAGAGATGGGATTCCTCGACCACGCCCCTCCTCCGGACGTTCGCCTGGCGGTAACGGAACACCACCGGCGATGCAAGTGTGTCGTAGACCACCCTGATCTCCTCCCTGACCGTGTCCCCCACCGCCACGGTGAAGCTGAGCGGGACGTCGATCGCGCTGTCGGGGAATGAATACCAGGCGATCTCCGTCCCCCCCGCGACGCCTCTCGATACGAGCGGAGTGGAGATCGGGACGTCCGCGCCCCTGGTTGATGTGTAGCGCAGCGTGACAATGTAAGGGCGGATCGGCATCCGGAGACTGAGGAGGAGGTCGTACGCGGCGACGGAGCCGGCGTCCGGGGGCCCGTCCGGTCCGGGGGGGGCGCCGCGGTGCGCGGATGTGCGCGCCACCCCGAGCCGGCGCGGCAGGTCGCCAAGCCCGCCGCCGTAGACGTACTGCAGCGTTCCCGGCCCCAGCATCGTATCGACGCCGCCGTGAGAGAGGACGGCCCCGTCGAGGTATTCGGAACTCCGGACCCTCAGCGTGTCGCCATCGGTTCCGGGGCGGTCGATCTCCTCGATCAGGACGTCGGGATACCAGGGGCGCTCATACGACGGCTCCAGGAGCAGGTACGCGCAGCTGATCCCGAAGAGTCCGGCCGTGAGCACCATCAGGCGGCGGGACCTGGCGGCGGCGATGAAGGAGGCAGGGTCTGACCAGCGGCGGACCAGCGCGACGAACCCCGGAAGCCAGCCGAGGAGGAGGAGCGAGAGGAGCAGGATCCAAGCCGCATTGACGCCGAGGGTCACGGCCGCCGATCCCGGGAGCTGCGGTGCCGCAAAACGGAAGATCAGCGAGTCCGCTTCCGAGAAAATCAGTCGGAACATCCAGACCGGCGCGACCAGCGCCGGGAGCGCGGAGGGGAGACGCCACGGAATGACCATCGACGCGGAAAGGAGCGCCAGGCAGACGGCCGGCCCGACGGCCAGTTCAACGCCGCCCCACGCCGCGAGCAGCGCGAGGAGCGCCATCACGATGAAGCTCCGCTTGAACAGGACGTAGGGGCTGACGGAAATCTTCAGCCGGCCCGCGAGGCGGAGTCCCGCCAGCAGGCCGAAGAGCGCCGCGAGGAGGGCCGGGACGTAGTAATGGCCGGGGTGGGCGAACCAGGGGAACCGGAGCCCCTTGATGAGGCCGATCAGGTCCGACGACATCCAGGCCGGAGCGGCCACCAGGAGGGTGATCAGCCAGAGCTTGAGCAGGGTCCATTTCCGTTCGGCGTACCCTTCGGTCGACCGGAGCGCGGCGTGCCGCCGCCGCAGGCGCACCAGGACGAGGGAGCCGGCGAGGAGCGAGAGCCCGATGAACGCCCACACCAGGGGGATCGGGACGATGAGGGGAACTCCCCAGACCAGCCAGAGCCAGTAGGAGGACGTCGTCCTGTCGGGTGTCCCCGCGTCGAACCGGTCGATCAGCCTCAGGACCAGGTCGCCGGAGCGCTTCAACCCGGCGATCTCGAAGTTTTCCCACGTGTCCTGCTGCGTGTGAATCGGGTCGGATACGTCGGTCGTGAAGTCGATCGCGGGGATTCCCGCCCGGAGGAACGGAGCGTGGTCGGAGGCCGAGCCCCTGCTCGAGCTGTAGTTACCCGCGAAATAGTGCATCGGGTAGCCCAGGCCCGTATACCCCAGCGCGGTGAACTCCTCCACCGCCGCCCGGACGAGCCAGGGGGGCGCGGACGCGCCGTACGTGTCCGGATCCAGGATGATCGTTCCGAGCCCGTTGGCCATGTCCACCTGGAGCATCAACGCGACGCTGTCGATCGCTTCGAACCGATCGACGAACATTTCGGATCCCTCCAGGCCCTGCTCCTCGCCCCCGAAGAGGGCGAAGACGATCGTCGATTGGAGCGGGCCTCCCTCCCCGAGGACCCTCGCCGCCTCGAGCACCACGGCGCACCCGGACGCGTCGTCGTTCGCTCCGGGGATTTCCGGGCCGGCGGAATCGATGTGCCCCCCGAGCACGATGACGCGGCCGGTCGCCCCGCGGAGGATGCCGACGGCGACCCCGCTCGACGTGTTGACCGCGTTGGTCCGCGTCATCGGCATGACGTACGAGGTGTCGCACCCGTACTCGAGCAGCTTCGCCGCCGCGAACGACAGCGCCTCCCGTTCGGCCGGCGATCCCATCGGCCGGGGGCCGATCTCCACCGCCAGTTTCCGGAGCAGCGCGTCGGCGTTCTGCGTCGAAAAATCCCGGCCGGGGGCCGACGACGGCCAGCAGGCCGCCGCGAGGAGGAGCGCAGCGAGCGCGCGCTTCATGAGAGGGACCTCCGCAAAAAACCGAGAAGACGCTCCTCGTAGGCGCGACCGCCGACCACCCACGTGTCGGAATGCGAAGCTCCCGGGATCGAGTAGAGTTCCTTCGGTTCGACGGCCGCGGCAAACAGGCGGTGGGAATAGTCGGCGTCGATGAGATGGTCGCGTTCCCCGACGACGACGAGGATCGGGATCGAAATGTTGGCCACCGCCTCGATCGGCGACACGTCGTTTGCCCGGAACCCCGCCATCAGTTCCGACCGCTTGATCACCAGGTTCCGCAGGTAGTGGAAGGGGAGCTTGACCATCCGCCGCTGGTAGTCGTCGAAGACCGAGCGAAGCGTGGCGAAGGAGTTCTCGGCGATGACGGCCCGGATCCGGGGGTCGATGGCCGCCGCCTGGATCGCCACCGCCGCGCCCATCGACGTTCCAAAGAGGGCGATCGGGGCCCCGGCCAGATCGGACCTCGAACGGATGTAGTCGATCACCGAGACGACGTCGTTCTTCTCGAAATACCCGTAGGTGCAGAAGAGCCCGTCACTTTCGCCGTGGCGCCTCGAATCATAGAGGAAGACGTGGTACCCGTTTTCATTGAGGAACCGCGCGGTCAGGATGCCGTCGATCTTGCAGTCCGCCACGCCGTGCAAATAGACCACGGTACCCTTCGCGGGGGCGGCGGCCTTCACGAGCCAGGAATGCAGCCGGATGCCGTCGGGGGTCCGGATGATGATCTCCTCGTTCCTGAGCCCCGCCTGTTCCGGGGTGGAGGGCCTTCCGAGCGCCTCGTAGAACGCGGCGCTCCGGCGCCGCGGCCTGAGGAGCAGCGTGGGGCCCACGATCACGAGGATCAGGGTGACGCTGGCGAGGAAGAGCAGCAGGAGCAGGACGATCGCGAGCAGGGTGATCATCTGGGCTGGCGTGGGTGGGCGTTGGCGTCTGGCACGGGTTTGAAGAATATAGGAAGCGTGCCCGTATCGAGCAAATGCCTTGATTTTTCGGACGCTTTTCTCTACTATGGTGGCACACATTTCAATACCGCGTGCCGCACCGATTCCTCATCCGTACCGGGTTATGCCTCCTCCTGCTCGGCGCGCATTCCGAGGCGAAGCCGGGCCCGCGGCCGGCGCAGGATGCGCCGCCCGGTGATTCCGCGGGCGTGCGCCGGCCGAAGGTCGGCCTGGTCCTGAGCGGCGGCGGCGGGCGGGGCCTCTCGCAGATCGGCGTGCTCAGGAGCCTCGAGCGGCACCGCGTCCCGGTGGACCTGATCGTGGGCGCGAGTTTCGGCAGCGTGGTGGGGGGGCTCGTCGCCTCGGGATACACACCGGCGGAGATCGAAAGCGTCGCCCTCGGCGCGAACTGGTCCGAACTCCTCTCCTTCTCCGAGGAGACGAAGCGGACCGACCTCTTCGTCAACCAGCGTGAGGCCCACCGGCTCGGGTACCTGGAAATCCGCTTCGACGGCCTCGAGCCGATCCTCCCCTCGGCGATTTCCGGCGGGCAGCGCCTCTCCAATTTCTTTTCCACGCTCACGCTCCGCGCGCCTTACCACCCCGGCCCCTCGTTCGACCGGCTGAAAATACCGTTCCGGGCGGTCGCCACCGACCTGGTAAGCGGCAGGCGGGTCGTGCTCGCCGGCGGCTCGCTCGCCGAGGCGATGCGGGCGAGCGTGACCGTCCCGCTGCTCTACGCCCCGCTCGAACGCGATTCCCTCTTCCTGGTGGACGGGGGGCTCGTCTCCAACATCCCCGTCGACGTGGCGCGATCGCTCGGCTGCGAGGTCGTCATCGCCGTGGACGCGACCGGTTCGATGCGGGGCCGGGAGCAGCTCGGCGCCCCGTGGGAGGTGGCCGACCAGATCATGACCATCATGATGCAGTCGGAGAACGCGCGCCAGCTCTCCCTCGCCGACATCGTCATCTCCCCGGAGACCGGGGAGCGGATCGTGTCCGATTTCTCGGGAGTCGACACGATGATCGCCGCCGGCGAGCGCGCGGCGGAGTCGATGATGCCCCGGATCCTCGCCCTCGTCGCCAGGCGGCTGCCGGGGCCCGACACCGGCCGTTTCCGGGCGGGCGGCCGGCCGGCCGCGGCCGGCGAGAAGGTGACCGATCCCGGCCTCCCGCGCGCGACGCGTCTCACATTCTCGGGGAACGCCATGGTCCCCGATTCGGTCGTCGCCGCCGCCCTTGCGGCAGGATCGGAGGCCGATGACGTGAACGACCGGATCGAGCGGACACTGCGGCTCTACCGGGCGAGGGGGTTCTCGCTGGCCCGCGTCCTCCCGGGCGCCTACGATTCGCTGTCCGGGACGCTCGCCCTGACCATCGACGAGGGACGGATCGGCCGGATCCGGTACGAAGGGAACGTCCACACGAAGGACTACATCATCAGGCGCGAATTCCCGATGGAGGTCGGGGACATCTTCTCCCTCGACCGGGCGGAGCGGGGCCTCGTCAACATCAAGAGCACGGGGTTGTTCGAGTACGTGCTCCTCGACGTGCGGTACGAGGGGGATGAGCCGGTCATCATCCTCCGCGTCAAGGAGAAAAGCTCCGACCTCGCGCGGATCGGGTTCCGGGCGGATGAAACGTACGGTTTCGTCGGCGCCGTGACGATCCGCGACGCGAACTTCCGCGGCGCGTGGGAGGACCTGGGCGTCACGGGCCGGTTCGGGGAGCGCTACCGGATGCTGATGGGGGAGTACGTCATCAACCGGATCTTCAACAGCTACCTGACGCTTGAACTGCGGGGATACCTGAAATCGAGGGACGTGGACGTCTTCGCCGACGATCCCGCCGCGCCCGCGGGGCGGTTCGAGCGGCTCAACACCGGTACTTACCGTGAGACCAAGAACGGCTGGGGCCTGTCGTTCGGGAGCCACTTCGAACGCTTCGGCGATGTCAGCGCGGAGCTCCGGTCGGAGCGGCACAGGATCGCGGGGGTCACCGGGACGGGGTTCTCGCCCGACGCGTACGACTTCGTCAGCCTCCGCTTCCGGTCGATCGCGGACACCAAGAACAAGTTCCTGTTCCCGACCGGGGGCGTCTACCTCGCCCTGTCGTATGAAACGGCCTCCCGCCGGTTCGGGAGCGACGTGGGGTTCGTCAAGGTCGGGGTGACGTACGAATCGTTCTCCACGATCTTCGAGCGGCACACGCTCCACCCGAGGATCGCGTTCGGCTTCGCCGACCAGACGCTCCCGCTCCCGGAGCAGTTCTCGCTCGGCGGCATGAATTCCTTTTTCGGCGTGCACGAAAACGACGGCCGCGGGCGGCAGATGCTCGTCGCCGGGTTCGAGTACCGCTGGTGGCTGCCGTTCAGACTGATTTTCGACACCTACCTCCGCGTCCGCTACGACCTGGGGATGATTTCGAGCGACCCGGAGGAGATCAAGCTCTCGCGGTTCCGGCACGGGGTCGGCCTTGAACTTTCGCTCGACACGCCGGTCGGCGAAACGTCGGTGGGCCTCGGGAAGAGCTTCCTCGCCCGGCACGACCTGCCCGGCGCGCCGGTCAGCTCCGGACCCCTCCTCTTTTATTTCACGATCGGCCCCGAATTCTGATGGGCGCCGGGAACGCCGGACGGACGGCATGACCCTCGTCCTCACCCCCTCGCAGGAGCGCACGCTCGACCTCTCCACCCACCTGTCAGTGACCGCCAACGCGGGAGCGGGGAAAACCTCCGTGCTGGCGAGGCGCTTCGTGGAGATCTTCCTCCGCACCGACACGAGGCTCTCCGGAGTGGTCGCCATCACCTTCACCGAACAGGCCGCCGGGGAGCTCCGGAAAAAAATCCATGGCGTGATCCTGGAGATGGAGCGCGACCCGGGCCTCCGGGCGGAGCAGCGGCGCCGGTTGGCGGCGGTGCGGACCCACCTCTCGTCGGCCCAGATCGGGACCATCCACTCGTTTTGCGCGAGGGTCCTCCGGCTCTACCCGGCCGAGGCCGACGTCGACGCGTCCTTCAGCGTGATCGAAGGGCAGGACCGCGCGCGGCTGATCGGCGAGTCGATAGCCGAAACCTTCGCCGACGCCATGGGCCGTCCGGGGGGGGCGGGACCCGGCGGGGAGTTCCGCGACCTGCTCAGGGCCGTGCCCCCACGGAAACTCGAGCGGTTTCTCCAGCGGATGTTCTCGCGCAGGGAACAGCTCTTCCGGCTCCACGCGCGGGAGGCTGAACCGGGGGGTGTCCAACGGGCGGGATCCGCTCCCCCGGCCGCCGGAGGGTGGAACGGGCGGATCGTTCCCGCGATCTGCGCGCTCGCCGCCGGATCGGACTGGCGGGGCCGGGCGCGCGAGACCGCGCTCGCGGCGGCGGGGAAGGGCGCCGCGACACTTCTCGGGCTGCTCGACGCGGCGGAGGCGGCGCCGGACGCGGCGTCGGAGGCGGCGCTGATCGTCGGCGCAGGCGACGAGATGTTCACCCTGAAGGGCGAGTTCCGGAAGTCGTTCCTCGGCGCGACGCCGCCCGACGAGCTGCCGCAGGGGCCCGCACGATACCTCGCCGATTTTGAACGGCGGTACGGCAGGGTGCTCCGGTCGATGGCGGCCGAGGGGGCCGCGGAGCGCGACTCCCGGTATGAGCGGCTCGCCGGCGCCCTCGACAGGGTGTTCCGCTCGGCCGAGGAGCGATACGACGCGAAGAAGGAGGAAATCGGCGCGCTCGATTTTGAAGACCTGCAGATCCGGACGCTCGGGCTGCTCTCCCGGGACGACGTCGGCGGCAGGCTCCGGGCCGAATACCGGTACATCCTCGTCGACGAGTTCCAGGACACCAACGACCTGCAGTATTCCCTGATCAGGGGCCTGCTCGGGGACTTCCGGCAGGGGAACCTGTTCATCGTCGGCGACCCGAAGCAGTCGATTTACGGATTCCGGAACGCCGAGGTGGAGGTGTTCTACGACGCGCGGAGCGACATCGCCGCGGCGGTCGCCCGCGGGGGGGATGGGGCCGGGGACGCGGGAGGCGGGTCGCTCGTCCTGGAGGAGAGCTTCCGGCCGCTCCCCGAAATCGCCGCGTTCGTGAACGTCCTCTTTTCAGGCCTCATGCGGCGCGGGGGATCGCTCCACGAGGTGGATTACAACAGGATGGTGGTGGGTCGCAGGGACACGGCGTCGGGCGCCGTCGAGCTGCTCCTCACTCCCCCGGAACCGGACGGACCGTTCCTGGCGGGGCAGGTCGTCGCGGAATGTTCCCTGATCGCGCGGCGGCTGCGCGAGGTGGAGGCGGGGGGGACCTATGCATTCGGTCAGTGCGCCGTCCTGCTCAGGGACCGGACCAACCTTCCGGCCCTCGAGAAGGCGTTCGAGGAGGCGGGGGTTCCCTACCTGCTGGCGGGCGGAGTGGGCTTCTTCCAGACGCAGGAGATCTACGATTTCCTCAACTACCTGCGCGTCCTCCTCACGCCCGAGGACGATGTCGCGCTCGCAGGGATCCTCCGCTCGCCGTTCTTCGGCCTCTCGGACGCGGACCTCTACAACCTGTCGGTCGCGGAGGGGGAGTCGCTCTGGGGAAAATTGACCGGAGCCGCAGCCGTCGCGCAAGCCGCCGCCGGCCGGGCGGCGGAGACGCTCGTTCGCCGTGCGGCCGGTCTGCTGGCGGCCCATCGCGCCCTGGCCGACCGGATCCCTGTTCCCCGCCTCCTGCGGAGGATCGCCGCGGACACGGGGTGGATCGGCGCGATGGCGGGCCTCTCCCACGGGCCCCAGCACCGTGAAAATTTCCTCAAACTCCTCGACCTCGCCCGCGACCGGGGCGCCGGCGCCCCCCCCACGCTCTACGACTTCTGCGTCTACCTGGATCACCGCGCCGAGGAGGAGGTGCGGGAGGGCCAGGCCGCCACGGCGCCGAGCGGGAAAGCTGTCCGGGTGATGACCGTCCACGCGGCGAAGGGTCTCGAATTCCCCCTGGTGGTCCTCCCGTTCCTCGACAGGCGCTCCGGCTCGGACCAGGAACCGCTCATCCATCCAGGGTTCGGGATCGGGTTCAGCCCGCTCGGTGAGCGGGACGGGAAGGAGGGACCGGCGCCGCTGCACGCATTCCTGAAGGCGCTGGCGGAGGAGCGGGGAATCGCCGAGGAAAAACGGGTCTTCTACGTGGCCTGCACGAGGGCGCGCGACGTCCTGATGCTCTCGGGGGGAGACAATCCGAAGACCCCCGGGAATACCCCCCTCGGCTGGCTGAAAAGCGTCCTGGCGGCCCGCGGAATCAGGGAGGTCGGCTCGGCCTTCGACTTCGGCTCCGTCCCGCTGAGTTTCCTCGACCCGGGCGTGAAGGAGGGGGCGCAGGCCACGAGGGAGATTCCGCTCATGATGCGCGTGATCCGGCCGGTGGCCCCGGGCGCGGGCGGGCCTCCCGCGGCCGGGGGGTGCGACGCGCTGTCGCCGGTGAGGGTCCTGACCTCCCGGCTCGCCGATACGAGGGGGGGCGAGACCTACTCCGCCACACGGCTCAAGACATTCCTGGAATGCCCGGTGCGCTATTATCTTTCCTACGTGCTGGGCCTCGCTTCCGGTACGGTCGCGCCGCGGGGCGATGATGATGGCGCCGCCGACCGGGACGGGCCCGACATCGCCGCCGGCCAGGCCGGGCTCGAGGGGGAGATCACGCACGAACTCCTGAGCGCCATCGCCCCCGGCGATCCGGAAGGGGAGATCGGGGCTCGGATCGGGCCGCTCGTGCGGGCCCGCTGCTCCGACCCCGCCGCCGCGGTCATTGAAGCCCGGGTCCTGGAAAACGTGTCTGGCTTCCTTCGTTCCGACGAGGGACGCCGGATCCTCTCACGGCCCGGTGCGAAGTGCGAATACCAGATATCGGCGCTCGTCGGGGACGCCGTCGTGACTGGGAAGATCGACCGTCTCTTCGCCGGCGGAGACGGTTCGATGGAATTCGTCGATTACAAAACCGACCAGGTGAGCCCGGCCGTGCTGCAGCACAAGGGGGAGGAGCACCGGCCCCAGGTCTCCATCTACGCCTACCTGATCGGCAGGCTCACCGGTCAGACGACCGTCCGCGGGACGCTCGCCTTCCTGAAACTGCCCTCCGCTCCGGTCCGCTTCACGTTTCACGAAGACGATTTTCGGGCCGTCGAGCAATCGCTCCTCGACTCGATCGCCACGATCCGCCGCGGCGTCTTTACCCCTCCCCCGGAACCCTGCCAGGGCTGTCCGAATGCCGACGGCCGGAGCTGCGGCGTCCTCCCCCCCGTTTCCCTGGGCTGAATTCAAATAATTTTCGGCATCCGGGGGGCCCCCACCCCGATCAGTCAACTCTCCCCCGGGTTGTGGATAACTCACCCAATCCCTTTAAAAAGATGAAATTTAGGCATTTTTCACGGTTCGGAATTTGTTGATAATTGTGCTCACTCCTTTATTTTCAATGGTTGATACAATCAGTTAAAGTCCTTCTTAAGATTATACTTGCATGTTGTTTCAATTTTATTTAAGCTTCAACCGCTCCGTGGAAAAGGCAGTTTTTTGAAGGATTGCAGGGGTTCACAGCTCTTCCCGATACAACAGCTCAGAGGCGATACATGGACTCCATCCAGAAATATGAAGAAATCCTCGAATCGATCACCGGCGGTTTCTTCGCCCTCGACCGTGATTACAAGTTCACGTACTGGAACAAGGCGGCGGGCGAAGGCACCGGCCTGACCCGGGAGGAAGTCCTGGGCCGTGGTGTGTTTGAAATTTTTCCGAACGCGAAGAACGCGGAACTCGGAGAGAAGTACAAAACGGCGATGGAGCAGCGCACGTTCCAGAGCATCGTGACGTCGTACCGGGACGAGCGGTTCGAGGCATTCTACGACATCCGCATCTATCCGACGGAGAGCGGAATTTCGGTCTTCTTCCAGGACATCACCGCGCAGAAACGCACCGAGCGGCAGAAGGAAATGCTGATGGAGGTGTCGCACGTGATCAACGTGGCCCCCCATCTCGACGACCTCTGCCTCAACGCCGGCGAACGGATCGCGCTCTTCCTCGAGATCCCCCCCAAGTTCGCGTGCATCTACCGGTACGATTCCCGGTCGGCGATGCTCCACCTGATGGCACCCTCGCTGATCGACGTCCGGGTGGATCCCGAGATCGAGCACCAGATCGTCCACGAGAAGACCCAGACGATCGCCGTGAAGACCGCCCTCACGAGGAAGACGATCGTGAGCGACGAGCTCTCCCGCAGCTCGATCGCGGCGTACTTCCTCACGGAGACCGAGAACCTGAGCCTGCGGACGCTCATCTCGATCCCCCTGATGGTCCAGAACGAACTCCAGGGGGTCCTCGAGGTCCTCTCCCCGAAGGTCGACCGGTACGTGGAGGAGGAGCTGAAGCTCCTCTCCGTCATCGCGAACGAGCTGGCGATCGGGATGAGCCGCAAGCGGCTGATGGACGAGATCACCGTCAAGAACATCGAGCTGGAAAACGAGAAGAAGAAGACCGACGACGCGAACGAGACGCTCAAACGGTTTCTGGCCACGTTCAGCCACGAGCTGAGGGCGCCGCTCAACGCGATCGTCGGGTTCTCCGAGATCCTCACCGCCGACATCTACAACCTCCCCGGCGAAAAGGTGAGGGATTTCATGAAGAACATCAATTACAGCGGGAAACACCTCCAGGGGCTGATCAACGACATCCTCGACCTCTCCAAGATCGAGGCGGGGAAGATGGAGCTCCACGTGGAGGCCCACCCGGTCTCGTTCTTCGTGGAGAACGTCAGCCGCGTGATGCAGGCAGCGATCCAGGAGAAGAAGATCTCGCTCGAGTTCGACGTCTCCCCGGAAATCGACCAGCTCGTGGTGGACCAGACGCGCTTCAAGCAGATCCTGGTCAACCTCGTCTCCAACGCCATCAAGTACAGCCACAACACCGGGCGCGTGCTGGTCAAAATCCGGCGGTTCGTGAACGAGATCGAATTCAGCGTGATCGACGACGGGGTGGGGATCAAGCCGGAGGACATGCCGAGGCTGTTCCACGCCTTCCAGCAGGCGAGGAACGGGAAAAGCCAGAAGGAGGGCACCGGCCTGGGGCTCGTCATCACCAAGAAACTGATCGAGCTCCACGGGGGGCAGATCGCCGTGGAGAGCGAGTGGGGCAAGGGGACGACGATCCGCTTCCGGATCCCGATGATCGTGGCCGGCGGTGTCGTCGAATCGGCCGACCAGCTCCTGCGCGTCGTGGAGGAGCAGCCGATGACGCTCCGGAACGGAGAGAGTCCGCTGGTGCTCATCATCGAGGACAACCCCCAGGCGAGCCAGCTGATCCAGATGTACCTCGAGGAGGCCGGCTACCGGACGGAGACGGCGAAGGACGGGGCGGAGGGGCTCGAGAAGGCGAAGCGGCTGAAGCCGAACATCATCACCCTCGACATGATCATGCCCGTCAAGGACGGCTGGCAGGTGCTGATGGAGCTCAAGCGCCACCCGATCTGCAAGGACATCCCGATCATCATCATCTCGATCACCGACGAGAAAAAGCTCGGGTTCAGCATGGGCGCGGTGGGGTATTTCGTGAAACCGGTCAACAAGGAGGAGCTCCTCGGCGCCATGAAGAGGATCCCGCTCCGGCTCCCGAAGAACAAGACCCAGCCGAAGGTCCTCATCATCGACGACGACCGGACGGCATCGGAGCTGATCCAGGTGATCCTCGAGGCCGAGGGGTACGAGGTCCTCCGGACCGAGAACGGGAAGGACGGCGTCAGGCTGGCCGCGAGCGAATCCCCCGACCTGATCATCCTCGACCTGATCATGCCGGACATCTCGGGGTTCAACGTCGCCTACCAGCTCAAGCAGCAGACCGCGTCGCGGAACACCCCCATCATCATCCTCACGTCGATGGACGTGGACGACGAGACGCGGGAACAGATGCAGGGGTTCATCTCGACGATCATGAGCAAGTCGAGGTTCACGAAGAAGGACCTCCTCCGCGAGATCAGCACGATCGAGAAAATGCGGTAGCGTGCCGCCCCGCTACCGGACGACGACCAGTTTTTTGAACGTCCCGGCCCCGGTCCCGGCCAGGCGGTAGAAGTAGACGCCGCTCGGCCATCCCCCCACATCCACGCGTTCCTCGTACCTGCCCGGCGGGTACGACTTCAGCGGAGGCGAGAACACGACTTCCCCCAGCACGTTGTAGATCACCAGCGCGGCGGTCGACGCCGCCGGCACGTCGAACCCGATGAACGCGACGCCGTTCGTCGGGTTCGGGTACGACTGCTTCAGGACAAACGATGACGGGGGAGCATTCCCGCCCCCGGGGTTCCGCGGCATCCCCCCGCGCCGGTAGGTCACGCCCCCGCGTCCGGCCGCGTCGTCGATCCAGGCGGCGTGCAGCGTCGAGTCTCGCACGACGACCACCGGTTCCCGCGCTCCCGCCCCGGACGCGGGGAGCATCGCCGGACAGAACGATTCCCCGCGATCGTTGCTGATGCGGCCGCCGATCCCGCGCGCGCTGCCGACATCCCGGTCCCAGAGGACGGCCACGAATTCCCCGTCGGCGCCGAGGTCCGCGGTGACGCTCCCCGGCCCGTCGGTGAGCCTTTGCCAGGGGCCCCAGGAGACCCCGGCGTTCCGGCTGAAACGGAACACGACCGCCCCGGTGTCGATCCAGGCCGCGCAGAGGTTCGGCCCGTCGTTGACCGCGATGCTGGGGTAGGCCGAGCGCACGAGGTCCTCCGGCGAGACGAGGGACGGACCCGACCAGGAGCGGCCCGAATCCCGGCTGACGTAATGGCCGGTTTCGATCCGGCTTGCCCCCGGTGTCTGGCCGACGGCGTGCAGGACGCTCCCGGAGACGGCGACGTCCGAGAGGTCCCTGATCCTTCGCGCCACGCTCTCCCAGGTGAGTCCGCCGTCGGTACTCCGCGTGATCCCGAACCAGGAGGTCTCGATCTCCCTGTACCCGAGGTAGAGGCCCCGCCCGGCCGTGAAGAGGATTTCAGGATACGCCGAGGGGATGACGGCCGCGGGGGACGACCAGGAGGTCCCGCCGTCAGGGCTGGAGAAGAGGACGATGCCGAAAAACGTGTCGAGGATCGCGGTGGTCGCGATGAAGACGCCCGATTCCAGCGCGACCATCAGCCCCGGGAACGATTCGAAGGGGGAGAGGAGCGTGACCGGGGCCGAAAACGACGAGCCCCCGTCGGTGCTGCGCGCGTACCGGAGGCCGGCGGAGGAGAGGGTACCTCCCGCGGTGGTATCAAGGCCGAACCAGCAGAGGTGGATCGTGTCGCCCACCACTGCGAGCCGTGGAACGGTCGCGACGGAGGAGTCGGACGAGACGAGGAGGGGAGGTTTCCAGGCGATCCCGCAGGCTTCCTGCGCGAGCCCGCCTGAGCGCAGGGCGGCGGCGAGGAGCAGGATGAGGAGTGTGGACCGGCTGTTCATCGACGCGCGGGGTCCTCAATTGTTGAATGGGGGCCTGGGGTTGAGGAAAAGTAAGCATTCCGGGGGAGTTCTACAAGGGGACGGACCCCGGACGGCTTGCATCACGCGTAAAATTAACCTACGTTTGCAGCCATGCGACGCCGGAGAATGACACGAACCATCAGGACGGGGCCGGCCGGTGGCCGTCGTTGACCGGGACCGGGCGGCGGCGCCCACCGCCGGGGGCGCGCCCGGTCCGGGCCGGATCGTGTTCATCGACGCGCTCCGCGGACTGGCGGTCGTCGTGATGATCGAGACCCACACGCTGAACGCCCTCCTCTCGCCGGAGCTCCGCCGGGGCGCCTTCCACAGCGCGCTGACCTACGTCAACGGGCTGGTGGCGCCGGCCTTTCTCTTCTGCGCGGGGCTGGGGTTCGCGATCTTCCTCAGGCGGAAAAACGACGATGTCGCGCGCCTCGGTCCCGCCTTCCGTTCCTATCTCGGGAAATGTCTCTTCATCGTCGCCCTCGGGTACTCCCTTCACGCGCCTGTTTTCAGTCTCGGGGGGATGATGGCCGCCGGTCCCGGCGCCTGGACGGCCCTCCTCCAGGTCGACATCCTCCAGGTCATCGGGACCTCGCTGATCGCCCTCCTGGGTGCCGCCCTGGTCGCCCGGAATGAACGCTCCCGCGCCGCCGCCGCGGTAGCGCTCACCGGGTGCTTCCTGGCGTGGGGATACGTCTTCCCCGGCGGGGCGCCGGCGTCGCTCCCGGTCTGGCTGCGCGCGTACGTTTCACGGGACCTTTCGCCGCTCTTCACCATCGTCCCCTGGGGGGCGTTCCTCACAGCCGGCTATCTCGCCGGATCACGGTATCTCCGGGCGGTCGCCGCGGGGAACGACCGCGCGCTCATCGGGGGTTTCGCCCTCACCGGGGCGGCCTGCGTCGGGCTCGGGGTCGCCGCCTCCGCGTTCACGTCGCCGCTCTACGCGGGGGACGGGTACTGGTACTGGAGCGCGGAATATTTCCTGGTGCGACTCGGGTCGGTTGGGCTGGTGATGTGCGCGCTCTGGTGGCTGTTGCGGATGGGGGGAGGTTCCAGGACGCTCGTGGTGTTCGGCCGCGAATCGCTCGCCGTCTATTACGTCCACCTGATCATCGTGTACGGGAAGGATTTCGGGTGGAGTTTCGTGCGGTTGATGCCCTCCGGAGGGGGGTACCTCCTCTGCGCCGGACTGACGGCGGGCCTGGTCGCGCTGATGTACGTCTTCGGGAGGTCATGGGGCTCGGCGAAACGCGCCTGGCCCCGCACGGCGTCCCTCGCGGTCGCCTCGCTCGCGGCGGGGGCCGTGCTGACGTTCCTCCTCGGGTGAGGGGCCGGCGCGGCGGCGGTTCACGACCGGGGGAGTTTCCAGGTCCCGAAGGCCTTGAGCGATTTGTAGTCTGTCAGGTCGTACTGGATCGGCGTGACGGAGATGTAATTGTTCCTGACGGCGACGACGTCGGTGTCGTCGGCCGTGTCGAGCACGTCGAGCTTGCCGGTGAGCCAGTAGTAGGTGTTGTTGTTCGGGTCGATCCGCACGTCGAACGTGTCGTCCCACCTCGAGTTCCCCTGCCGCGTGATTTTCACGCCCCTGATGCTGGCGGCCGGCACCGCCGGGACGTTCACGTTGAGGAGGGTCCCCGCCGGCAGCCCGGTCCGGAGGACGTGGAGCGCCAGGCGGCGGGCGAAGCGGGCCGCGGGGCGGAAGTCGGCGTTGCCGTACGTCGTGAGCGAGACGGCGATCGACGGCACGTCGAGGAGCGTCCCCTCCGTGGCGGCCGAAACCGTCCCGGAGTAGATGATGTTGACGGCGGTGTTCGAGCCGTGGTTGACCCCGGAGACGACCAGGTCGGGCGGGGTCTCCAGCAGCGACCGGATGGCGAGCTTGACGCAGTCCGCCGGCGTGCCCTCCACCGCGTAGCCGAAGAGCCGCCCCTCCTTGTGGAACTTCCTGACGCGGAGCGGGTAGTTCATGGTGATCGCGTGGCCGACGGCGCTGCGCTGCTTGTCGGGGGCGACGACGGTCACGGTGCTGATGGTCCGGAGAGCGGTGACGAGCGCCGCGAGCCCGGGCGCGTCGATGCCGTCGTCGTTACAGACGAGGATCGAGGGTCTGCGGCGGGAGGAGCGTCCGGCGGGGGTCAATAGCTTTCGCCCTTCGACGGGAACTTCCCGCCCTTGACGTCGGCGATGTAGCCGGCGAAGGCCTTCCGCATCGTTTCCGCGAGCTCCTCGTACCGCCGGACGAACCGGGGCTGGAATTCCTCGGTGAGGCCGAGCATGTCGTAGACGACGAGCACCTGTCCGTCGCAGTGGGGACCCGCGCCGATCCCGATCGTGGGGATCGAGACGCTCGCCGAGACCTTCCGCGCCAGACCGGCCGGGATTTTTTCGAGCACGATGGCGAACGCGCCCGCCTCCTCGAGTACCTTCGCGTCGCGGAGCAGCTCGGCGGCTTCGTCGGGGTCCTTGGCGCGCACCTCGTACGTGCCGAACTTGTTGATCGCCTGCGGCGTGAGCCCGAGGTGTCCCATCACCGGGATCCCGATCCGCACGAGGTGGCGGACGATGTCGGCGATGTAACTCCCGCCTTCGAGCTTGACGGCCCCGACGCCCACTTCCTTCATGATCCGCCCGGCGTTCTTCACGGCCTCGTCGAGGCTCGACTGGAACGACATGAACGGCATGTCGACGACGATGAGGGCGTTCTTCACCGCGCGCTTGACCGCCTTCGCGTGGTAAATCATGTCGTCCACGGTCACGGGGAGGGTGGTCTCGTACCCGTGCACCGCGTTCCCGAGCGAGTCGCCGACGAGGATGATGTCGATGCCGACCTGGTCGAGGTAGCGCGCGACAAGGTAATCGTAGGCGGTGAGCATCGCGATCCGCTCGCCCGTCTGCTTCATGGTGAGGAGGGTCCTCGTGGTGACGACCCTGCCCTTCGGGGGGACGCTTTTCCGCGGCGCGGACGCCGGTCTTCGCGGGGATCGTGGCATCGGGCGTTCCTGTCAGTGTGACGTTGCGAAATCCGGCACGGCCCCGGATGGGCGGGGGATGTCCGGCGTGTCCGAAAAATACTGTTCGAATCCCGCGGCGATGGCCGCCGAGGCCTCGTCGAGGGTCACCTCCCGGCCGAGGACGCTCTCGGCCTCCGTGGTCGTCCCTCCGATCGCGGCGGCGATGGCCGCGCGGGGACCGGGAGCGGCCGCGCGGACGAGCCCGGCGATCTCCCGGTGCTGCGTCCCGAGGAGGAAGGAGCCGTGCTGGAGGACGGCGTCGCCGTAGCGGCGCTGCGCGCTGCCCACGAGTTTCCTCCCGTGGACCTGGATTTCCGATTTCACGGATACGGTGAAGCACGGGATGCCCGATGGCGAGGCGTAGGCCGCCTTCAGGGCGGGCCCGGGGCCGGCGAGCCCCGCGGGGATCCCCATCGACCGGATGCCGACGAGGAGGGCCTCGTTGAGCATGCCGTAGATGGCGCGGGGGGAACCGGCCGAGAGCGGCACGAGCGCGCAGTAGGTCAGCTCATGCCAGTGGAGGATCGCGCGGCCGCCGGTCGGCCTCCGGACCAGGTCGACGCCGAGCCTCGCGATCGCGCTCCGGTCGAAGTCCCCCTCCTCCTGGTGGAATCCGATCGAGAGGCAGGGGGGCTCCCAGCCGTAGAGCCGGATGGTCGGGCCGATCCCGCCGCGGGCCAGCGCGCGGGCGAGCGCCTCGTCTCGCGCCATGTTCGCGGCCCCGGAGGCCGTCCCCTCGGCGAGGACGCGGACGTTCATCGCCGGTTGCCGATGATGCCCCGCTTCGACTTCCCGATGAACTCCAGGATGCGCGCCACCTCCTCGGAGGGGGGGAGTTCCTCCCGGATCCGCTCGATGGCCTGCGAGACGTTCAGGTGCGATTCATAGACGATCTGGTAGGCGCGGCGCAGGAGGTCGATCGATTCGCGCGAAAAATTCCTCCGTTTCAGGCCGACCAGGTTGAGTCCCTGGAAGGCGAGCGGCTCCTGGCCGGCGAGGATGAAGGGGGGCACGTCCTTCGGCACCCTGAAGCCCCCGCCGATCATCGCGTGGGCGCCGATCCGCACGAACTGGTGGAGGGGAACGAGCCCGCCGATGACCGCGTGGTCCTCGATCACGACGTGGCCAGCCATGTTGACGGAATTGGCCAGGATGACGTTGTTGCCGACCGAGCAATCGTGCGCGACGTGGGCGTACGCCATGATGAAGCAGTGGTTGCCGATGGTGGTCTTCCCGCGCTCGGAGGTCCCCCGGTTCAGGGTGACGTATTCCCTGACCGTGGTATGGTTGCCCATTTCCAGCGTGGTGGCTTCGCCCCGGAACTTGAGGTCCTGCGGGGCGGACCCGACCACGGCCCCGTGGTGGATCCGGCAGTCGCGCCCGATCCTCGCGCCCGACGCGATCAGCGCGTGCGATCCGATGACGGTGCCGCCGCCGATCGTGACATTTTCCTCGATGACGGCGAAGGGGCCGACGGTGACGCCGGCTTCAAGTTCCGCCCTGGGGCTGACCGCGGCCCTGTTGTCGACGTTGACGCTCATGGAGGCTCCCGTGAATTCAGGTTTTATCGACGATGGCAGCGCTGAGGTCCGCCTCGGCGACCAGCTCCCCCTCGACGAACGCCTTCGCGTTCATCTGGGCCAGGCGGCTGCGGCGGTTCTGCATGGTCACCACCATCACCAGCTGGTCGCCGGGGACCACGGGACGGCGGAATTTCGCGTTGTTGATGCTGGTGAACATCGCCAGCTTCTCCCCGGGGTTTTCAACGCCGTTGAGGAGGAGGACGCCGCCGGTCTGCGCCATCGCCTCGATGATGAGGACGCCGGGCATCACCGGCCGGCCGGGGAAATGCCCCTGGAAAAACCACTCGTTCAGCGTGACGCTCTTGACGCCGGTGATCTTCTCGTCGATCACGAAGTCGACGATCTTGTCGACCAGGAGGAAGGGATACCGGTGGGGGAGGATGTTTTGCAGCGCCGTGATGTCGAAGACCAGCCCCTGCTTGGTTTCCGACTGGTAGCGCCGGACGAGCTTCCGCTGCTGGTGCAGCTTCCTGATTTTCTTCGCGAATTCGACGTTGCTGGCGTGGCCGGGCCGCGCTGCGAGCACCTGCGCCTTGAGCGCGACGCCCGAGAGGGCGAGGTCGCCCATCAGGTCGAGGAGCTTGTGGCGGGCCGGCTCGTTCTTGTGGCGGAGCTGCTTGTTGTTCAGGACGCCGCTTTTCACCATCACCACCGAATCGGCGATCCCCAGTTTCTTCGTGATGCGCCTGACCTCCGCGGCGGGGAGGTCCTGGTCCACGATCACGATCGCGTTGTCGAGGTTCCCGCCCCGGATGAGGCCCTGGGCGTGGAGCATCTCGACCTCGTGGAGGAAGCAGAAGGTGCGGGCGTCGGAAAAATCGGGGATGAATTCCTTCTCCAGGTTGAACAGCCCGGTGTGCTGGCTGCCGAGGACCGGGTTCTGGTAGTCGATCATCACGGTCAGCCGGTAGTCGTCGGTCGGGAGGGCGACGATGTCCACGCCCAGCTCCTCGTTGACGTACCGGACCGTCTGGTCGACGACGAAATACTCCCGCTCGGCCTCCTGGCTTTCGAGGCCGGCCTCGAGGAGGGCGTCGACGAAGGGCTTGGAGCTGCCGTCGCAGATCGGCGGTTCGATGTTGTTGACCTCGAGGACGACGTTGTCCACCTGGAGGCCGACCAGCGCGGCGAGGACGTGCTCGACCGTGTGCACCCGGGCGTCGCCGACGGCGAGCGTGGTCCCGCGCGCGACCTCCACGACGTGGTCGACGAGGGCGGGGATTTCCGGCGCGCCGGCGAGGTCCGTCCTGCGGAACCGGATCCCGGCGTTCGGGGCGGCGGGCGTGAACGTCAGTTTCGCGGCGACCCCCGTGTGGAGGCCGACGCCCGAAATTGAGACCGGTTTCTGGATCGTCTGCTGGTGCTTGTTCATCGCGGTGTTCCCTTCTCCCCGGATGGGGGGGTGGTGTGGTCCGGCCCGGTCAGCCGGTCGAGGGCGTCCCGGAGCGCCCTGACCTCCGTCAGGAGCTCGGGGAGCTGTCGCAGCGCCCCCTCGATGCGCAGCGCCCTCCGGTGTTCCTTGGCGGGGGATCCGAAGTAGGTACGGCCCGGCTCCGGTATCGAGTGCGAGACGCCCGACTGGGCGCCGATCGTCACGCCGTCGCCGATCGTCAGGTGTCCGACGATGCCGACCTGCCCCGCGATGACGCAGCGCTTGCCGATGGAGGTGCTCCCCGCGATGCCGGTCTGCGCGACGATCACGGTGTCCTCGCCGATCCGGACGTTGTGGCCGATCTGGATGAGGTTGTCGAGCTTCGCGCCGCGGCATATCC